>NZ_CP011774.1:2457500-2762664 GCF_001412535.1 Limnohabitans sp. 63ED37-2 | reverse complement strand
GCCCAAGGGCTCCAAAAAGTCCGATTGGGAAGTCGAACTGGGCATCGTCATCGGCACACGCGCCCGTTATGTCACGCAAAAAGACGCGCTCAACCATGTGGCCGGTTATTGCGTGGTGAACGACGTGAGCGAGCGCGAATACCAACTCGAGCGCGGCGCCACCTGGGACAAGGGCAAGGGCTGCGACACCTTTGGCCCCGTGGGCCCCTGGCTGGTCACCCGCGACGAAGTCCCCAATCCGCAAGCCCTGGGCATGTGGCTCGACGTGAACGGCGTGCGCTTTCAAACCGGCAACACCAAGACCATGATTTTTGGTGTGGCCAAGCTGGTCAGTTATGTGAGCCAGTTCATGACGCTCGAGCCCGGCGACATCATCACTACCGGCACGCCCCCCGGCGTCGGCATGGGCGTCAAGGTGGACGGCAAGCCAGCACCGGTCTTCTTGAAGCGCGGCGACGTGATGCGTTTGGGCATCGATGGCCTTGGTGAGCAAACCCAAAAAGTGGTGGCCTTCAAACTCTGATGCACCCGTCTGGACACATGGCCAGGGCGGCAAGCCCTGCCATGTGTCCAAACTTCACCCCAAACCCCTACACTAAGGGGCATGTCCGAGACCACACCCCCCCCAAAAACCGCTCCTGTTCAAACGGTCGCCATTTCGCTGGACGACCGCAGTTACGACATCCAGATCGGCCAAGGCCTGCTGAGCCGCCCTGACACTTGGGCCGGCCTGCCCAAGGCGACAACGGCCATGATCGTGACCAACAACACGATTGCGCCGCTGTACGAAGCCGCTTTGCGCAGCGCGATTACCCCGCATTACAAACAAGTCCACACCGTGGTGTTGCCCGATGGCGAGGCGCACAAAGACTGGCAGACCCTGAACCTGATTTTTGACGCGTTGCTGGGCCAAGGCTGCGACCGCAAGACGGTGCTGTTTGCGCTGGGCGGCGGTGTGATCGGCGACATGACCGGCTTTGCGGCGGCCAGCTACATGCGCGGCGTGCCCTTTGTGCAGGTGCCGACCACGCTTTTGTCGCAGGTGGATTCGTCGGTGGGCGGCAAGACCGCCATCAACCACCCGCTGGGCAAAAACATGATCGGTGCGTTCTACCAGCCGGTGCGTGTGGTGTGCGACTTGAACACCCTGGCCACCTTGCCCCTGCGTGAGCTGAGCGCGGGCTTGGCCGAAGTCATCAAATACGGCCCGATTGCCGACATGGCTTTCTTGGGCTGGATCGAGGCCAACATCGACGCGCTTATGGCGCAAGACCCGTCCGCGCTGGCGCACGCTGTCAAGCGCAGCTGCGAGATCAAGGCCTGGGTGGTGGGTCAAGATGAGCGTGAAGCGGGCCTGCGGGCCATCCTGAATTTTGGCCACACTTTTGGCCACGCCATAGAGGCGGGCTTGGGTTTTGGCGTTTGGTTGCACGGTGAAGCCGTGGGCTGCGGCATGGTCATGGCGGCAGAACTCTCGCATCGATTGGGCAAAGTCGACGCCGCATTTGTGGCGCGTTTGCGGGCCTTGATCGCGCGTGCAGGCTTGCCGGTGCGCGGTCCGGTCATTGACGCGACCGACAACGCGGGCCATTACATCGAACACATGCGCCTCGATAAAAAAGCCATCGGCGGCGACATCCAGTTTGTGGTGATCGACGGCCCCGGCCAAGCCACTGTCTGTGGTGCGCCCGACGCGATGGTGCGCGAGGTGATCAACGCCTGCTGCGCCTGACCCATGTTGGCCGATTCACTGGATTTGCCCGTGGATTCAAGCCAGCCATTGGCCAGCTTGTCGGCGCTGGCCTGCGACCCGGCGCAAAGCCGGGGCCGGCGCTTTGCCGAGCCGCCTGCGCCCACACGCAACGCTTTCCAGCGCGACCGCGACCGCATCGTGCACTCCACCGCTTTTCGGCGGCTGGTTTACAAAACACAGGTGTTCCTCAACCACGAAGGTGACCTGTTTCGCACGCGGCTCACGCATTCGCTCGAAGTCGCGCAGCTGGGCCGCTCCATCGCCCGCGCCCTGGGCTTGAACGAAGACTTGGTCGAAGCCGTGGCGCTGGCGCACGACCTGGGCCACACACCTTTTGGGCACGCGGGGCAAGACACGCTCAACGAATGCATGGCCGAGCATGGCGGCTTTGAGCACAACCTGCAAAGCCTGCGCGTGGTCGACCAACTCGAAGAACGCTACCCCGCGTTCGACGGCCTGAACCTGAGCTTTGAAACCCGCGAGGGTGTACTCAAACACTGCTCGCGCGCCAACGCCGAGCATTTGGAACGGACCGAGCCGGGTGGGGTGGGGCGGCGCTTCATCGACCGCACCCAGCCCAGCCTCGAGGCCCAGCTGTGCAACCTGGCCGATGCGATTGCCTACAACGCACACGACATCGACGACGGTGTGCGCTCGGGGCTGATCAGCATCGAACAACTGCTGCAGGTGGAGCTGTTTGCGCACTACCACCAACAAACGCTGGCCGAGCATCCGGGCTTGTCAGAAAAGCCGCGCCGCGTTTTGTACGAAACCATTCGACGCATGCTGAGCGACCAGGTGTACGACGTGATCAACACCACCCGCCAAGCGGTGGCGCAGGCGGGCGTGTGCACGCCGGCCGAGGCCCGCTTGGCCGGGCCGCTGGTGGCGTTCAGCCCCGGCATGAAGGCCCGCAGCGTCGAGCTCAAAAAGTTTTTGTTCGCACAGCTCTACCGCCACCCCCAAGTGATGCACACCACCGGGCAAGCCCAGCAGGTGGTGCGCGAGTTGTTCGCCGCTTATGTGGACCAGCCTGCTGAAATGCCGACCGTCTTTGCCGCCAGTGCCGACCTGCACCGCTCGGTGGCCGACTACATCGCAGGCATGACCGACCGCTTCGCCCTGCGTGAGCACGAACGCCTGACGGGGCGCAAGTTGCTGTGAGCTCGGTGAGCGCCCACCGCGCCGCTTGGCTGGTCGTGCTCGCGGGCGGCGTGGCGGCTTTGCAGGTGGGCAAGTTGCCACCCGCCTTGCCCGCACTGCAGGCCGAGCTGGGCCTCACGCTGGTTCAGTCTGGTTTCCTCTTGTCCATGGTGCAACTCGCGGGTATGAGCCTGGCCGTGTTCATGGGCTTGTGGGCCGATGGCATGGGTCTAAAGCGCAGCATGGTGCGCGGCCTGTGCTTGCTGGCGCTGGCCAGTGGTTTGGGCGCCTTCGCCACTTCGACCGCCGCTTTGCTGGCGCTGCGGGCCATCGAAGGCTTGGGCTTTTTGCTGGTGGCTTTGCCCGCCCCAGCTTTGATTCGCCGCCTGGTGCCGCCGGCGCAGTTGTCCGGCATGCTCGGCGTGTGGGGCGCGTACATGCCCACGGGCACGGCACTGGCTTTGATGGCCGGGCCGCTGTTCATCCCGGCCTGGGGCTGGGGTGCTTGGTGGGGTTTGTTTGCGGGCGTGTCCTTGGCCATGGCCGCTTGGGTTTGGCGCAGTGTGCCCACCGACCCAGTCGCCCACTCAGACTCTGCTGGGCAAGGTGCTTGGCTTCGGCTGCGCCGCACCTTGAGTGCCCGAGGCCCATTGCTTGTGGCCCTCACCTTTGGCATGTATTCGGGCCAGTGGCTGGCGGTGGTGGGTTTCTTGCCGTCCATTTACGCCGCCGCTGGCGTGGGTGGTGCATTGCTGGGCGTGCTCACGGCCTTGACGGCGGCCGTCAACATCGTGGGCAATATGGCTTCGGGCCGATTGCTGCAGCGCGGCTGGGCTCCCCGCAGCACGTTGTGGCTGGGCTTTGGCGCGATGGCACTGGGCAGCACGGTGGCCTTTGCCCCTTTCACCGAGAGCCTGCCTTGGTTGCGTTTTGCCGGGGTGTTGTTGTTCTCGGGCATGGGCGGTTTGGTGCCGGGCACCCTGTTCAGCCTGGCGGTGCGTCTGGCCCCGGGTGAGCAGCAAGTGGCCACCACCGTGGGCTGGGTGCAGCAGTTGTCGGCGCTGGGGCAGTTTATCGGGCCACCCGTGGTGGCGGCCGTAGCAGCGCGGGCAGGCGGCTGGCAGTTCACGCCGCTGGTCACGGTGGGGTGCTGTGGGGTGGGTGCGGTGCTGGCTTGGCTGGCTGGTCGCTTGCTGCCACAGGCACAATCTCGCCCATGACCGACATGAACACCCCCGAAATTGCCGACACCGTGCGCTGGATCGAACGCGCTGTGATCGGCCTGAACCTTTGCCCTTTTGCCAAAGCCCCGCACGTCAAGGGCCAGATCCATTACGTGCTGAGCGAGGCCAAGGGCCTCGAAGGCTTGCGCGACGAGCTGATCGAGCAGCTGCTGGCGCTGGCCGCCATGCCTGCCGAAGAGCGCGAGACCGTGCTCTTGATCGTGCCGCAGATGCTGCAGGATTTTCTGGAGTTCAACGATTTTCTGGACGAGGCCGATGCCGTGCTGGAGGAGCTGGACATGGAGGGTGTGTTCCAGGTGGCGAGTTTTCACCCACAGTTTCAGTTCGCCGACACCGAGCCGGACGACATCGGCAACTTCACCAACCGCTCGCCTTACCCCACGCTGCACCTGCTGCGCGAGGAGAGCATCGACCGGGCGGTGGAGGCTTTCCCCGAGGCCGAGATGATTTACGAAACCAACATCGAGACGATGGACAAGTTAGGTGCTGAGGGCTGGAAAAAGCTGGATGTGGGTCCAAGCCCATGAAAAAGCAAAAGGCCAACGACAACGCCGCATCGCAGCTGCCGCCCGAAGTGCGCCCCGGCCAGTCGGTCGAGTTGCTCAAAGAACTTCACATCCTGACCCGCGACGGCAAACTCAACCAGGACTCACGCCGCAAGCTCAAGCAGGTTTACCACCTGTTCCAGTTCATCGAAAAGTTGCTCAAAGAGTTGCCTGCCAGCGACAAAGGCCCCACTTTGGCCGACCACGGCGCGGGCAAGTCGTATCTGGGCTTCATCATTTATGACCTGTTTTTCAAGGCCTTGGGCCAAGGGACGATCTACGGGATCGAAACCCGCAGTGAATTGGTCGAGTCGTCCAAAGCCTTGGCCCAAAAGCTGGGCTTTGATCGCATGCGCTTTTTGAATGTGAGTGTCGCCGAATCGACGCAAAGTGATGAATTGCCAGCGCAGATCGATGTGGTCACTGCTTTGCATGCTTGCGACACCGCCACCGACGATGCCATCGCCTTTGGCCTGCAAAAGAAAGCCCGCTACATGGTGCTGGTGCCTTGCTGCCAGGCCGAGTTGGCCCGAGCGCTCAACCAGAACAAGGCGCTCGATTTGCAGCGCACGCCTTTGGCCGAGTTGTGGCGTCACCCCCTGCATACCCGCGAAGTGGGCAGCCAACTCACCAACGTGTTGCGATGCCTTTATCTGGAGTCACAGGGGTACCAAGTGACGGTGACTGAGCTGGTGGGCTGGGAACACAGCATGAAGAACGAGCTGATCCTGGCCAAGTACACCGGCCAGAAGAAACGCGCCTGCGGCGAGCGCCTGCTGGCGCTGCTGCAGGAGTTTGGGGTGGAGGCGCTGATGGGCAGCAGGTACCCGCTGGTCACCAGACCAGAAGCGGTCTGATCTGGCGCTCAGCAGATATCACACGCTTTATTGCGGCTCAATCTTCGCGTCGCGAATGGCTTTGGCCCATTTGGCGGTTTCGGCTTTGGAGCGTTGTGCCAAGGCCTCGGGTGAGGCGGGAGCAGTCTCAAAGCCCAAGGCGGAGAAGCGCTCCAGAATGGTCTTGTCGGTGGCCGCAGCATTCACCGCCGCATTGAGCTTGGTGATGATGTCCGCGGGTGTACCTGCTGGGGCAAAGACCGCGAAGTAGGCGATCAGTTCATAGTCCTTCAGGCCCAGAGCTTCGTTCACGGTGGGCAGTTCGGGGATGGCTTTGGAGCGCTGGGTCGAAGTCACGGCCAGTCCACGAATTTTCCCAGCTTTGACCTGAGGCAGCATCACAGCAAAGTCAGCACTGAACATGTTCACCTGGCCGCCAATCAGGTCGGTCATGGCTGCTGGGCCGCTTTTGTAGGGCACGTTGGTCATCTGGATGCCAGCCATGCTAGAGAGCATTTCGCTGGACACCAATTGCGAGGTGCTGGCGCTGGCAAAGGTGATTTGTGTGGGCTTGGATTTGGCCAGGTCCACAAACTCTCTGAGGTTCTTGGCGGGCACGTCGTTGTTCACGGCCACGATCAGCGGCACCGAGCCCATGTAGGCTACAGGCGCAAAGGCGGTGTCCTGGTCATAGGGCAGCTTTTTCATCAGGCTTTTCAGCGCCGCGTTGGTGCTGTTGGTGCCGATCAGGATGGTGTAGCCGTCCGGGGCTGATTTGGCCACCGCGTCGGCGCCGAGCATGCCGTTCACGCCAGCGCGGTTGTCCACTACCACAGGCTGGCCCAAAACTTCAGACATTTTTTGGGCAAAAGCGCGGCCGATTTGGTCGGTCGCGCTACCCGCGGCAAAAGGCACGATGGCCTTGATGGGTTTGTTCGGGTAGGCCTGTGCCATGGCTTGGGTGGCTAAAAGGCTGAGGCCCAGGGCGGCAGACAACAAAGAGGCGATGCGCAAACGTTTCATGGGTTCTCCAATGGGTCAAACAATCATTCAATCATAAATGTCAGCAGGTGCGCACTCAGGCATTTCCCGTGGGCATCCAAAGCCAGCGAGCGTGTCACCCCGCCGCCCAGCGATTGGTGCATGACAAAGTTGAGTGCGCCCAGTTGGGGCAGGGCGTAGCGTTCCACCGGGCCATGCACCGTGCCTGCAAAGTGGGCCTGCACCCGTTCGGCGCTCAGGTGTTGTTCCAGCAGGGCATAGTCTTTTGGGTCGTAAGCGATGACCGACAAGGTGGTCCGGTTGCCTTTGTCGCCAGTGCGGGTGTGGGCGATGTCGCGCAGCAGCATGTCAGTGTCCTTCGGCGTTGAGCAACACGGTGGTGGTGTGCACGGCGCTGCGCGGCATGAGCACGGCGGCTGCGGCGATGACTTCGCGCACTGCGCGTGTGGCACCACCGCCACCGGCTGGTCCATTGGTGTACAGCGCTTCGACTTCGTGCGCTACATGCTGGGCGTGTTGCAAAGTGGGCACGCGCAGGGCCACTCGGGCACGCACTTCGGCGGGTTCTGGCCGCGCTGGGCTGGATGGTCCAAAGATCGCGTTCACACCGATCAGGTCGTATCGGGCCTCAAACTCGGCGTAACCGGCATCGGCCAGCCGTTGGCGCACCAGGTCCAGCGCCAGTTGGCCCCGCGCTTGTGCGCCCGGCCCGGCATAGCTCATCTGGCCTTCGCCAATGAAGCCGTCACGGTAGCCCAGCGTGACCTTGAGCGTTTCGGTGCGTGGGTGGCCGCTGCCACCGGTGACCTGCACGCGGTCTGGGCCCACCTGTGTCAGTTGCACCTGAGAAAAATCGGCCACCACATCCGGCTGCAGGTAGCGGGTTGGGTTCTCGATTTCGTAAAGCAATTGTTCGGTGCACGTAGGCACCGTGACGCAACCGCCCGAACCAGCCACTTTGGTGATGACGGCATCTCCCGAGGCGCTGACTTCGGCCAGCGGAAAGCCTAGCCGGGCCATGTTGGGCACATCCTTGTAACCCGGGTCGGCAAAGTAGCCGCCGGTGATTTGCGCCGCGCATTCCAGCAAATGCCCGACCAGCACGCCTTTACCCAAGCGCGTCCAGTCGTCAGCGGCCCAGCCAAAGTGGTGCATCAAGGGCGCCAAAAACAGCGCCGGGTCGGCCACGCGGCCTGTGATGATGACCTGTGCGTCGGTTTGCAAGGCAGGCAGCAAGGCTTCGGCGCCCAAATAGGCATTGGCAGAAATCAGTTGGGCTTGTAAATCAGCCAGGGTTTGTGTGCTCTCCAGCACGGGCAACGCCCTGCCGGTTTGGGTCAGGGTGGACAGCACATCGTCGCCCAGCACCACCGCCACTTTGACTTGCGGCAAGCCCAATTCACGCGCCACAGCCAGCACCGCATGCCCAGCTTGCAGCGGGTTGGCCGCGCCCATGTTGCTGATGATGCGGGTGCCTTGACGGATGCATGCGGGCAGCACGGCCCGCATCCGGGCCACCAGCATCGGGTCAAAACCCGCGGTCGGGTCTTTGGAGCGTTCGAGTTGCGCCAAAGCAATCGTGCGCTCGGCCAGGCATTCGAACACCAGATAGCCGAGCTGGCCCTTTTCGGCCAGCTCCAAGGCGGGTGCAATGCGGTCACCCGAATAACCTGCGCCTGTGCCGATGCGAAGTGTTGTCTTCATGGCCCAAGCTTAAGTGCGTTGGGCACACGGGTCTGTCACATCGGAGCTTGGGTCAGTAAATGACAGCCACAGGCACTCTTCCTACAGTGGGTAGGCCTGCTTGCATCCATGCAGCCATGCCCCCTCGGTACCAGATGACTTGGGTGTAGCCCAGTTGGCGAGCCCGCATGGCTGCGTTCACCGACAACCAGCATTCTGAGCTGGCGCAATAGAACACCACAGCTTGGTTCAAATCAGGCGCTGCGGCCAACATCATGTGGCGAAAGCGCTCGTTATAAGCTTGATCCAACTTCTCATCGTCGAAAGCCAGTCCGCTGTTGATGAAATTCAGCGCACCGGGAATCACCGGGCCAAAAACGGCCGTGTCGATGACAACTGGCCGGTCGCTTTTTTTCATGGCCTGAGCCAAGGTCGCCGTGTCCCAGCGCTGTACGCCGTCCAGTGATTTGGGGGTCATGCCAGTGACCTGGTTACCGGTGCGCAAACGCGAAGGGGCGCTGCCGCCTGGCTCATCGCGTTCGGCTTGACTGAGCGAAGGAGCAGGTGCTGGCAGCTGACCAGACAAGGTAAGGGCTTGGCTTTGCGCCTCTTCGTAGAGGGGGAGCACTTCATGCTCGTTGACGGACACCAAACGACAAAGTTTGGGGTTGTTTTTGGCGTGGTTGCACTGGTACAGCGCTCCCAACATGGCCCGTCCGGGGTCATCCACACCCCATCGCACACCGTATCCCATCTTGCCCCAGCCGATGGCCAGGGCTTTGTTGTGGTTGGCACTCAGATAGTTGGTGAAGGTCCGTTGACCAATGGTCTTGCACAGCAATTGGCCATTGCAAAGCCCTTCAATCAGTGTTCCCGCGCGGTCATGCATGTCCAAGATGGGCTCGCCCAGGGATTTGCCAAAAAAGCCCAGTTGTACCTTCATGCTGTCGGGCAATTGCAGCGGCACGGTGTCGGCTTGTGTCACCACGCCCAGACTGAATGCATCTTTGCCAGTGTATTGCTGGCATTGTTCGAAAGGTGTTTGGCCAGTGGGACAGAACCACGGCGTGCGGTCTTTTTCTTGCGTGCGTTGGAGCTCGCGAATCCTTAAAAATCCAGAGGCCTCTTTGATGTCGTAAAGGGCTTGGTTGATGACCTGAGCATCGAATTTTTCGCCCATTTGTTGTTTGTACAAGGCATACATCTGAGGCATGTGCGTGGTGTTGACCCGTTTCGAGTCCTTGTCGTGTGCGCCGTGGATGCCGACCATGGTGGTTCTTGGCAAGCTACCCGTGCCAAATGCGCGTTCTTGACCCGCCATAAAAATCAATGAACAAGCCGACATGCAGAAACCGGAAGCCACCGTTTTGATCTTGGCGCTTTGCACCATCCTTGCCACTTGCATGCCGGTCCACAAGTCACCCCCAGGCCCGTTGACCAAAATCAATCGCTCTATGCCGCCTTTGGCGAAAGCCTCCTTGAACTGTAAAAAGTCCTGATCGACCGTGGGCCCTGTGGCGAAAAGGTCGTTGCCGACGCGCTCCAGAGTCATGGCGTTCAAGTTGGAGGACAGCCAAAGCGACAGACACAAAGTCAAGGCTTTGAAAACTCGGTTCATCAGGACCTCGCGCAACAGTTAAACAACAGCCCCGTATTTTGCATAAGAAAGTAGTGATTCCGGGGTGATTTAATTGGGGTCAGATCCCAATTAAACTGCCAGTCTCTTTCAGGGAGTTCCCCATGGCCCGCCAACCCCGCCTCACCGTTGCCGCTTACCCGCACCACGTCATTCAGCGCGGCAATGATCGTCAACTCATCGTGCGCGACGATGCGGACCGCGAGCGTTTGTTGGCGCTGTGGCAGGAGCATGCGCAGGCTTTCAAGGTGGCCATCCATGCGTATGTGATCATGGACAACCACTTTCATCTGTTGTTGACGCCCGAGACCGACGAGGGGCTGCCGCAGATGATGCAGGCGGTGGGGCGGGCCTATGTGCGCTACTTCAATTTGCGGCACCAACGCACCGGCACGCTGTGGGAGGGGCGCTACCGCAGCAACCTGATTGAGAGCGAGCGGTATTTGTTGGCCTGCATGGTCTACATCGACCTGAACCCGGTGCGGGCGGGCATGGTGGCGCAAGCCGCCGACTTCAAATGGTCCAGCCACAGGCACTGTATTGGGCAGGTGAGTGACAAGTTGGTGAAACCGCATGCCCTGTTTTGGGGCTTGGGCAACACCCCCTTTGCCCGAGAGGCGGCGTATGCCGAGCTGGTGCAGACCGGCCTGGCGCAGCGCGAAAAGGACCAACTCACACAAAGTGCCTTGTCGGGTTGGGCTTTGGGGTCGGCCGACTTTGTGGGTGGCTTGCAGCAAGCCACTCAGCGGCGCTTGGTGCCGGGCAAGGCCGGCCGACCGGCCAAAAAGACCCTTGATTGAATCTGTCCCTAATTAAATAAAAACCAGGTCATAAGCTAAATTAATTGGGATCTGACCCCAATTAAAAAGTTTGGCATGGATGCTGCAGTGCACTACACTCTTCGGTCTGCGTGAAAACCCCTAGGAGCGCCCATGACTTCGGCCAGTGCAAAAGAACATTTCCAATCGACCGGTCTGTATGACCCCGCCAACGAGCACGATGCTTGTGGTGTCGGCTTTGTGGCCCACATCAAAGGACACAAGACCCACGCCATCGTGACCCAGGCGCTCAAGATCCTGGAAAACCTGGACCACCGGGGTGCTGTAGGTGCCGATGCGCTCATGGGCGACGGTGCCGGTATCCTGATTCAGCTGCCCGATGCGCTGTACCGCGACGAGATGGCCAAGCAAGGCGTGGCTTTGCCACCGTTTGGTGAATACGGCGTCGGCATGGTCTTCTTGCCCAAAGAGCATGCCTCGCGTATGGCTTGCGAACAAGAACTCGAGCGTGCCGTCAAGGCCGAAGGCCAGGTGGTGCTGGGCTGGCGCGATGTGCCAGTGAACCGCGACATGCCCATGTCGCCCACCGTGCGCGAAAAAGAGCCAATCATGCGTCAGATCTTCATCGGCCGTGGCGCCGATGTGATTGTGCAAGACGCTTTGGAGCGCAAGCTGTACGTGATCCGCAAGACGGCCAGCGCCGCCATCCAGAACCTGCGCCTGACCCACAGCAACGAGTACTACATCCCCAGCATGTCCAGCCGCACCGCGGTTTACAAGGGCTTGCTGCTGGCGGATCAAGTGGGCACCTATTACCTCGACCTGCAAGACGAGCGCTGCGTCTCGGCTTTGGGCTTGGTACACCAGCGTTTCTCCACCAACACCTTCCCCGAGTGGCCATTGGCTCACCCCTACCGCTATGTGGCGCACAACGGCGAGATCAACACCGTCAAGGGCAACTACAACTGGATGAAGGCCCGCGAAGGCGTGATGTCCTCGCCCGTGCTGGCCAATGACCTGCAAAAGCTGTACCCCATCAGCTTCGCCGGTCAGTCCGACACCGCCACATTCGACAACTGCCTGGAACTGCTGACGATGGCGGGTTACCCCATCAGCCAGGCCGTGATGATGATGATCCCTGAGCCATGGGAACAACACACCACCATGGACGAGCGCCGCAAGGCTTTCTACGAATACCACGCGGCGATGTTGGAACCTTGGGACGGCCCAGCCTCGATCGTGTTCACCGACGGCCGCCAGATTGGCGCCACGCTGGACCGCAACGGCCTGCGCCCCTCGCGCTACATCATCACCGACGACGACATGGTCATCATGGGTTCCGAGACCGGCGTGTTGCCGATTCCTGAGAGCAAGATCGTGCGCAAGTGGCGTTTGCAGCCCGGCAAGATGTTCCTGATCGATCTGGAACAAGGCCGCATGATCAACGACGAAGAGTTGAAAGCCGGCCTGGCCAGCGCCAAGCCCTACAAGCAGTGGATCGAAAACCTGCGCGTCAAGCTCGACGACGTGGCCGAAGCCCCTGTGCAAGCCGCGGCCTCCGCCGTGCCTTTGCTCGACCTGCAACAAGCTTTTGGCACCACCCAAGAAGACATCAAATTCTTGTTGGCACCCATGGCCTCTGCCGGTGAAGAAGCCATTGGTTCCATGGGCAACGACAGCCCGCTGGCCGTGCTGTCCGACAAAAACAAGCCGCTGTACAACTACTTCAAGCAGTTGTTCGCGCAAGTGACCAACCCCCCGATCGACCCGATCCGCGAAGCGATCGTGATGTCGCTGGTGTCCTTCATCGGCCCCAAGCCGAACTTGCTGGACATCAACCAGGTCAACCCGCCGATGCGCTTGGAGGTCAGCCAGCCTATCCTGGACTTCGCCGACATGGCCAAGCTGCGCAACATCGAGCAAGCCACCAAAGGCAAGTTCAAGAGCGCGACACTCGACATCACTTACCCCGCCTTGTGGGGCCGTGAAGGCGTGGAAGCCAAGCTGGCCTCGCTGTGCGCCGAAGCCGTGGACGCCATCAAGGGCGGCCACAACATCCTGATCATCAGCGACCGTGGTGTGAACGCCACCCAAGTGGCCGTGCCTGCCTTGTTGGCGCTGTCCGCCATCCACCAGCACTTGGTGACGGCTGGTCTGCGCACCACCGCCGGCTTGGTGGTTGAGACCGGCACCGCCCGCGAAGTGCACCACTTTGCTGTGCTCGCCGGTTACGGCGCAGAAGCTGTTCACCCCTACTTGGCCATGGAAACCCTGGCCGCGCTGCACAAAGAGCTGCCCGGTGACCTGTCGGCCGAGAAAGCCATCTACAACTACGTCAAGGCGATTGGCAAGGGTCTGTCCAAGATCATGTCCAAGATGGGCGTGTCGACCTACATGTCGTATTGCGGTGCGCAGCTGTTCGAAGCCATTGGCATCAACACCGAGACCATCAACAAGTACTTCACCGGCACCTCCAGCCGCGTGGGTGGCATTGGTGTGTTTGAGATCGCTGAAGAAGCCTTCCGCATGCACACCGCCGCCTTTGGTGACGACCCCTTGTTGGCCACCATGTTGGATGCTGGCGGTGAGTACGCATGGCGTGCCCGTGGCGAAGAGCACATGTGGACGCCCGACGCGATTGCCAAGTTGCAGCACTCCACCCGTGCCAACAACTTCAGCACCTACAAGGAATACGCGCAGATCATCAACGACCAAAGCAAGCGCCACATGACGCTGCGCGGTCTGTTCGAGTTCAAGATCGACCCCTCCAAAGCTATTCCGCTGGAGCAGGTCGAGCCTGCAGCCGAGATCGTCAAGCGTTTCGCCACTGGCGCGATGTCGCTGGGTTCGATTTCCACCGAAGCGCACGCCACCCTGGCCGTGGCCATGAACCGCATCGGCGGCAAGAGCAACACGGGCGAGGGCGGTGAAGACGCCAACCGTTACCGCAACGAACTCAAGGGCATCCCGATCAAGTTGGGCGATTCCCTGAAGAGCGTGATCGGCGAAGAAAACGTCGAAGTGGACATGCCTTTGGCTGCCGGTGACAGCCTGCGTTCGCGCATCAAGCAAGTCGCTTCGGGCCGCTTTGGTGTGACTGCTGAATACCTGTCGAGCGCCGACCAGATCCAGATCAAGATGGCCCAAGGCGCCAAGCCCGGTGAAGGCGGTCAGTTGCCCGGCGGCAAAGTGTCTGACTACATCGGCAAGCTGCGCCACTCGGTGCCAGGCGTGGGTCTGATCTCGCCACCACCGCACCACGACATCTATTCCATCGAGGACTTGGCCCAGCTGATCCACGACCTGAAGAACGTGGCCCCCCACAGCGACATCAGCGTCAAGCTCGTGTCTGAAATCGGCGTCGGCACGATTGCTGCCGGTGTGGCCAAGTGCAAGGCCGACCACGTGGTGATCGCGGGCCACGACGGCGGCACGGGCGCATCGCCTTGGTCGTCGGTCAAGCACGCTGGTTCGCCTTGGGAAATCGGTCTGGCCGAGACTCAGCAGACCCTGGTGCTGAACGGCCTGCGTGGTCGCATCCGTGTGCAGGCTGACGGTCAAATGAAGACCGGCCGTGACGTGGCGATTGGCGCTTTGTTGGGTGCAGACGAGTTCGGCTTTGCCACCGCACCGCTGGTGGTCGAGGGCTGCATCATGATGCGCAAGTGCCACCTGAACACCTGCCCGGTGGGCGTTGCTACACAAGACCCCACACTGCGCAAGAAGTTCACCGGCAAGCCTGAGCATGTTGTGAACTACTTCTTCTTCATCGCCGAAGAAGTGCGTCAGATCATGGCGCAGTTGGGCATTGCCAAGTTCGACGATCTGGTGGGCCGTGCCGACCTGCTCGACATGAAGAGCGGCGTGGAGCACTGGAAAGCCAAGGGCCTGGACTTCGGTCGCTTGCTGGCTGTGCCACAGGTCGAATCCACGGTGGCCGTGCGCCATGTGGACACACAAGACCACGGCCTCGAAAAAGCCCTGGACAACGTGCTGATCGCCAAGAGCCGCGCTGCCATCGACAAGGGCGAGAAAGTCCAGTTCATGGAAGTTGCCCGCAACGTGAACCGCTCTGTCGGTGCCATGTTGTCCGGTGCGGTGACTAAAGTGCACCCCGAAGGTTTGCCTGACGACACCCTGCGCATCCAACTGGAAGGCACAGGCGGTCAATCGTTTGGTGCGTTCCTGGCCAAGGGCATCACGCTGTACCTGATCGGCGAAGCCAACGACTACACCGGCAAAGGTTTGTCGGGTGGCCGTGTGGTGGTGCGCCCGAGCCTGGAGTTCCGCGGCGTGGCCTCGCAAAACATCATCGTGGGCAACACCGTCATGTACGGCGCAACCACAGGTGAGGCCTTCTTTGCTGGCGTGGCTGGCGAGCGCTTTGCGGTGCGTCTGTCCGGTGCCACGGCTGTGGTCGAGGGCACAGGCGACCACGGTTGTGAATACATGACTGGCGGCACGGTTGCTGTGCTGGGCAAGACCGGCCGCAACTTCGGCGCGGGCATGAGCGGCGGTATCGCTTATGTGTACGACGAAGACGGTGAATTCGCTTCGCGCTGCAACACCGCCATGGTCAGCATGGAAAAAGTGTTGTCGGTGGCCGAGCAAGAAACGCAAGTGGACCGCAAGGTCTGGCACCGCGACCAGGCCGATGAAGCGCAACTGAAGAAGCTGCTGGAAGACCACCACAAGTGGACCGGCAGCCAGCGTGCCCGCGAGTTGCTGGACAACTGGGCCACGGCCCGTGCCAAGTTCGTGAAGGTGTTCCCGAACGAATACAAACGCGCCCTGGGTGAGATCAACGCACGCAAGGCAGCCAAAGCTGCTCAGCCTGTTACTGCCTGAACCGCACGTCAAGAATCGAAGGAAACATCATGGGAAAAATCACAGGTTTCATGGAATTTGAGCGCATCGAAGAGGGCTACAAGCCCGTCACCGAGCGCTTGAAGAACTACAGCGAGTTCGTGATCGGCTTGACGCCCGAGCAGTCCAAAACCCAGGCCGCACGCTGCATGGATTGCGGTACACCGTTTTGCAACAACGGCTGCCCGGTCAACAACATAATCCCGGACTTCAACGACCTGGTGTACCAGGGTGACTGGAAGAACGCGATCGAGGTGCTGCACAGCACCAACAATTTCCCCGAGTTCACCGGCCGCATCTGCCCTGCGCCTTGCGAAGCGGCCTGCGTGGTCAACTTCAACGACGACGCGGTGGGCATCAAGTCCATTGAGCACGCCATCATCGACCGCGCCTGGGCCGAAGGCTGGGTCACACCCCGCCCCGCCAAGGTCAAGACCGGCAAGACCGTGGCCATCATTGGCGCAGGCCCCGCAGGCCTCGCCGCCGCACAGCAGCTGGCTCGCGCTGGCCACGACGTGACCTTGTTCGAGAAGAACGACCGCGTGGGTGGTTTGCTGCGTTACGGCATTCCTGACTTCAAGATGGAAAAGACGCACATTGACCGCCGCGTCGAGCAGCTCCAAGCCGAAGGCGTGACCATCCGCACCAGCGTGCTGGTGGGCGAGTGGCCCAAGGATTCCAAGGTCACCAACTGGGCCAAGGAAACCATTTCTGCCGAGCAACTTAAGAAGGACTTCGACGCGGTGTTGCTCACGGGTGGTTCCGAGCAGTCGCGTGACTTGCCCGTTCCCGGCCGCGAGCTGGACGGCATTCATTTCGCGATGGAATTCCTGCCTCAGCAAAACAAAGTGAATGCCGGCGACAAGCTCAAAGGCCAGCTGCGGGCCGATGGTAAAAACGTCATCGTGATTGGTGGCGGCGACACTGGCAGCGACTGTGTGGGCACCAGCACACGCCACGGCGCGGTCAGCGTCACCCAGTTCGAGGTGATGCCCGAGCCGCCTGAAAAAGAAAACAAGGCGCTGGTCTGGCCTTACTGGCCCATGAAGCTGCGCACCAGCTCCAGCCACGACGAAAGCGCCGAAAAAGGCCTGCTCCAGCGCGAGTTCGCCATTTCCACCAAAGCGTTCACTGGCGAAAAAGGCAAAGTCACCGGATTGACCACGGTGCATGTCGAATTCAAAGACGGCAAGATGGTTGAAGTGCCCGGCACCGAGAAGGAATACAAAGCCGATATGGTCCTGCTCGCCATGGGCTTCACCAACCCGGTCGCCACCGTGCTCGACGCCTTTGGCATCGACAAGGACGCCCGTGGCAACGCCAAGGCCAGCACCGACTTCACGGGCGGCTATGCCACCAATGTGAACAAAGTGTTTGCCGCAGGCGACATGCGCCGGGGCCAGTCACTGGTTGTTTGGGCGATCCGCGAAGGCCGCCAAGCCGCACGCGCGGTCGACGAATTCCTGATGGGCAAAAGCGACTTGCCACGCTGAGGCCATCGGGTTCTAGGTAAAATCCCTAGACCACCAAGGTTTACAAACCGTATACCTTGGTTCGTTAACATCACAAGAGCCGGACACCTCCGGCTTTTGTTTTTCATGAACACCCCATCCACACCACCACTTGTTGAGCTGCGCGACCTGACATTCGGGTACGGCGACCGTGTCATCTTGAAGAACCTGAGCTTCAATGTGCCGCGAGGACAAGTCACGGCCCTGATGGGGGTGTCAGGTGGGGGCAAAACCACCGTTTTGCGTCTCATTGGCGGGCAGATCCGGGCCAGTGCTGGACAGCTGCTGTTTGACGGCCAAGACATCACCCCCATGCGCCAGCCCGACTTGTACGCAGCCCGCCGCCGCATGGGCATGCTGTTCCAGTTCGGCGCCTTGTTCACCGACATGAGCGTGTTCGACAACGTGGCCTTTCCCTTGCGCGAACACACCCGTTTGTCCGAAGACTTGATCCGCGACATCGTGCTCATGAAGCTCGATGCGGTGGGTTTGCGCGGTGCGCGGGATCTGAAGCCTTCCGAGATCTCCGGTGGCATGAGTCGCCGTGTGGCCTTGGCCCGGGCCATTGCGCTGGACCCCGACCTCATCATGTACGACGAGCCCTTTGCCGGTCTTGACCCGATCTCGCTGGGCACGGCGGCGCGACTGATTCGCCGTCTCAACGACAGCCTGGGCATCACCAGCGTGGTGGTGTCGCACGATGTGAACGAAACTTTCGAAATCGCCGACCATGTGGTGATTTTGGCCAACGGTGGTGTGGCCGCGCAAGGCACGCCCGCTGAGCTGCGGGCCAGCACCGACCCGCTGATCCACCAGTTTGTGCACGCTTTAAGCGATGGCCCCGTGCCCTTCCATTACCCAGCACCTACGGCCGCGCAAGACTATGACCGGAGGTCGGCATGATCACCGCTTTGTTGGGCGCTCTAGGCGCATCCACAAGGCAGTTGCTGGCCGACTGGGGATTCGCCGCGCGTTTGTTTTTTAAGTTGCTGGGCATGACGGGCGCAGCCCTCAAGCGCTTTGCCCTGGTGCGCGACCAGATCCATTTTTTGGGCAATTACTCGTTGGCCATCATCACTGTTTCTGGCTTGTTTGTGGGCTTTGTGCTGGGTTTGCAGGGGTACTACACCTTGCAGCGTTATGGCTCTGCCGAGGCGCTGGGTTTGCTCGTGGCCCTGAGCTTGGTGCGTGAGCTGGGTCCGGTGGTGGCCGCTTTGCTGTTTGCGGGTCGCGCCGGGGCATCGCTCACGGCCGAGATCGGCCTGATGCGTGCGGGTGAGCAACTTACCGCCCTGGAGATGATGGCGGTGGACCCGCTGCAACGCATTTTGGCCCCGCGCTTTTGGGGTGGCATCATCGCTTTGCCCTTGCTGGCTGCGGTGTTCAGTGCGGTGGGTATTCTGGGCGGCTATGTGGTGGGTGTCTTGTTGATTGGTGTGGATGCAGGGTCCTTCTGGAGCCAGATGCAGGGCGGCGTCGACGTGTTCAAGGACGTGGGCAACGGCATCATCAAAAGCGTGGTGTTTGGTGTGGCCGTGACCTTCATCGCCTTGCTCCAAGGCTATGTGGCCAAGCCCACCCCTGAAGGCGTGGCCAGTGCCACGACCCGCAGCGTGGTGGTTTCATCTTTGTCGGTGTTGGGTCTGGACTTCATCCTGACCGCGATGATGTTCAGCATTTGAGGAGGACGGCATGCAACGTTCAAAAAATGATGTATGGGTTGGTTTGTTTGTCATGCTCGGGGCCGTGGCCGTGCTGTTTTTGGCGCTCAAGGCGGCCAACTTGCTGACTTGGAGCTTCAACCAAGACTACGAGGTCACGGCCAAGTTCGACAACATCGGCGGGCTCAAGCCCGGCGCTGCGGTCAAGAGTGCCGGGGTGGTGGTCGGTCGTGTCAAGAAGATCGAATTTGACGGCGAGTCCTTCCAAGCCAAGGTCACCTTGGGGATGCAGCCCCAGCACGCCTTTCCGCAAGACAGTTCCCTCAAGATCCTCACCAGCGGATTACTGGGTGAGCAATACCTTGACGTCGCGCCCGGCGCTGACGAGAAAAACCTGGCCGCCGGAGACCGCATTGGCTCCACCCAGTCGGCCGTCATCCTGGAAAACCTGATCAGCCAGTTCTTGTTCAGCCAGGCCGAAAAATCCGCTCCTGAAAGTCAAAAACCATGATCGCCTGGACGAAACGCATGGCATCGCTGGCGATGTTGGCCAGCCTGCTGGTCTTGCAGGGCTGCGCTACCGTGCAAACCGCCGATGCACGAGACCCATGGGAGTCGATGAACCGCAGCGTCTACCAATTCAATGAAGTGGTGGACACGGTCGCCATCAAGCCCGCAGCGCAGTTGTATGTGAAGGCACTGCCCAGCTTTGTGCGCACAGGCGTGAGCAACTTTTTGGGCAATTTGGGCGATGTCTGGTCCATGGCCAACAGTGCTCTGCAGCTCAAGGGGCAGGCCACCGTGGAGACCTTCATGCGCATTCACGTGAACACGTTTTTGGGGCTGGGTGGCTTGCTGGACGTGGCGACCGAAATGCGCCTTGAAAAACGCAAGGAAGACTTTGGCCAGACCCTGGGCCACTGGGGCGTCAAGCCCGGCCCCTATGTGGTGCTGCCATTGCTCGGGCCGTCCACCTTGCGTGACAGCCTGGCCTTGCCGCTGGACATGCAGGGTGATGCGTCACAGCGGTTCTCGGACGAGGCCACTCGCAACGCTTTGACCGCCACCCGCATTTTGGACATCCGCTCGGGACTGCTGCAAACAGTGGACGTGGTCAAGGCTGCATCGCTGGACCCCTATTCTTTTGTGCGGGATGGCTATTTGCAAAAACGCCGCAACGACATTTACGACGGCAACCCCCCATCGAGTTTCGACTACGGGGACGGAGTTTCCGACCCGAAATAAGCCCGTTACAGTTGTTCACACGCATGTTGGCCGCAGGCCCTATAGTTGTTTCATGTTCAAAACCGATACCGCAATTTTCCTGAGCCGCCGCCATGTCCTGGCGGCCTCTTTGGCCGCCAGCTTGTTGGGGGTGTCCGGCCAGGCCATGGCCGCCGACGAGGCGCCCGAGGCCTTCATTCAGCGCGTCACCAACGACACGCTCAACACCATTAAGGCCGACAAGGCGCTGCGCAACGGCGACATCAACAAGATCATGCAGCTGGTCGACACGCAGCTGATGCCGCATGTGAACTTCCGCCGCATGACCGCTCTGGCCACGGGCCCGGCCTGGCGCAAGGCGACGCCCGAGCAACAAAAGCGCTTGCAAGAAGAGTTCAAGGTCTTGTTAGTGCGCACCTACTCGGGCGCCCTGAGCCAGATCACCGACCAAGTCGTGGTGGTCAAGCCCTTGCGGGCCGGTCAGGACGACAAAAACCTGGTGGTCAACACCGAGGTGCGTGGCAAAGGGGACCCGATTCAGCTGGACTACCGCCTCGAAAAAACCCCGGGTCAAGGTTCTGGCTGGATGATTTTTGACCTCAACGTCTTGGGCGTGTGGCTGATCGAAAACTACCGCAACCAGTTCACCAAAGAAATCAATGCCGGTGGCATTGACGCGCTGATCGCCAGCTTGGCCGCACGCAACAAGTCCAACGCCAAGGCGTCTTGATTCGTTTTGGTCATGAGTCCCCTGAAATTACCCGCCACCTTGCTGCACGATCAGGCCGATGCCTGTTTGGCGCTGTGGGCGTCTCAATTGGCGCAATCGACTACCGCTTTGCCGCACGAGGTGGCACTCGACGCCTCGGAATTGACGGAATTTGACTCCTCGGCGCTGGCCGTGCTGCTGGGTTTGCGCCGGTTGCTGGGGCACAAAGGCAGTGCTTTGCGGGTCGAGGGCATGACGCCGCGCCTGCGCGAATTGGCCAGTTTGTATGGGGTGATGGACCTGCTCCAACCCGTTTGACTGCGCGGTTTCCGGGTCTTTTGGGGCCGATCTTCAGGCTTGGCCCCGCGGTATGTGGGTCAGCACTTAAAATAGACGTCTCTCATGCCAGCGCTCTCTTTTCAATCCGTCTCCAAGATCTACCCAGCCAAACAGGCGGGCGCAGCCACGTTCAAAGCGCTCAACCAAGTCAGCTTTGATGTGGAGGAGGGCGAATTCTTTGGTCTGCTCGGTCCCAACGGTGCGGGCAAAACCACCCTGATCAGCACCTTGGCGGGCCTGAGTCGACCCACCACCGGGCGTGTGTTGGTGCATGGCCACGATGTGCAAAGTGATTACGCCGCTGCACGCCGCCTGCTGGGCGTGGTGCCACAAGAGCTGGTGTTTGACCCCTTTTTCACGGTGCGCGAATCGCTGCGCATTCAGTCGGGCTATTTCGGCGTCAAGAAAAACGAGGCCTGGATCGACGAATTGTTGGAGAGTTTGGGCTTGGCCGACAAGGCGGGATCCAACATGCGCCAACTCTCAGGCGGCATGAAGCGCCGTGTGCTGGTGGCCCAAGCTTTGGTGCACAAACCACGTGTGATCGTGCTCGACGAGCCCACTGCTGGGGTCGATGTGGAGCTGCGCCAGACTTTGTGGGCCTTCATCGCCAAACTCAACAAGCAAGGCCACACCGTCTTGCTCACCACCCATTACCTCGAAGAGGCTGAGGCCCTGTGTGGCCGCATTGCCATGCTCAAGCGCGGCCAATTGCTGGCGCTCGAGCGCACGTCTGACTTGCTGCGTTCGGCCACCAGCCAAGTGCTGCGTTTCAAGCTCGACGGCGACTTGCCGCCTGCCGTGGCCGCCATCGCCCGCGTCACGGGCCGCATCGTTCAGCTGCCCGTGCACAATGCGGTCGAGATTGAAAAACACCTCGCCACCATACGCACCGCTGGCTTGGTCGCTGAAGATGTTGAAATTCGCCAAGCCGACCTGGAAGACGTGTTCCTCGAAGTCATGAACCGCAAACAAACCGCCGCGGGGGCCCTGGCATGACCGGCTGGCAAACCCTGCTCTACAAAGAGGTGCTGCGTTTTTGGAAAGTGGCTTTCCAGACCGTAGGGGCCCCCGTGCTCACCTCGGTGCTGTACATGCTCATCTTCGGCCATGTGCTCGAAGACCACGTCAAGGTCTACGACAGTGTGGCCTACACCTCGTTTTTGCTGCCGGGCCTGATGATGATGGGCGTGCTGCAAAACGCTTTTGCCAACAGCTCGTCGAGCCTGGTGCAAAGCAAGATCATGGGCAGCTTGGTGTTTTTGTTGCTCACGCCTTTGTCGCACCGCAGCTGGTTTGTGGCCTATGTGGGCTCTTCGGTGGTGCGCGGGCTGGCCGTGGGCTTGGGCGTCTTCGTCATCACCGGCTGGATGGTCAACATCACCTTCGTCAACCCGTTTTGGATTTTGGCCTTTGCCGTCATGGGCGCGGCTTTGATGGGCTCTTTGGGTGTGATTGCTGGGCTGTGGGCCGAGAAGTTTGACCAAATGGCCGCCTTCCAGAACTTCATCATCATGCCCATGACGTTTTTGTCGGGTGTGTTTTATTCCATCCAGTCCTTGCCGCCGTTTTGGCAAAAGCTCAGCCACCTGAACCCGTTTTTCTACATGATCGATGGCTTCCGTTATGGCTTTTTTGGCCAAAGCGATGTTTCCCCATGGATCAGCCTGGCGGTGGTGGGCACTGCCTTGGCCGCCATCAGTGCCTTGACCCTTCACCTTTTGCGCATCGGCTACAAAATCCGAAGCTGAAACCCCATGAACGCTGAGCAACTCCAAGCCATCATCGCCGCAGGCCTTTCGTGCACCCACCTGAGCGTGGAGGGTGATGGTCGCCACTGGAGCGCTGTGGTCGTGTCCGAAACCTTTGCGGGCATGCGCCCCATTGCCCGGCACCAACGGGTGTACGCCACGCTGGGCCAAAAAATGCACACAGACGAGGTGCACGCCTTGTCGATGAAGACCTACACGCCCGCCGAATGGGCTGCCCAGGCGAAATGAACCGAAGGCCTTCGGGCCACAACGCACTGACCTGACCCATGGATAAACTGAAAATTCGCGGTGGCCACCGCCTGCAAGGCACGCTCGATGTGTCGGGCGCCAAGAACGCTGCCCTGCCCGAGTTGTGCGCCGCTTTGCTGAGCGCCGAGCCCGTCACGCTGGCCAATGTGCCGCGCCTGCAAGACGTCTCGACCATGCTCAAGCTGATCCGCAACATGGGCGTGACAGCTGAGCACCACGAAGACGGTCGCGTCACGCTGAATGCCGGGGCTTTGAACAACCCTGAAGCTCCTTACGAACTGGTGAAAACCATGCGGGCCTCGGTGTTGGCGCTGGGTCCTTTGTTGGCACGCTTTGGCCACGCCAAGGTGTCGCTGCCCGGCGGTTGCGCCATTGGCTCGCGCCCGGTCGACCAGCACATCAAAGGCCTGCAGGCCATGGGTGCGGTCATCACGGTGGACCACGGCTACATGCTGGCCAGCTTGCCCCAAGGCCGCACGCGCCTCAAAGGTGCACACATCACCACCGACATGGTCACCGTCACCGGCACTGAAAACTTCATGATGGCTGCTGCTTTGGCCGAAGGCGAGACGGTGCTCGAAAACGCCGCCCAGGAGCCCGAGATTCCCGACCTGGCCGAGATGCTGATCAAGATGGGCGCGAAGATCGAAGGCCACGGCACGCGCCGCATCCGCATTCAGGGTGTGGACCGTTTGCACGGTTGTGAGCACCAAGTGGTGGCCGACCGCATCGAAGCGGGCACCTTCCTTTGTGCTGTGGCGGCCACGGGCGGCGATGTGGTCTTGCGTCACGGCCGCGCCGACCACCTCGAAGTGGTCATCGAAAAGCTGCGTGATGCCGGGGCCACCATCGAGGCGGGTAATGATTTCATCCGCGTCAAGGCCGACGGCCGACTGAAGGCCCAGAGCTTTCGCACCACCGAATACCCGGGTTTTCCGACCGACATGCAGGCGCAGTTCATGGCGCTCAACTGCATCTCGCAAGGCGCGAGCAAAGTGACCGAAACGATTTTTGAAAACCGCTTCATGCACGTCAACGAGCTGGTGCGCCTGGGTGCGCACATCCAGATCGACGGCAAGGTGTCGGTGATCGAGGGCGTGGAAAAGCTCTCGGGCGCTACCGTGATGGCCACCGATTTGCGGGCCTCAGCCAGCTTGGTGATTGCCGGTTTGGTGGCCGAAGGCGAAACCATCGTCGACCGCATTTACCACCTGGACCGCGGCTACGACCGGATGGAATTGAAACTGCGCGGCCTGGGTGCCGACATTGAAAGAGTCAAATGATCACGCTGGCCCTGTCCAAAGGACGCATCTTTGACGAAACCCTGCCGCTGCTCAAAGCCGCTGGCATCGAGGTGCTCGAAGACCCCGAAAAATCGCGCAAGCTGATCTTGCCCACCAACCAAGCCAACGTGCGTGTGGTGCTGGTGCGGGCCAGCGATGTGCCCACCTATGTGGAATACGGCGGAGCCGATCTGGGTGTGACCGGTCTTGACACCCTCATTGAGCATGGCGGCCAGGGCTTGTATCAGCCGCTTGACCTGAACATCGCCAAATGCCGCATGAGCGTGGCGGTGCGGGCCGATGACGACTACGCGGCGCTGGTGCGCACAGGTGCTCGCCTGAAAGTGGCCACCAAATACACGACCATCGCCCGCGACTTTTTTGCCACCAAAGGCGTGCACGTTGACCTGATCAAGCTGTACGGCAGCATGGAGCTGGCGCCACTCACGGGCCTGGCCGATGCCATCGTCGATCTGGTGTCCACCGGCAACACGCTCAAGGCCAACCATTTGGTCGAGGTCGAACGCATCATGGACATCAGCTCGCGCTTGGTCGTGAACCAGGCGGCGCTCAAACTCAAGCAAGCGCCGATCCGCGCCATCATCGACGCCTTTGCGGGCGCAGTGAAGAAAGACTGAACATGGGATTGCACCCCAAACCTTTGCAACTGAACACGGCCGACGCCGGTTTTGAAGCGGCCTTTGCGGCCCGCCTGCATTGGTCTGCCGACACCGACGCCGCCATCGAGCGACGTGTGGCCGACATCCTGGCCGATGTGCAAAAGCGTGGCGATGACGCCGTTCTGGAATACACCCAGCGTTTTGATGGCCTGCAAGCGCCCGATGTGAAAGCTTTGGAGATCACCCAAGCCGAACTGAAAGCGGCACTCGACAGCCTGCCCGCCGCACAACGCGAAGCCCTACAAGCCGCCGCCGCACGCGTGCGCACGTACCACGAAGCCCAGAAAAAGGCCTCGGGCGAGAGCTGGAGCTACCGCGACGAAGACGGCACGCTGCTCGGTCAAAAAGTCACACCGCTCGACCGCGTGGGCATTTATGTGCCTGGTGGCAAAGCCGCTTACCCTTCTTCGGTGTTGATGAACGCCATCCCCGCGCATGTGGCCGGTGTGCAAGACATCATCATGGTGGTGCCCACCCCCGTGCGCGGCAGCGTGGCCACGGGCGGCTCTGGAGAGGCGACCGCTTCCAGCCGGGGTGAGCGCAATGAACTCGTGTTGGCCGCCGCCTATGTGGCGGGTGTCACGCGTGCCTTCACGGTGGGTGGTGCGCAAGCCGTGGCGGCTTTGGCCTATGGCACCGCCACCATCCCCAAAGTGGACAAGATCACCGGCCCGGGCAACGCCTATGTGGCCAGTGCCAAAAAGCGGGTGTTCGGCACCGTGGGCATCGACATGATCGCGGGCCCCTCAGAAATTCTGGTCTTGGCCGATGGCAGCACGCCCGCCGATTGGGTGGCGATGGATTTGTTCAGCCAGGCCGAGCACGACGAGTTGGCGCAAAGCATCTTGCTGTGCCCCGATGCGGCCTACATCGCCGAAGTGCAAGCCGCCATTGACCGCCTGCTGCCCACCATGCCCCGCCGCGAGATCATCGCCAAGTCGCTCAACGACCGGGGCGCTTTGATCCTCACGCGCAGCATGGAAGAAGCCTGCGCCATCAGCAATCGCATTGCGCCCGAGCACCTGGAGGTGTCGAGCCGCGACCCGCACCGCTGGGAGCCGCTGTTGCGCCACGCCGGGGCCATCTTTATGGGGGCTTTCACCAGCGAGTCGCTGGGCGACTACTGCGCTGGTCCCAACCATGTGCTGCCCACCAGCGGCACGGCGCGTTTCTCCTCGCCACTGGGCGTGTACGACTTCCAAAAACGCAGCAGCCTGATCGAGGTGAGCGAAGCCGGTGCCCAGCCTCTGGGCCGCATCGCCGCCGAGCTGGCCTATGGTGAAGGTTTGCAAGCGCACGCCCGCGCCGCTGAGTTGCGCTTGAACCCTGTTCCCCCCATGCGAGAGCCGACATGACCGTGAGCCCCCAACTGATGCAACGCATCCGTCAAGACGTGCAGTCCATGCATGCCTACGCCATCCAGGACTCGGTCGGCATGGTCAAGCTTGACGCGATGGAAAACCCACACCACTTGCCCGCTGAGCTGCAAAAAGCGCTGGGCGAGCGACTGGGGGCCTTGGCGCTCAACCGCTACCCCGATGGCCGCGTGAACGAGTTGCGCCATGCGCTGGCAAGTTACGCAGGCATGCCCGAAGGCTTCGACATCATGCTGGGCAACGGCTCGGACGAATTGATCTCTTTGTTGGCCATGGCCTGCGATGTGCCCGGCGCAAGCATCTTGGCCCCGCTGCCGGGCTTTGTGATGTACGCGATGAGCGCCCAACTGCAAGGCCTCGCTTTCCACGGCGTGCCCCTCACGGCCGACTTTGAACTCGACGAAGCCGCCATGCTGGCCGCCATCGATCAGCACAAGCCTTCCATTGTTTACCTGGCTTACCCCAACAACCCCACGGGCAACCTGTGGAACGACGAGACGATCGAGAAAATCGTGTTGGCCCAAGGCGCACAAGGTGGCCTGGTCGTCATGGACGAGGCCTACCAACCCTTTGCCAGCAAGAGCTACATGGACCGCATCATGCGCCATTCGCATGTCCTGTTGATGCGCACGCTCAGCAAATTCGGCCTGGCAGGTGTGCGTCTGGGCTACATGATCGGCCCCAGGGCGCTGATCGCCGAGATCGACAAAGTGCGCCCACCCTACAACATCAGCGTGTTGAATTACGAGTGTGCGCTGTTTGCCCTGGAGCACGCCGAGGTGTTTGTAGCACAAGCCAAAGACCTGCGCGAGCAGCGTGCCCGTTTGCTGAAAGAACTCGCCACCTGGCCCGGTGTGACCCCGTTCCCCAGCGAGGCCAACATGATCCTGGCCCGCGTGCCCGATGCGGCCAAAACCTTTGAGGGTCTGAAGGCCCACGGTGTGCTGATCAAGAACATTTCTAAAATGCACCCATTGCTCGCCAACTGCCTGCGCCTGACGGTGGGCACGGCCGCAGAAAACGACCAACTCCTTGCCGCTCTGAAAGCTTCCTTATGAACCGCACCGCTGCAGTCACCCGCAAGACGGCCGAGACGAACATCCGTGTCGCCCTAAACCTCGACGGCACGGGCCAAGCCAAGCTGGCTTCGGGCATCGGTTTTCTGGACCACATGCTCGACCAGATCGCGCGTCACGGTTTGATCGACTTGGACATCGCTTGTGAAGGCGACTTGCACATCGACGGTCACCACACGGTCGAAGACATCGGCATCACCTTGGGCCAGGCATTTGCGCAGGCCATTGGCGACAAAAAAGGCATCCGCCGTTATGGCCACGCCTACGTGCCGCTCGACGAAGCCCTAACTCGCGTGGTGGTGGATTTTTCGGGCCGCCCTGGTTTGCACATGGATGTGAACTTCACTTCCGGCTCGCTGGGTACGCTGGACACGCAACTGGTTTATGAGTTCTTCCAGGGCTTTGTCAACCATGCGCTGTGCACACTGCACATCGACAACCTCAAGGGTGTCAATGCGCACCATCAGTGCGAGACCATCTTCAAGGCCTTCGCCCGCGCCGTGCGTGCCGCACTCGAACTCGATCCGCGCTCGGTGGGCGTGATCCCCTCGACCAAAGGAAGTCTCTGAACATGAGCGTCAACCGCGTCGCCGTTGTGGACTACGGCATGGGCAACCTGCGAAGCGTGGCGCAGGCGGTGATGCACGCGGCCTCCAGCGTGGACCATGCCGAAGTCACCGTCACATCCGACCCGCAAGTCGTGCGCAACGCGCACCGTGTGGTCTTGCCGGGGCAGGGCGCCATGCCCGATTGCATGCGCGAGCTGTGCGAGTCGGGTTTGATGGAAGCCGTGCTCGAAGCTGCGGCCACCAAACCCCTGTTTGGTGTGTGTGTGGGCATGCAAATGCTGCTGGACCACAGCGACGAAGGCGATACGCCCGGTTTGGGCCTGATCCCTGGCCGTGTGGTCAAGTTCGATTTGGCCGGACGCATCCAGCCCGATGGCACACGCTTCAAAGTGCCACAGATGGGCTGGAACCAGGTCTGGCAAGACCAACCAGCGCATGCCCTATGGCAAAGCGTCGAGGACGGCAGCTGGTATTATTTTGTGCACAGTTTCTATGCCCAGGTGGCCAACCCGGCGCACAGCGCGGCCCAGACCGATTACGGCGGCCGCTTTGCCTGCGCCATTGCCCGTGACAATATTTTTGCCACCCAGTTTCACCCCGAAAAAAGCGCGGCCCAGGGCTTGGCCTTGTTCCGCAATTTCCTCCACTGGCAGCCTTGAGAAGTTTTCACTGCCGATTTTCAGCCCCTCAGCCTTTTTTAATTCGCCATGATTCTGATCCCCGCCATTGACCTCAAAGACGGCCACTGCGTTCGCCTCAAGCAAGGCGATATGGACCAAGCCACGACCTTTGGCGAAGACCCCGCCGCCATGGCCCGCACTTGGCTGGAAAAAGGCGCACGCCGCTTGCACCTGGTGGATCTGAACGGTGCCTTCGCAGGCAAGCCGCAAAACTTCAGTGCCATCAAGTCCATCCTCAAGGCCGTGGGCGACGACATTCCGGTGCAGCTGGGTGGCGGCATCCGCGATCTGGACACGATTGAAAAATACATCGACAGCGGCCTGCGATACGTCATCATCGGCACCGCCGCCGTCAAGAACCCCGGCTTCTTGAAAGACGCCTGCACCGCCTTTGGTGGCCACATCATCGTGGGCCTGGACGCCAAAGACGGCAAAGTGGCCACCGACGGCTGGAGCAAGCTCACCGGCCACGAAGTGGTGGACTTGGCCAAGAAGTTCGAAGACTGGGGCGTTGAGTCCATCATCTACACCGACATCGGCCGCGACGGCATGCTCAGCGGCATCAACATCGACGCCACCGTCAAGCTGGCCCAAGCCCTTACCATCCCTGTGATCGCTTCGGGCGGCCTGTCCAATATGGCCGACATCGAGCAGCTGTGCGCCGTGGAAGATGAAGGCGTGGAAGGCGTGATTTGTGGCCGCGCCGTGTATTCGGGTGACCTCGACTTCGCGCTGGCGCAGCAACGCGCCGACGAACTCAACGGCTGACCCATCCCCTCGCGATTGCACATGAGCGCTCAGGCCACTTGTCGCGACACCGCGTTCGCAGGTCTGCCGGCTTGCGAATTGGCGCTGCCGCAAGGCGACCACTTGCGGGTGGCGCTGCACGGTGCGCATGTGCTGTCTTGGGTGTCGGGCGGGCAAGAGCGCCTGTACCTCAGCCCGAAAAGCACCATGGACGGCCAAGCCGCCATTCGCGGCGGTGTGCCCGTGTGCTTTCCGCAGTTCAACCAACGCGGTCCCATGGCCGACCGTTTGCCCAAACACGGATTTGCTCGCAACGTGGCCTGGTTGGCCGATGCGCCCGAACTGGGAGCCGAGCATGCCCGCCTCACGCTGCGTCTGAATGACAACGCCCAAACCCGCGCCTGGTGGCCCCAAGCCTTTGCCTTGGCGCTGCACATCGACCTGAGCCCGGGTGCCGTGCAACTGACGCTGGACGTGCACAACACAGACACCCAAGCGCTGGCGTTCTCTGGCGCACTGCACACCTATTTGGCCGTGCCCGACGTGACGCAGGCCACACTGCAGGGCTTGGGAGGTCAGCCCGAATGGGATTCACTCACCGACACCCATGCCCAAGCGGCCGACATGATTCGATTTGCTGCCGAATTTGACCGCGTCTACGAAGCCGGGCCACAGCCCCTGACGCTGAACGATACCCTGCACATCAGCCAAAGCCCCAGCTGGGCCAACTCCGTGGTCTGGAACCCCGCGCAAGACCTGTGCAAGCGTCTGGCCGACATGCCAGACGAAGGCTGGCGGCACATGCTGTGCATCGAAGCCGCGCAGGTCTACACGCCTATCAACTTGCCAGCGGGCGGGCGCTGGGCGGGCTGGCAGCGCTTGCAAGTGCGCAACCCTTGAACCTATTCAACCAGAGAAGTCCCCATGCTCGCCAAACGCATCATCCCTTGCCTCGACGTGACCGGCGGTCGCGTGGTCAAGGGCGTCAACTTTGTCGAACTGCGCGACGCCGGAGACCCGGTCGAAATCGCGGCCCGCTACAACGAGCAAGGCGCTGACGAACTCACGTTTTTGGACATCACCGCCACCAGCGACGGGCGCGACGTGATCCTGCACATTATCGAAGCCGTGGCCAGCCAGGTCTTCATCCCACTCACAGTGGGTGGTGGTGTACGCACCGTCGAAGATGTGCGCCGCTTGTTAAACGCGGGCGCTGACAAAACCAGTTTCAACTCGGCCGCCATTGCCAACCCGCAAGTCATCCGCGAAGCGTCTGCCAAATACGGTGCCCAGTGCATCGTGGTCGCCATCGACGCCAAGCGCCGCAGCGCCGAAGACGAACAGCGCATCGGCACTAATGGTTTGCCCATGGGCCCCGGTTGGGACGTGTACAGCCACGGCGGCCGCAAAAACGTGGGCCTGGACGCGGTGGCCTGGGCCACCCAAATGGCCGAGTACGGCGCTGGCGAAATCCTGCTCACCAGCATGGACCGCGACGGCACCAAAAGCGGCTTTGACCTGCAACTGACCCGCGCCGTGAGCGACGCTGTGAGCGTACCTGTCATCGCATCGGGCGGCGTGGGCAACCTCGACCACCTGGCCGACGGCGTGAGCATTGGCGGCGCGGACGCGGTGCTGGCGGCCAGCATCTTCCATTACGGTGAATACACCGTGCAGCAGGCCAAAGAGCGGATGCGGGAGCGGGGGATTCCTGTGCGCTTGTGAGACCCCTGCTCATGTAGATCGCAACATATGCTTGGCTAAATTGTGATGCAAGTGATTGACCATTTAATTTGAATTAAGTCCGAGTTATCCAACTCTGTGAGATGAAAACAGACCAATCTGAACTTGATTCAAACACATACAAGGCGCTAGGTAGATATGTGGTTGCTTTTTCTGGGCTGTTAAACGCGCTAGAGTCGTCAACAGTTCATCTCGTCACTCGAGATAGTCGTGAGATGAAGTTGCTTGATGCAGCGTTGGGTGACCGTACGGCGTCGCCAATTGTTGCAGCGTACTTCGCAGTTTTTTTACACTTACTGGGAAGGTCAAATGTATGAAAAAGACTTTTCAGTCATGAAGTGACTTCGGCGTGAACTTGAAGACGTCGTGAAGGAGAGAAATAGGCTCATGCATGACGCATGGTTGAGTATTGCAGCAGGAGCTGATTCAGGACCAATTCCGATGACTCGATATCGCAAACGCGCACATGGAACAGGTGTTGACTATGAGAGCGTGTTCTACCCGCCGGAAAAGTTGGAGTTGCTTTCTGACGACTTGAATCGACTGTCCTCAATTGTTAACGCCACGGCCTGGTATGGAAGGCGAGGACAAAGTGGACCAGAACTTAGTAAGCGCTTTCAAGTGGTAGACAACAGAGTTTTTCATTCGAATTGAATTGTATTTTTGAGGATGCTCTCTACCATGCGTCTTGACGCCGCATAAAAAGTCCTCATTTATGCCGACTGACAACAGCATGACCTTGCTGGCTACATTCAGCACTGTTTATCGTTGGCGTGTAGCTTCTTGGCGAACCTGCTGAACGACGGTGTGGCGCTGTCGTCCTGCGTTAGTCGAAATCATAGGAGGAGGCCAGTCCTACTTTGATTTCTTCACGCGAGAGCACGGTGTCTTGGATCAGGCGCGGGGTCATGTCCGGGTTGTCGGTCACGGCTTTGCCGATGCGGGCCCAATGCTCAATTTGTCGGGGTACCGAACGGTGCTCCGCTGCAGCATAAGGTTTGGCGGCTTCGACCAATTCGTAAGACAGTTTGATTGCAACAGCCATGATGCTTTTCCTTGATGAGGTTGTATTTTGCAAGCTATGAATGTTTATTGCATCCTGAATTCAAGCTAAAACGCTTTTTCAGCTACGCTGGCAAGAAGCGTCATGAGTTGATATAGTTGTACCAATAAATGTACAGGAACGCCACCATGGATGCCATGACTTACAGCACCGCACGCGCCAATCTGGCGAGCGTGATGAACCGTGTGTGCGAGGACCACGAGCCCCTGATCATCACCCGCAATGGGGATCAATCGGTGGTGATGCTTTCGCTTGAAGATTACAAGGCGCTTGAAGAGACCGCCTATCTCTTGCGCACGCCTGCCAATGCACGGCGTTTGCTGGCGGCGGTGGGGCAGCTTCATGCGGGGCAGGGCGTTGAACGCGAGTTGCTCAAGTGAAACTCGTTTTTGCCGAGCTGGCCTGGGAGGATTACCTCTATTGGCAAAAGCAAGACCGCAAAATGGTGGACCGCATCAACAAGCTGATCGAGGCCACGACGCGTGATCCTTATGCAGGCGTTGGCAAGCCAGAGCCCTTGAAGCATGCGCTCTCTGGTTTTTGGTCGCGCCGCATCAACGAAGAGCACCGCATGGTCTATCGCGTTGAAGGTGATCAGCTGCAAATTGCCCAATTGAGGCTTCATTACTGAGTTTTGAATGCGCTGGCCGATAGGCCAGTGCGTACGGATTAAGATCTCTCCCCTATGAACTGGCTCGATCAAATCAAATGGGACGACAAAGGCTTGGTGCCTGTGATCGCCCAAGAAAAAGACACTGGCGACGTGTTGATGTTCGCCTGGATGAACCGCGAGGCGCTGCAAAAGACGGCCGAGCTGAAAAGGGCGGTGTATTTCAGCCGTTCGCGCAACAAGCTGTGGTTCAAGGGCGAGGAGTCGGGCCATGTGCAGACGGTGCACGACATCCGCATCGATTGCGACAACGATGTGGTGCTGCTCAAAATCACCCAGCTGGGGCATGAGCCCGGCATTGCCTGCCACACGGGCCGCCACAGTTGCTTTTTTCAGAGCTTGCAAGCCGAGGAGTGGCAGGCGGCCGATCCGGTCTTGAAAGACCCCGAAACCATTTACAAGTGAACGCCCCAAGCCTATGAGCAACCAAGACATCCTTGACCGCCTCGCGGCCGTGGTCGAAAGCCGCAAACCCGCCAACGGCGGTGACCCCGAAAAAAGTTATGTGGCCCGTCTCCTGCACAAAGGGCCCGACGCCTTTTTGAAGAAGATCGGTGAAGAAGCCACCGAAACCGTGATGGCCGCCAAAGACGTGGACCATGGCGGGGACAAAACCAAGCTGGTGGGCGAGGTGGCTGATTTGTGGTTCCACAGCATGATCGCGCTGGCACACTATGGCCTGAAACCCGCTGACGTGGTCAATGAACTGGCTCGCCGCGAAGGCCTGAGTGGCCTTGAAGAAAAAGCCCTGCGTAAAGTGCAAGAGCGCGAGCGTTTGGGGGAGTAAGCTGCGCCCATGAACACGCCGCCCCTCGAAGACAGCACCCACACCATCAGCTGGGTCAGCTACATCCTCCACTTGATCGTGGCTGTGAGCGCCGTGATTCCGGGTGCGCAGATGGGTCCGGCTTTGCTGGTGGTGGCGCTGATCATCGATTTGGTCAAAAAGGGCGATGCCCCGGGCTGGGAGGCCACGCACTTCAGCTACCGCATCCGCACTGTGATCCGGGCGGCCGTGCTGTACTTGGTCACTGCGCCTTTGTGGTTGTTCTTTTTCTTCCCTGGCTGGCCTGGGTGGCCATTTCCATCTGGTTTTTGTACCGCATCGTGTTGGGCATGGTGCGCCTGAACGGGCAGCGCCCGGTGACCGACTGATATTTTTGACTTTGAGACCGATTGAGCCATGACCGACGACCACTGTATTTTTTGCAAAATCATCGCGGGCAAGATCCCGTCACGCAAGGTCTACGAGGACGAGCATGTGTTTGCTTTCCACGACATCGCGCCTTGGGCACCCATCCATTTCCTGATCATTCCCAAGCTGCACATCCCGTCGATGATGCATCTGGCCCCCGAGCACGCTGCCTTGATGGGTCACATGATGACCCTGGCCCCCAAGCTGGCCGCGCAGGAGGGTTGTAACCCTTATCCGGATGGCGGTTTCCGCATCGTGGTCAACAATGGCACCGAGGGTGGGCAAGAAGTGCACCACCTGCACATGCACGTCATGGGCGGTCCGCGCCCCTGGCTGCGGGGTTGAAAAGGGGCTTTCGCCCCCCAAATCCTTCCTTCCACAGGGCCGATCCTTTACCGGTTGTCGATCCCCTTAGAATCCTCAGATCTTTAGGAGATATTCATGGGTACTTTTTCCATTTGGCACTGGCTGATCGTGTTGCTGATCGTGGTCATGGTGTTTGGCACCAAAAAGCTCAAAAACATGGGCTCTGACCTGGGTGGCGCTGTCAAAGGCTTCAAAGACGGCATGAAAGAGGGCGGCAACAAGGACGAGGCAGCAGCCCCTGTGGCTGGTCAAGTCACCGCTTCGACCACTGCTCAGGCCGAAAAGACCACGATTGACGTCGAAGCCAAGACCAAGTCTTGATTTTTGAACGACTGAACGCCGCACTGTGCTGGATTTAAGCTTTTCGAAAATGGCCCTGATTGGGGTCGTGGCGTTGATCGTCATCGGCCCCGAAAAATTGCCCAAAGTGGCCCGCACGCTGGGCACTTTGCTGGGCAAGGCACAGCGCTACGTGTCAGACGTCAAGGCCGAGGTCAACCGGTCCATGGACCTGGAAGAGCTCAAGAAAATGAAAGAGACCATGGAGACGGCGGCCCGCGATGTCGAGCAGACCGTCCAGACCACGGCTTCTGACTTTGAGAAAGACTGGTCCGAGACCACGGCCGGGTTGACCAGCGATCTGCCCACCATCGAGCCGCCACCGCCTTACTACAAACGTCCCGAGAAAAATTGGCGTCTCAAACGTGGCGCTGTGCCCCAGTGGTACAAAGCCCGCTCCGGGGTGCGCACCAAAGCGCTTTCGGGTGCCGCACGCGTGGCCCGTTATCGGCCCAAGCCCCTCAATTCTGTGTGACGACTGAGCACCTCTGGTGCTCCCCGTCCAACCGACCCCGCCATGTCCGATACCCCATCTCAGCCCGAAGACGAACTCAAAGGTTCCGAGCAACCTTTTGTGGCGCACCTGATCGAGTTGCGCGACCGCCTGATCTGGGCCGTGGCGGCAGTGGCTTTGGCGGCAGCGGCTTTGGCTATCTACCCCGGCCCCGGCGAGCTGTATGACATTTTGGCGGCCCCCTTGGTGGTGCATTTGCCCAAGGGCGCCACCCTGATCGCCACGTCGGTCATCTCGCCTTTTATGGTGCCGCTCAAAATTTTGCTGATGAGCGCCTTTTTGATCGCCTTGCCCGTGGTGCTTTACCAAGTCTGGGCCTTCGTAGCCCCGGGTTTGTACAGCCACGAGAAAAAGCTGGTCATGCCCTTGGTGGTGTCGAGTACGCTGCTGTTTTTCATCGGCGTTGCGTTTTGTTATTTCTTCGTGTTCGGTCAGGTGTTCAGCTTCATCCAAAGCTTTGCGCCCAAAAGCATCACGGCTGCGCCTGACATCGAGGCCTACCTGAGCTTCGTGTTGTCCATGTTCCTGGCATTCGGCTTGGCGTTTGAGGTGCCAGTGGCTGTGGTTGTGCTGGCGCGTATGGGTGTGGTCAGTATCCAAAAACTCAAGGACTTTCGCGGTTACTTCGTGGTGCTGGCCTTTGTGATCGCTGCTGTGGTCACCCCGCCCGATGTGGTGTCGCAGCTGGCGCTGGCCATTCCCATGTGCCTGCTTTATGAAATGGGCATCTGGGCTGCGCAAATCTTCATCAAGCACACCCAAGCGCCTGATGCGCCGGCCGATGCCGTCTGAATGCAACAAGCACTTCGGGATCTGAATGTCCCATGAGAAAAGGACCGCAAGGCCCTTTTCTCATGTGGGTGTGTCAAGCCGCATGGCCTTCAAGGCGCTTGCCTTTTGGGGGAAGGTCTTTCCGCTGGGGTCAGTCGCAAGGATAAAGAGGCTTGTTGCCGCCAGATCAGCAGCTCAGCAGGTTCACCCGGCTTGAGGCTGGCGACCTGGTTGAGCAGGTCTGACACGCTGCTAACGGGCTGTTTGGCCACTTGCAAGATCACGTCGCCCGGGCGCACCCCGGCTTTGGCTGCGGGCCCGTTTTGCAGCACCCCCGTGATCACCACGCCCTGTCGGCTTTGATCGGCTTTCAAGGGGGGCAGCTGGAAGCTTTCGGCCAGTTCCGGGGACAGGTCTTGTGGCTCCACCCCGATCCAGCCCCGCACGACTTTGCCGTTTTGCAGCAAATCCTGCATGACCTGTTTGGCTGTGGAGATTGGGATGGCAAAACCAATGCCCATGCTGCCACCGGAGCGGGAATAGATGGCGGTGTTGATGCCCATGAGGTGGCCATTCACGTCCACCAGGGCCCCACCGGAATTGCCGGGGTTGATGGCGGCATCGGTCTGGATGAAGTTCTCGAAGGTGTTGATGCCCAACTGGCTGCGGCCCAGGGCGCTGACGATGCCCGAGGTCACGGTCTGCCCCACGCCAAAAGGGTTGCCAATGGCCAGCACCACGTCACCCACCTGCAGGTCTTGCAGTTGGCCCAAAACAATCACAGGCAGTTTGTCCAGCGGGATCTGCAACAAGGCCAGGTCGGTGTCCGGGTCGGTGCCGATCACTTTGGCCTGGGTTTTGCGACCATCGCTGAGCACCACCTCGATGTTGTCGGCATCTTCGATGACGTGGTTGTTGGTCAGGATGTGGCCCTCGGGGCTAACGATGACGCCGCTGCCCAATCCGCCCGGGTTTTGCTCTTCTTGTTCGCCATAGAAGAAACGGAACCACGGGTCTTGTCCATGCGGATTTTGGCTTTTACCTTGTCGGGTATTGATGCTCACCACAGCGGGCGAGGCTTTTTGCGCTGGCGCACTCAGGCTGCCGACCGGGCGGTTGCCGCTGGCAGCAGGGGCCGCTTGGAGCAAGGTCATGCCGTCCACCGAGCGCTGGGCACCGCGCAGCCATGTGGGTTGCAGTGTGGCCACCACAAACCAGATGGCCAACAAAACGGTCACCCATTGGGAGAATAAAAGCCAGTAACGTTTCATGGTGTCCGATTGTCCTTGATTCGGTCGGGGTGCACCTCTGGCGATGCGGATCAAGCAACACAGGCGCAAGGCTGAGGCTTGGCTCCACCTGAGCCACAATCGGGCATGGACACCCCCGACAGACCCTCCACGATGACCGATGCCAAAACCCTGGGCCAGGCTTTTGACGCCTTGCTCCAACCCGAAAAATTCCGCGACTACGGCCCCAATGGCTTGCAAGTCGAAGGCGATCGCCAGGTGCGGCTCTTGGTCAGCGGCGTGACCGCCAGCCGCGCCCTGATAGAAGCGGCGATTGAGGTCCAAGCCGACGCCATCGTGGTGCACCACGGCCTGTTCTGGCGTGGCCAGGACGGGCGCGTCATGGGTTGGATGCGCGAGCGGTTGCGCTTGTTGCTGGCGCATGGCATTCACCTGTTTGCCTACCACTTACCGCTCGACGCCCACCCCGAACTGGGCAACAACGCCCAACTGGCCCGTGTGCTGGGCTTGCAGGCCGATGGCCGTTTTGGCGATCAAGATCTGGGCTTTGTCGGAACGGGCACACAGGCCTGGGCGCGTCCTGAAGCGCTGGCCGAACATGTGGCCGCCGTGTTGGGACGCCCGGTGACCTGTGTGGGTGGCAGTGATCGGCCGGTTCGACGCGTAGCCTGGTGCACGGGCGGTGCCCAGGGCTACTTTGAGTCGGCCATTGCCCAAGGTGTGGACGCCTTCATCACTGGTGAAATTTCCGAACCACAAGCCCATCTGGCGCGGGAAACCGGCGTGGCCTTTCTGGCCTGTGGCCACCATGCCACCGAGCGCTATGGCGCACCCGCGTTGGCGGCGCATGTGGCGCAGGCGCTGGGTATTGAACACCGTTTCATCGAGATCGACAATCCGGCTTGATGCCGACCTCCTGCCCACGAACGAGCCCCATGAATCTGCACGAACTGACCCGCCCCATCGCCATCACCCCAGGTGACCCCTGCGGCATTGGCCCCGAAATCATTGCCCGGGCCTGGAGCACCACGCCTGAGCTGACCCGGGGCTGCTTTGTGGCGGGTGATGTGGGCCTGATGCGCCGCGCCATGGCTTTGGTGGGGCAGGCCGTGCGCTACCCGGTGTGCGAAATCGAAACGGCTGAGCAAGCCTTGCACGTACCCCCGAGGTGTTTGCCTGTGCTGCAGGTAGTGTCCGAGGCCCCCGAGATCCCTTGGGGCCAGGTCGATGGCCACGCCGGGCAATTGGCGGGCGAGGCCGTGCTTTGGGCCACGCGTGCCGCCTTGCGAGGCGAGGTGGCCGCACTGGTCACCGCCCCTTTGCACAAAGAAGCCTTGCACGCAGCTGGCGCACCTTATGACCAATACCCGGGCCACACCGAGTTGCTGCAGGCCGAGGCGGCTAGGCATGCGGGCGTGACGCTCGCGCAAATGCCGGTGCGCATGATGCTCGCCAACGACGAGCTGCGCACGGTGCTGGTCAGCATCCATGTGTCCATGCGCGAGGCGCTCGATGCCATCACGGTGGACCGTGTTCTAGAGACCTTGCGCATCACCCACACAGCTTTGACGGCTTTGTTGGGCCGCAAGCCACGCATCGCGGTCGCCGGGGTCAACCCCCATGCGGGCGAGGGGGGCTTGTTTGGGCGCGAAGAAATCGAGGTGGTGAAGCCGGCCATATGGCAAGCCTGCCAAGAAGGTTTGGATGTGCACGGCCCCTACGCGCCCGACACGGTGTTCATGCGGGCCCGCCAAAAACCGGGCATTCAGCGCGAATTTGATGTGGTGGTGGCCATGTACCACGACCAGGGCTTGATCCCGGTGAAGTACTTGGGCGTGGAGCAGGGGGTGAATGTGACCCTGGGTCTGCCCTTGATCAGAACCAGCCCCGACCACGGCACAGCCATGGACGTGGCTGGCCAAGGTGTCGCCGACGCCAGCAGCATGGTCCAGGCCATTCGCATGGCGCGTCAGTTGCTGGCAGGCGCGGTCACAGGCATGGCCTGAGCTCCGGGGGGGGCGAGTCAGCCCTTGTTTTTCAGGCTGTCGCGAATTTCACGCAGCAGCAACACATCTTCGGGCGTGGTGGGCGCAGCTTCTGGTGCGGCGGCAGGCTGCTGGGCGGTTTTGAGGCGGTTGATTTGCCGCACCATCACAAAAATCACCAAAGCCAAAATGAAGAAGTTCAAGGCCACGGTGACGAAGCTGCCGTAAGCAAAAACAGCCCCCAGCTTTTTCGCCTCTGCCAAGGGCAAGTTGGTCGCTTGACCGGCCAGTGGCAAGTAGTAGTTGGCGAAGTCAAGACCGCCAAAGACCAGACTCACAAAAGGCATGATCAGGTCGGCCACCAAGGAGTCGACGATCTTGCCAAAGGCCGCACCGATGATCACACCCACCGCCAGGTCCATGACGTTGCCTTTCAGGGCAAAAGATTTGAATTCCTGAATAAATGACATCTTAAATCTCCAAAAATAACAAGGTGCTTGCTATTGTGCCCCAGCCAGCAACAAGCTTATGCATTTGTAAGTCGGTTGTTTGTTTCACTCCGCTACAATCGCGGGTTGACCCTGATAACGACTCGCTAGAGGATTCCCATGAGTGACACCCCAGTCGACAGCAGCAAGCGGACATGGCTGATTGCCTCCACTTGCGCAGGTGCCGTAGGCGCTGGCTTTGTGGCCACCCCCTTCGTCAGCAGCTTCCAACCCTCCGAGCGGGCCAAAGCGGCCGGTGCGGCCGTTGAGGTGGACATTTCCGCCTTGAACCCGGGCGAAAAGCTCACAGTCGAATGGCGTGGCAAACCCGTTTGGATCATGAAGCGCTCGCCTGAGCAGCTCGAATCCTTGAAAAAAACCGAAAGCCAATTGGCCGATCCGGGCTCCGACCGTACCGCGTACCCCACACCCGAATACGCCAAGAACAGCCACCGCTCGATCAAGCCCGAGATCATGGTGGCGGTCGGCATTTGCACCCACTTGGGTTGCTCGCCTGCTGACAAGTTCGCTGCAGGCCCTCAGCCCTCCTTGCCCGATGACTGGAATGGTGGCTTCTTGTGCGCTTGCCATGGCTCCACTTTCGACTTGGCCGGCCGTGTTTTCAAGAACAAGCCCGCACCCGACAACCTCGAAGTGCCGCCTCACATGTACCTGTCTGACACCAAGCTGCTCATTGGTGAAGACAAGAAGGCCTGATGGAGAACAACATGGCTGAATTCAAAGAAATCTCTCCGAACGCCCCCGCTGGCGAGAAGCTGCTCAATTGGGTGGACAACCGCTTTCCGGCTTCCAAGCTGTACAAGGAACACCTGTCCGAGTACTACGCCTCCAAAAACCTGAATTTTTGGTACGTTTTCGGTGCGCTGTCCCTGCTGGTGCTGGTGATCCAAATCGTGACCGGTATTTTCCTGGTCATGCATTACAAACCCGATGCGGCGCTGGCATTTGCCTCCGTCGAGTACATCATGCGTGATGTGCCATGGGGCTGGTTGATCCGTTACATGCACTCCACAGGCGCTTCGGCCTTTTTTGTGGTGGTTTACCTGCACATGTTCCGGGGTTTGATGTACGGTTCCTACCGCAAGCCGCGCGAGTTGGTCTGGATTTTTGGTTGTGCCATTTTCCTCGTGCTCATGGCCGAAGCCTTCATGGGTTACCTGCTGCCTTGGGGCCAGATGTCCTATTGGGGCGCCCAGGTGATCGTGAACCTGTTCTCAGCTGTGCCTGTGATCGGTCCTGATCTGGCCTTGCTGATCCGTGGCGACTTTGTGGTGGGCGATGCCACCTTGAACCGCTTCTTCAGCTTCCACGTCATTGCAGTGCCTCTGGTCCTGTTGGGCTTGGTGGTGGCGCACATCATTGCGCTGCATGAAGTCGGCTCCAACAACCCCGACGGCGTGGAAATCAAGGCTGCCAACGCACCCAAGGATGCCAAAGGCAATCCATTGGATGGCATCCCTTTCCATCCTTACTACACCGTTCACGACATCTTCTCTGTGAGCGTGTTTTTGATGGCTTTCAGCGCGGTGGTGTTCTTTGCCCCCGAGTTTGGTGGCTATTTCCTCGAATACAACAACTTCATCCCCGCTGACCCGCTGACCACGCCTTTGCACATTGCACCTGTGTGGTACTTCACACCCTTCTATTCCATGCTGCGTGCCATCACCACAGAGATGATGTATGTGCTGGTGTTGTGTGTGGTGGTGGGCGCCTTCTTGGCCGTGGCCAAGGGCAAGCTGCCCAGCCTCCTCAAAGGCGGTTTGGTGGGTGCAACGGTGGTGATTTGTGCACTGCTCTTGACCATCGATGCCAAGTTCTGGGGTGTGGTGGTCATGGGTGCTGCCGTCATCATTTTGTTCTTCTTGCCTTGGTTGGATTACAGCCCCGTCAAGTCGATCCGCTACCGCCCTGACTGGCACAAATATGTCTACGCCGTGTTTGTGATCAACTTCCTGATTCTGGGTTACCTGGGCGTGAAGCCGCCCTCGCCCATCGGTGAGCGCGTGTCCCAAGTGGGTACCCTGTTTTACTTTGGCTTCTTCCTGCTGATGCCTTGGTGGAGCAAGCTGGGCACATTCAAACAAGTGCCTGACCGCGTGACCTTCACGCCTCACTGAGATCACGGAGATTCAAGAACATGAAAAACCTCAAGAAACTCGCATTGGGCTTGGTGATGGCACTGGGCCTGGTAGCCGGTGCCCACGCTGCAGGCGGTGGTATTGCCTGGGACAAAGCACCCAAGAAAACCAATGATTTGGCAGCCCTGCAAAACGGTGCCAAGCTCTTTGCCAATTACTGTCTCAATTGCCACTCGGCTGCTTTCATGCGTTACAACCGCCTGAAAGACATCGGTTTGACCGACCAGCAAATCAAAGACAACCTGATGTTCGCCACCGACCGTGTAGGCGACACCATGAAGGCCGCGATTGATCCTCTGCAGGCCAAGGAGTGGTTCGGCAAAAACCCACCTGACCTGACCTTGATGGCGCGTTCGCGTTCGGGCCCCGGTGGTACAGGCGCGGATTACCTCTACACCTACCTGCGCACCTACTACCGCGATGAGACCAAGCCTACGGGCTGGAACAACTTGGCCATGCCCAACGTCGGTATGCCCAACCCGCTGTGGGAATTGCAAGGCGAGCGTGAGCCTGTTTACACAGAAAAAGAAGATCATGGTCACAAAGTCCAAATCTTCTCGGGCTGGAAGCAAGTCAAACCCGGCACGATGACACCCCTGCAATACGACCAAGCCATCGGTGACTTGGTGGGTTACATGCAGTGGATGGCGGAGCCCGCCCAAAACACCCGTGTGCGCATCGGTGTCTGGGTGCTGATTTTCTTGTCCGTCTTCACTTTCATTGCCTGGCGTCTGAATGCCGCGTATTGGAAAGACGTCAAGTAATTGATCTTTCACCTGGCCGTATGGCCAGGTTCTTTGGAGTGGCAGGCCTTGGAGGCCTCCCACTCTTTTTGATTTTTTGAGGAGCCTCCGCCATGATGGTGCTTTATTCCGGAACGACTTGCCCTTTCTCACACCGCTGCCGCTTTGTGCTGTTCGAAAAAGGCATGGACTTCGAGATCCGCGATGTGGACTTGTACAACAAGCAAGAAGACATCAACGTGATGAACCCCTACGGCCAGGTGCCCATTTTGGTCGAGCGTGACCTGATCTTGTACGAGTCGAACATCATCAACGAGTACATCGACGAGCGCTTTCCACACCCGCAATTGATGCCCGGTGACCCCGTAGACCGTGCCCGTGTGCGCTTGTTCCTGCTCAACTTTGAAAAGGAGCTCTTTACCCACGTGTTGACTTTGGAAAACCGCGCCCTCAAAGGCAACGACAAGGCACTCGAAAAAGCACGATCGCACATCCGCGACCGTTTGACCCAGTTGGCCCCGGTGTTCCTGAAAAACAAGTTCATGCTGGGCGACAATTTCTCCATGCTGGACGTGGCTATTGCCCCATTGCTGTGGCGCCTAGACTACTACGGGATTGAGTTGAGCAAAAATGCTGCCCCCTTGCTGAAGTACGCTGAGCGCATTTTTTCCCGTCCTGCCTACATCGAGGCGCTGACACCTTCCGAAAAGGTCATGCGCAAGTAAAGCCGGTTGTTTTCGGGAGAATAATGGCGATGGAGGACTACGCATGATCAGCAACACCGAACTGCCATCCACCAGGCCGTACCTGATTCGCGCCTTGTACGACTGGTGTTCCGAAAACGGTTTCACGCCCTATGTGGCCGTGAAAGTGGACAACTCGGTTCAGGTGCCGCGTGAGTACGTGCAAGGTGGTGAGATCGTGCTCAACGTCAGCATGGATGCCACCAGTTCCTTGAAGCTGGGCAATGACTTCATTGAGTTCAAAGCCCGCTTTGGTGGCAAGCCGCGTGAAATCATGGTGCCCATTCACCGCGTCATGGCGATCTATGCCCGTGAAAACGGTCAGGGTATGGCCTTTCCTGTGAGCGATGAAGAGTCGGCACCTGCGGCTTTGTCGGCGGTGGACAGTCCAGCGCTGGAGAGCATGGACACCGAGGACAAGCCTGAAACGCCCAGCCCGAGCAACCCCGGCCGCCCCGCACTCAAGCGCATCAAGTAAAAAAATTCAGAGCCTGACTCTCAGTCAGCCCCAGAGCACGTTAGAATTCAGCCCGTGCCGCTTTAGCTCAGTTGGTAGAGCACCCGCCTTGTAAGCGGTAGGTCGTCAGTTCGAATCCGACAAGCGGCACCACATGATCAGCCTTGACTCGCAAAAGTCAGGGCTTTTTTTTGGTCACAAATCGGCCGCAGAAAAACAGAAGCCTCAGCGGTTTTGCACCTTGATGCGGATAGAGGCCACGCCCAAGCCTTTGCTGTTGAGGTGGGCTTGCAGGGTAGGCAGCAATTGCCTGAGTTTGGCGGCCACGGCATTGGAGCTCACCAGCAAACACCAAGCGCCATCTTCAATAGGGCCAGGCTGGATGCCCGCTCGCAAGGGGGCTGGCAGCAAGCTGCGAATGGCTTGCAGGCGCTCGGACGACTCGCGAACCCGTCCCATCAAGAGTGAGAAGGTGGGCGACTCCTGGGCGGCTTGTTGAAGCGGAATGGCTTGGTGGCGTCTTTGCATGGCGTGTCTTGGAGTCCCATTATCTGGCAAGCCAGAGCGCTCTGGCGCATGCCTCGAAAAGGCTTTAAAAATAGGCTGGTCAAGCGGCTAAAATCATCCGGTTATGCAGGTTGTCCGTGGGCGGCCTGTCGGGTTGGTGGGGCCGTGTGCCCTGTGGGCCCGGATTCATGAAACTTTTAACCAGACAGGATAGACGGTCTCTTTTTCAGCCCCGATGCTGAAGGTGGATCTAATAGACATGGCCATCCCATTCCTCACCAAGATTTTCGGCAGTCGAAATGACCGCTTGCTCAAGCAATACCGCAAAACCGTCGAGCGCATCAATGCCCTCGAGGCCGGGCTTGAAAGCCTGAGCGACGATGAGCTGAAGGCCAAAACACAAAACTTCCGTGACCGCGCCGCCGCGGGTGAGAGTCTGGATGCGCTGCTGCCTGAGGCGTTTGCTGTGGTGCGCGAGGGCTCTAAGCGTGTCATGAAGATGCGCCACTTTGATGTCCAGCTTGCCGGTGGCATTGCTTTGCACAACGGCAAGATCGCCGAGATGCGCACGGGTGAGGGCAAAACCCTGACCTCTACGCTGCCCGCATACCTCAACGCCATCGCTGGCAAGGGCGTGCATGTGGTCACGGTGAACGACTACCTGGCCAGCCGGGATGCCACATGGATGGGCAAGCTCTACAACTTCCTGGGCCTGACGGTGGGCATCAACTTGCCCCAGTTGCCACGGGAAGAAAAGCAAGCGGCCTACAACGCCGACATCACCTACGGCACGAACAACGAGTACGGTTTTGACTACCTGCGCGACAACATGGTCTATGAGGCCCATGACCGTGTGCAGCGGCCGCTCAACTACGCCATCGTCGACGAAGTGGACTCGATCCTGATCGACGAGGCCCGCACGCCTTTGATCATCAGCGGCCAGGCCGAAGACCACACAGCCACTTACCTGGCCATGAACCAGGTCGTGCCGCTGCTGACACGCCAGGAAGGCGAGGCCGATCCGCGCACCGGAGAGGGCATCATCACACCCGGCGACTTCACGGTGGATGAAAAATCGCACCAGGTCTTCCTGACCGAAGACGGCCATGAAAAAGCCGAAGGCGTGTTGTCACAAATGGGCCTGATCCCGGAAGGCACGAGCCTGTATGACCCGGCCAACATCACGCTGATGCACCACCTGAATGCCGCATTGCGTGCGCAGCACCTGTACCACCGCGACCAGCACTATGTGGTGCAGGACGGCGAGATCATCATCGTGGACGAATTCACAGGCCGTTTGATGACCGGCCGCCGCTGGAGCGATGGTTTGCACCAGGCCGTGGAAGCCAAGGAAGGCGTGCAGATCCAGGCCGAGAACCAGACCCTGGCCTCCATCACTTTCCAGAACTATTTCCGCCTGTACAACAAGATCGGGGGCATGACCGGCACAGCCGACACCGAGGCGTATGAGTTCCAGGAAATCTATGGTCTGGAGACGGTGGTCATTCCGCCGCACCGCAAGAGCCAACGTGACGACCAGCTCGACCGCGTGTACAAGACCTCGCAGGAGCGTTACAACGCTGCGATTGCCGACATCCGCGAATGCCACGAGCGTGGTCAGCCCGTGTTGGTGGGCACCACCTCGATTGAAAACTCGGAGCTGATCGCACAGTTACTCACCCAACAAAAGCTGCCGCACCAGGTGCTCAACGCCAAGCAACATGCCCGCGAGGCGGACATCGTGGCCCAAGCTGGTCGCCCCGGCATGATCACCATCGCCACCAACATGGCCGGTCGCGGGACCGACATCGTGCTGGGCGGCAACATTGAAAAAGATGTGCAGGCCATCGAAGCCGATGAGAGCCTGAGCGAAGCTGCCCGCCAGGACAAAGTGGCCCAGTTGCGCGAGCAATGGAAGGTGGTGCACGAGCAGGTCAAGGCCTTGGGCGGTTTGCGCATCATTGCCACCGAGCGCCACGAGTCGCGCCGCATCGACAACCAGCTGCGTGGCCGTTCGGGCCGTCAGGGTGACCCCGGTTCTTCACGCTTTTACCTGAGCCTGGACGATCCTTTGATGCGCATTTTTGCGGGGGACCGCGTGCGCTCCATCATGGACCGTTTGAAGATGCCCGAAGGTGAGGCCATCGAAGCGGGCATCGTCACGCGCAGCATCGAAAGCGCCCAGCGCAAGGTCGAGGCCCGCAACTTCGACATCCGCAAGCAGCTGCTCGAATACGACGATGTGTCCAATGACCAGCGCAAAGTGATTTACCAGCAGCGCAACGACATCCTGGACGCGCAAGACATGCACGCCCAGATCACCGCGTTGCGCGAAGGCTGCTTCACCGATTTGGTGCGCCAGTTTGTACCGGTCGAATCGGTGGAAGAGCAGTGGGACTTGCCCGGTCTGGAAAAAGTGTTGTCCGAAGAGTGGGGCATGACGCTCGACTTGCAAGGTAAGGTGCAGGCATCGACTGCCATCACCGATGAAGACTTGCTGGAGATGGTGGTGGCTGCAGCCCACGCCCAATTCCAGTCCAAACTCGAGCAGGTGGGCGCCGAGAATTTTGTGTCCTTCGAACGCATGATTTTGTTGCAGAGCATCGACACCCACTGGCGTGAACACCTCAGTGCCTTGGACTATTTGCGCCAAGGCATTCACTTGCGCGGCTACGCACAAAAGCAGCCCAAGCAAGAATACAAGCGCGAAGCCTTTGAATTGTTTGGCCAATTGCTGGACGCCGTCAAAAACGAAGTCACCAAGACCTTGATGATGGTGCGCATCGATTCGGGTGACCAGATGCAGCAGGCTGCGCAAGCCATCGAAGAGCGGGCCGAGCAGATCAGCAATGTGACTTACAGCGCCCCTGACGAAACCGGACAGCCTCAAACCGTGGCAGCCGATCTGGCGGGCTTGCAGCAGGCTTTTGGTCCGGTGGGGCGCAATGAACCTTGCCCCTGCGGGAGTGGCAAGAAGTTCAAGCAATGCCACGGCAAACTCGCCTGAGTGCGACGAACGGACAAAACGGGCTTCGGCCCGTTTTGTCCTTGTACCGTCTGAATACCCGTTGATTTCTCTGAAGGATGTTTATGCCTGTGAACCTGCCCCCACTGGACCCCGCCCAACTTCAGCCGATTGCGGGTGTTCGCATCGGCATTGCCGAAGCGGGTGTGCGCAAAGCCAACCGCAAAGACCTCACCGTGTTTTTGTTGGACGAAGGCGCCAGCGTGGCGGGTGTGTTCACACGCAACCGTTTTTGCGCCGCCCCTGTGCAGATGTGCCGTGATCACTTGAGGGCGGGCAGAGCTGTGCGGGCACTGGTCATCAACACGGGCAATGCCAACGCAGGCACAGGTGGCCCTGGCCTAGCCCACGCACGCCAGACTTGCGAGGCGCTGGCGGGCTTGCTGCAATGCACACCCGCTCAGGTGCTGCCGTTTTCGACCGGCGTGATCATGGAGCCGCTGCCCGTGGACCGCATCGTGGCGGGCCTGCCTGCTGCACTGGCAGACGCGCAAGCCGCTCATTGGGCCAAAGCCGCAGAAGGCATCATGACCACCGACACCGTGCCCAAAGCGGCCAGCGTGCAGGTGCAAGTAGGCGGTAAAACGGTCAGCATCACCGGCATCAGCAAGGGCGCGGGCATGATCCGCCCCAATATGGCCACCATGCTCGGCTTTGTGGCCACCGATGCGTGCATCGATCCCGCCTTGCTGCCTGCACTGGCCAAACAATTGGCCGATGGCTCGTTCAACCGCATCACCATCGACGGTGACACCTCGACCAACGACTCTTTCATGCTGATCGCCACGCACAAGGCGGGCAACACACCCATCACCTCGCTGGACAGCGGCGAGGGTCAAGCGCTGCTCAATGGCTTGATGCAAGTGGCCCGCCAGTTGGCGCACGCCATTGTGCGCGATGGCGAAGGCGCCACCAAGTTCATCACCGTGCAGGTCGAAGGCGGCCGCACGGGCGAGGAATGCCGTCAAGTGGCTTATGCCATTGCGCACTCGCCCTTGGTCAAAACCGCTTTTTTTGCCAGCGACCCCAACCTGGGCCGGATTCTGGCAGCCGTGGGTTACGCCGGGATTGAAGACCTGGACCAGGGCCTGATCGAGTTGCACCTGGACGATGTGCATGTGGTCTCGCAAGGCGGCCGCCGCGCCGAGTACCGCGAAGAAGACGGTCAGCGCGTCATGAAGGGCAGCGAAATCACCGTGCGTGTGGGCCTGGGCCGGGGCACCGCCAGCGACACCGTGTGGACCTGCGACCTGAGCCACGATTACGTCACCATCAACGCGGATTACCGTTCATGAACCTCCCCGCATCTTCTGCCTTGGACCAACTGCTGGCCAAAGTCAGCCAGCTGGTGGACCGCATCGAGTCGGTCTTGCCCCAGCCTCTGTCGGCACCCAATTGGTCGCAGGCCATTGCCTGGCGCTACCGCAAGCGCTCGTCCGGCCATGGCGTGCTCGAGCCGGTGCGCCATGTGGCGGCCATGACGCTCGATGACCTTAAGGAAATCGACGACCAAAAGGAAAAGCTGCAGTGCAACACCGAGCAGTTTGTGCACGGCCGTCCGGCCAACAACGTGCTGCTCACCGGCGCACGCGGCACCGGCAAGTCCTCGCTCATCAAGGCCTGCCTGAACACCTATGCCCCCCAAGGCCTGCGTTTGATTGAGGTCGACAAAGAAGATCTGACCGACCTGCCCGACATCATCGAAGTGGTGGCAGGTCGCCCCGAAAAGTTTGTGGTCTATTGCGACGACCTGAGCTTTGAAGACGGCGAGCCGGGCTACAAAGCGCTCAAGTCGATCTTGGACGGCACTGTGGCGGCTTCGACCCCCAATGTGTTGGTGTACGCCACCAGCAACCGCCGTCACCTGTTGCCCGAGTACATGAGCGAGAACCTCACTTACAAACACACCGACGACGGCGAGGTGCACCCGGGTGAAGGCGTGGAAGAAAAGATTTCCCTGTCCGAGCGCTTTGGCCTGTGGATCAGTTTCTACCCCTTCTCACAAGACGAGTACCTGACCATCGCGGGCCAGTGGCTTAGTGCTTTGGGGGCTACGCCCGCACAAATCGCCTCCGCCCGTCCAGACGCGCTGCTCTGGGCCTTGGAGCGCGGTTCGCGCAGTGGTCGTGTGGCCTACCAGTTTGCGCGGGACATGATGGGCCGCCAACCCACCTCACCGTGAGCCAGGCATGAGCGCAGGCCTGTTGGTCGCCGATGGCGAACGCGAGCGCGAAGACCTGAGCGCAGGCCAGGCCGAGCGTTCCGTGGTCGATGTGGCCGTGGGCGTGTTACTGCAAGCCGATGGCCATTTTTTGTTGACCTCGCGCCCCGAAGGCAAGGTCTATGCGGGCTACTGGGAATTTCCCGGCGGCAAACTCGAAGCGGGTGAGTCGGTCGAGCAAGCCCTGCGCCGCGAGCTGCAAGAAGAGCTGGGCATCACCATCGGGGCCGCGCAGATCTGGAAAACCCAGATGGTCGATTACCCACACGCTTTGGTGCGGCTGCATTTCTGCAAAGTGTGGGATTGGCAGGGCGAGTTGCAAATGCGCGAAGCGCAATCACACGCCTGGCAGTCGTTGCCGGTGGCCGTGACGCCGGTGCTGCCGGGCACCATTCCAGTCCTGACTTGGCTGGCCCAAGAGCGTCAGTTCACAGACGCCACACACGCTTGAAACCCCAAGGGTTCTGGGCGTCTCACTGCAAACGCGGATCGCCAAAGGGCTCGTCGGGTGGGGTGTCGTCGGGCAGTTTGAATTCTTCGCTGGCCCATGCGCCCAAGTCCACACCTTTGCAGCGGGCGCTGCAAAACGGGCGGTAGGGGTTTTGGGGGCTGTAAAGGCTGGTGCCTGCGCAGGCGGGGCAGCGCACTTGGCGGGGCGAGAAATCTGGAGACTGGTTCGGGTCGCTCATGCGCACAAAGTCATCTCGAAAGGCACGTCATCGGTGGTGGCCACCAACTTGCCATCGCTGTGCTGGCGCATCATGCGGATCACCACCAGCAAACGGTTGCAGCTGATCTCGGGGGTGATGCCCAAAACCGGGTCGATTTTGAGTCGCAGCAGCTGAAAGGTTCGCCCTTGGGGCAGGTTTTGCTGAAGCTGACCGGCTGTGGCCATGACTTTTTGTCCAGAGCCTGATTCGCGCAGCATTTGAAGCAACTGTGCAATGGCTTGTGCCCAAGGGGCCAAGGGCAGGGTCCACTGGGCCAAATCTTGGGCGCGACTGGCCGCATCCTGGTGTTGCCAAGCGTGGTACGCAGGCAGGTCAAATTCACAGGTGCCACCAGGAATGGCCATGCGACTTTTGAGGGTCGTCAGGAAATCGTGCTCGGACAGGCTTTGGCCCATTTTTCCAGAGACCTGATTGAGGGCTTCAAAGAGATGGTCGAGTTGCGCAATCAGGCCGTCCAGCGCTTTTTCAGAAATGGCCGGGTTGCCGCGGTAAGCACTGTAGATTTGTTTTTGTCGCTCCAGGTCTTTGAGCACTTCAGACTTGAGTTCGGAGCGGGCTCCCACCTCCAAGATTTCAAACAAGGTGGTCAGGGCGAAATGGTGGTCCACGGCCTGATCACGCCCGATCAGTTGCTCCAGGCGTGAAAACAGCTGTTGCAGTCGCAAATAGGTGCGAATGCGTTCGTTAAATGGGTATTCGTACAGTATCACGCGGCATTTTCCAGTGCCCCGATCATAGCCCGAAGTCAGCGGCCACTTGAAGCACTTGCGCCTCTAATTCATCAAAACTGATACCCTGATTGACAAGAACGATATCGGCACAAGCCAAGCGCTGGGCACGGGAAGCTTGCAGCTGGATGATGCGTTCTATTTCGTCGGCGGCCAGGCCACTTCGGGCCATGACCCTTTGTTGTTGGGTCGAAATATCGCAGTCCACGACGATCACCCGGTCGACTTGTTTGCGCCACCGCTCACCCGACTCCACCAGCAAGGGCACATCGAACACCAGCACTCGGCGGCCCGCTTGCACGGCCGCTTGCGCCTGCTCGGCCGTGATCTGGCTGACCAGGGGGTGGATGATGTGTTCGAGTTGGCGTTTGGCTTGCGGGTCTTGGAAGACGCGCTCTCGCATGGCTTGGCGGTCCATGGCGCCGTCCGGGCCGATCATGGCGGCACCAAAGGTGTGGGCGATGGCTTCCATGGCCCGACCGCCCGGGGCGGTGAGGCTGCGAGAAATGGCATCGGCGTCGATGATGGCGGCACAGCGCCGCGCCAAAAAGCCCGCCACTGTGCTTTTGCCGCTGCCAATGCCGCCTGTCAGGCCGATGCGCCAAGTGCGTTGTGTCATGGACATTCAGATCAAAAACCAGGGCAGGGGGCCAAAGACCATGACCCACAAACCTGCCAACACCAAAAAGGGCCCAAAAGCCAGTTCCCCATTGTCGGCCAATTGACCCCGCAGCTTGAGCCAGAGCCCGCCGATCACGCCGGAAAAAGAGGCGATCAGCACCAAGGTCAGCAGCGCATGCCAGCCCAGCCATGCCCCCAAAGCGGCCAGCAGCTTGAAGTCGCCCTGACCCATGCCTTCTTTGCCGGTCAAGGCTTTGAACAACCAGTACACCGTCCACAAAAACAGATAGCCTACAGCGGCCCCCCAAAGGGCGTCGTTCAGGCCGATGCCCGTCAGGCCCAGACTGGCGGCCAGCAAACCTGCCCAACCCAAAGGTTGGGTGATGGCATCGGGCAGCAAGCGCGTGTCGGCATCGATGGCGGCCAGCGCGACCAGGGCCGCTGCAAAGCCGGCCCAGACCAAGGCCTGAAAACTCAGACCGTGTTCGGCCGCCGCCCACATGAACAGCCCCGCTGTGACCAGTTCAATGGCCGGATAGCGCCAGCCAATTGGCGTGTGGCAGTGGGCGCAACGGCCGCGCAATCGAAGAAAACTCAACAGTGGAATGTTCTCGTGCCAGGCCAAGGTGTGCTGACAGTGGGGGCAGTGCGAACGGGGCACAGCCAGATTGAAGGGCGGTGCACTGAGCGACGCATCGTGCGTTGTATCGCCAAGCGGAGCGTCCCACTGCGCTTGCAGCATGAGCGGCAGGCGGTGGATCACCACGTTCAGAAAACTGCCGATCATCAGGCCCAGCAAAGCCGCCAGGGCAAGTGCCATCACGCTGTCGTTCATGTCAAAAAACTTGCCCCAAACTGAAAATTGGTAAATACATGGCCACCAAGATGGCCCCAATGAAGCCGCCGAGCACCACGATGATCAGCGGCTCCAGCAAACTGCTCAAACCATTGACCTGGTCGTCCAATGCGCTTTCCATCAGGCCGCCCGCCCGGCCCAGCAGGCTGTCCAGCGCCCCGGTCTCCTCGCCCGTGGCGCACAATTGCACAATCATCGCCGGAAAACGCCCGCTTTGGGTCATGCTGTCACTCAAACTGTGGCCTTGGACCACCCGCCGCTGCAATTGCAAGGTGGTGCGTTCAAACACAGGATGATCGCACGCTTGGGCGGTGGGCCCCAAGGCCTCGGGCAAAGGCACGCCAGCGGCCAGCAAGGCCGACAGGGTCTGCGCCCAACGCGCGACCACCGCCGTGGTCAAAAGCGGTCCGAGTACCGGCCAGCGCAGCCACCACCGGGCCAACCATTGCCGCACACGGCTGGTCGCTGGGCTGTTTTGCTGTGCTGCCCCAATCAGCAAAAGACCCAAAGGCAGGGCAACAGGCCAGGCACCCACCAGCGCGTCACTCAGGCCCACCACCATTTGCGTGGCCAAGGGCAATTCAGCTCCAAAGGATTGGAAGACGTCTTGGAAAACCGGCACCACCAGCACCAGGATCAGCACCAAAATGCCCAAGGCCACCACCATCACGGCGATGGGGTACATCAAGGCCGAGCGAATTTTGGAGCGCATGGCCTCGTTCTTTTCCAGCGTCATGGAGAGCCGCTCCATCATCGTGTCAAGAATTCCTGCGGCTTCGCCCGCTTGCACCATGTGCACATACAGGCCGCTGAAATGTTGAGGGCGTTGGGCCAGGGCGACGTGCAAGGCCACACCGGCTTCCACATCGCTGCGCACACCCTGCATCACGGTCACCAAGGCTTTGGCGCTCATGCTGCGGCACAGCATGCCCAAGGCTTGCACGACCGGCACACCCGCGCGCAGCATGGCCGCCCATTGGCGCGTCATGACGGCCAGGTCTTTGGCTTTGATCCGGTCCGGTGGCGACCACCACAGGCGGTGAACTTGCACCTGCTGCAGCCCCTGCCTGCGCAGTTGCACCCGTGCCAAGTCGGCATTCAAGGCCTGAATTTGCCCACTCTGGGGCTGCCCCTGGCTGTCAAGGCCGCGCCATCGAAAGGTCCTTGTGGCCCGGCCAGGCTGCGGGGAACTCATGTGCTTTCCCGCGTGGCGGCCAGCACTTCATCCAGCGAAGTGATGCCTTGCAGCACTTTGCGCAAGCCCGCCATGCGCAAACTGCTGACCCCTTCGTTTCGGGCTTGACGCGCCATCTCCTGAATCCCCGCTTCCTGCAAGACCAGCTGCTGCATTTCGGCGCTCACCGGCATGACCTGAAAAATACCGGTTCGTCCCACAAAACCTTTGTGGCATTGCGGGCAGCCCACCGGCTCGAACACGGGCACCTTGTCTTCATGGCTCAGATGAGGCGGCCACCCGGCTTTGAGCCAAATCGCTGCGGGCACGCTGGCTCTGTGTTTGCACTGTGGGCACAGGCAGCGCACCAAGCGTTGCGCTGTGATCAGGCTCACACTGGCGGCGATGTTGTAGGGGGCCGTGCCCATGTTGCGCAAGCGCACCAAGGTGGCCGGGGCGTCGTTGGTGTGCAGGGTCGAGAGCACCAGATGCCCGGTTTGGGCCGCCTGAATGGCGATGTTGGCGGTCTCCAGATCGCGTACCTCGCCCACCATTAAAATGTCCGGATCTTGGCGCAAGAAGGCCCGCAAGGCCACGGCAAAGCTCAGACCTGGTTTGTCCTGCACATTGACTTGGTTGATGCCCGCCAGTTGGATCTCACACGGGTCTTCCACCGTGGCGATGTTCACCTCCGGGGTGTTCAGCAGGTTCAGGCAGGCGTACAGAGATTGTGTCTTGCCGGAGCCGGTGGGGCCGGTCACCAGCACCAGACCGTGCGGTGCGCGGATCGCCCCCAGCAAGCGCTCCAGGTCTTCGGGCTCGTAACCCAGACGACCCAAGTCCAGTTGGGCCTGCGCCGAGTCCAGCACACGGATCACCAGCTTTTCCCCAAACAAGGTCGGCAATGTGCTCACGCGCAAGTCCAGCTCCCGCCCGGATGCCAAATGCAGTTTCATGCGTCCGTCTTGTGGCAGGCGCTTTTCGGCAATGTCCAGGCGCGACATCACCTTGATGCGCGATGCCAGGCGGTCCTTGAGGGCCATGTGCGGGGAAGCCACTTCGCGCAGCTCCCCGTCGATGCGCATGCGCACCCGGTATTGGTGTTCGTAAGGCTCAAAGTGGATGTCTGACGCTTTGAGAGCCACCGCCTGCTCGAGCAATTGCTGCACATAACTGACCACGGGCGCATCGTCATGCCCGGCCGCGGCGGGCCGTGTCTGGGTGGGTTCCATGAAGCCATCCTATTTGAAAACCAAATGGTTCAAATCATGGTGCTTGATGTGCGATTTGTAAATGCCTCGCCATGGACTGACTTGGTTTTTCGAGGAAAACCTGGTCATCCAAAACAGTTGCTCCTCAAGGACCCCGGCTCCAGTCAGTCTTTCAAACTTTCCTCAAATTCCTAGGTATTCATGGGTCATTGGCGTTGCCCATTCACCCGCAGGATGAGCAGCGGTTCAGCAGACGCGCCGTGCGATTTTTTTCACAGCCGATGTGGGGTCAATGTCCAGCCAATCGTGGAGCATGCCCTGGCGAGTGACGACCTTGCCTGTCAACATGGCACCGCTGAAGTAGGTCTGGTGCATCACGCGTGCCATTTGCGCTTTGCAGTTGATCAACAATTGAGTCTGAGCAGACAGGTAAGTCTGGCCTTCGGTGGTGGTTTGAGGTTTTTTGTAATCGATCGCGCTCCACACGACCTTGCGGCCAGGCTCTGTGGCGATCGAGTTCGCATCGATGTAGAACATGCCTTGATCGTTCAAAACGACCGCTTCCCATTTGGGATTGGCCATGCTGGGCACCGCTGACAGTGCGGCGCACGCGATGAGGGCCATGGTGGATGTTTTGAAAAGATTCATGGTCATCCTCGGCATGGGCAGTGGTCAGGTGCGTCGGTCAAGCAGCTGCGAGGCCAGCGCCACCATGGCGGTGCGGTAGGGGTTGTCGGGCAGTTGCATGGCGGCGTCAATGGCGCGTTGCGCTTCGGCGGCTGCGGCGCTGCGGGTAGCGGCCAGGGCCCCCGTGTCACGAACGATGGCCACGATCTCGTTCAGCCGGTCTACGTTGCCGGTTTCAATGGCTTCGCGCACGGTACGGCTTTGTTCTGGGTTGCCACGCTGCATGGCCAAAATCAGCGGCAAGGTGGCTTTGCCTTCGCGCAGGTCATCACCCAGGTTTTTACCCATCTCGGCGCTGTTGCCGTCATAGTCCAGCACATCGTCGATCACCTGGAACGCCGTGCCCAAGGCCTGGCCGTAATGGGCACAAGCGGCCTCGATCTCTGGGGTGCTGCCCGCCAAAATCGGTCCCAGGCGGGCACTGGCTTCAAACAGTTTGGCGGTTTTGGAGCGGATCACGCGCAAATAGCCTTCTTCGTCCAGCGAGGCATCGTGCATGTTCATCAGCTGCAGCACCTCGCCCTCGGCAATCACGTTGGTGGCGTCGGCCAGGGTTTGCATCACCCGCATGCTGCCCGCGTCCACCATCATCTGGAAAGCCCGGGAATACAGAAAGTCACCCACCAGCACGCTGGCCGGGTTGCCAAAGCTTTCGTTGGCGGTAGGCCGACCGCGCCTCAGGGTGGACTCGTCGACCACGTCGTCGTGCAGCAAAGTGGCGGTGTGGATGAATTCGACAACAGCCGCCAGGTTGTATCTTTGACTGCCCGTGTAGCCTAGGGCACCGCAAGTGAGCAACAGCAACACCGGGCGCAGACGCTTGCCGCCAGCCGAAATGATGTAGCGGGCCACCTCTGCGACCAAGGGAACGCCTGAATCGAGCCGCTGGGCAATGACATGGTCGACCTGGGCCATGTCCGGGGCCACCAATTCAAGAACGGCGGCGGTGCTGTTTTCTGAGGCAGACAAATGGAAGATCCGGCTGGGGAGCTCGGTCGAGCCGAGGCGGTTGGAATAAATACGCACTCAGTGCGCCGCGCAATTATAGGTACTGCCATATCCTGAGCCCTGTAAGCGGGTGTCAGGCGCATGCGATGGATTTGCCTGGTATAGGACAGCCGTGCTAGAATCTTAGGTTCCTTGGGGATTAGCCCTTGGAAACTTCCATTCAAAGAGGTCATTTATGTACGCGGTCATAAAAACCGGTGGCAAACAGTATCGTGTTGTCGCTGGCGAAAAAATTAAAGTAGAACAGATTGCTGCGGACGTTGGCCAGGAAATCGTGATTGATCAAGTTCTCGCAGTCGGCAACGGCGCAGACCTGAAGATCGGCACGCCCCTGGTGTCCGGCGCCACAGTCAAAGCCACCGTGGTGGCTCATGGCAAGCACGACAAAGTGCACATCTTCAAGATGCGCCGTCGCAAGCACTATCAAAAACGTCAGGGTCACCGCCAGCAGTTCACCGAACTGCAAATCGGTGCGATCGCTGCCTGAGGAGAATAGGTCATGGCACAGAAAAAAGGCGGCGGCTCTACGCGCAACGGTCGTGATTCCAAGCCAAAAATGCTCGGCGTCAAGGCTTTCGGTGGTGAACTGATCAGCGCTGGCTCGATCATCGTTCGTCAACGTGGCACCAAGTTCCATGCGGGCAACAATGTCGGCATCGGCAAAGACCACACTTTGTTTGCCTTGGTTGACGGCCACGTGTCGTTCTCGACCAAAGGTGAGCTCAGCAAGCACATGGTGAACGTGACCCCGGCTGTTTAAGCCTGCTCACGCACATTGCGAAGAGGAGCCCCGCAAGCCGGGGCTTTTCGCATTCTGGCCCGTGTGTCTCTTGACCGCGGGCCTCAAGCTACACTGGAAATCTCATGAAGTTCGTTGACGAAGCCTATATTGACATCGCCGCAGGTGACGGCGGGAACGGCTGCGTCTCGTTCCGCCATGAGAAATACAAAGAATTCGGTGGCCCGAACGGCGGTGATGGTGGTCGTGGCGGGCATGTGTTTGCCTATGCCGACATCAACCTGAATACCCTGGTTGATTACCGCTACTCGCGCCGCCATGAGGCCAAGCGTGGTCAGCATGGCATGGGCTCGGACATGTTCGGCGCTGCCGGCGACGACGTGACCCTCAAAATGCCGGTGGGCACCATCATCACCGACGCCGAAACGGGCGAGGTGCTGTACGAATTGCTGGTGCCGGGCGAAACCATCATGATCGCCAAAGGCGGTGACGGTGGCTTTGGCAACATGCGCTTCAAAAGCGCGATCAACCGCGCCCCGCGCCAGAAAACACCGGGTTGGCTGGGCGAGAAGAAAGAGCTCAAGCTCGAATTGAAGGTGCTGGCCGATGTGGGCTTGCTGGGCATGCCCAATGCGGGCAAGTCCACTTTCATTGCGGCGGTCTCGAATGCCCGCCCGAAAATCGCCGATTACCCCTTCACCACTTTGCACCCCAACTTGGGGGTGGTGCGCGTGGGTCCGGAGCAGAGCTTTGTGGTGGCCGACGTACCGGGCTTGATTGAAGGCGCCTCTGAAGGTGCGGGTCTTGGCCATTTGTTTTTGCGCCATTTGCAGCGCACCCGTTTGCTGCTGCATGTGGTCGACTTTGCGCCGTTTGACGAAAACGTCGACCCGGTGCAGCAAGCCAAGGCCATCGTGGCCGAGCTCAAAAAATACGACCCAGGCCTGCACAACAAGCCGCGCTGGCTGGTCCTCAACAAGCTGGACATGGTGCCCGCCGACGAGCGCGAAGCCCGTGTCAAGGACTTCATCAAGCGCATGCGCTACAAAGGTCCGGTTTTCCAAATCTCGGCCCTGACCCGCGAAGGTTGTGAGCCCTTGATCAAAGAGATCTACAAGCACATCCGCGCCCAGCAGATCATTGAGCAGGGTGTGGTGGACATTGACCCCCGCTTCAAAGAGCAGGACAAGCCGCAAGAGCCCGATGCCGATGATCCGCGCTTCAAGCCGCTGCCTTCGGACGCCGACTGACGCTTTCCCTATTTGCCTGTTCCAAGCGCTGTTTCAACGCCTAGCCCACACCCCAGCATGACCTCTGCCGCCGTTTCCAAGCTCTTGCGCGATGCACGTCGCATCGTTGTCAAAGTGGGCTCCAGCCTGGTGACCAACGAAGGCCGAGGCTTGGACGAGGGTGCGATTGGCGAGTGGTGCCGCCAAATGGCGCTGCTCAGCGGCCAGGGCAAAGAGGTGGTGATGGTGTCCAGCGGCGCGATTGCTGAAGGCATGAAGCGCCTGGGCTGGACCACCCGCCCAAGCGAAGTGCCGGCCCTGCAGGCCGCCGCCGCTGTGGGCCAGATGGGCCTGGCGCAGATGTACGAAACCAAGCTGCGTGAAAACGGCATGGGCAGCGCCCAGGTCCTGCTCACGCACGCCGACTTGGCCGACCGCGAGCGTTACCTCAACGCCCGCTCCACCTTGCTCACTTTGCTCCAGCATCGCGTGCTGCCCGTGATCAACGAAAACGACACGGTGGTCAACGACGAGATCAAATTCGGCGACAACGACACCTTGGGTGCCTTGGTGGCCAATCTGATCGAAGCCGACTTGCTGGTCATCCTGACCGATCAAAAAGGCTTGTACACCGCCGATCCCCGCAAAGACCCCTCGGCCACCTTTGTCCACGAGGCCCATGCCGGTGATCCAGCCTTGGAAGCCATGGCCGGTGGTGCGGGCTCCAGCATTGGCCGGGGCGGCATGATCACCAAAATTTTGGCCGCCAAACGGGCTGCGGGTTCGGGTGCATCCACAGTGATCGCTTGGGGGCGCGAGCCCGATGCGCTGCTGCGCCTGAGCCAAGGCGACAACATGGGCACTTTGTTGGTGGCACAAACCGCCAAACAACAAGCCCGCAAACAATGGATGGCCGATCACCTGCAACTGCGCGGCTCGGTCACGGTGGATGCGGGGGCCGCCCACAAAGTTTTGACCGAGGGCAAAAGCCTGCTGCCCATTGGCATGACGGGCGTGGCCGGCGATTTTTCACGCGGCGATGTGATCGCCATTCGAGATGAGCAAGGCGCAGAAATTGCCCGGGGCCTGGCCAATTACGCCAGTGCCGAGGCCCGTTTGTTGTGCCGCAAGCCCTCGCACGAGTACGAGGCATTGCTCGGCTACACCGCAGAGCCCGAAATGGTGCACCGGGACAACCTGATTCTCAGCCGCTAACGCTCCTTGGTGCCAGGTGGGGTCAAGTCGGGCCAAACAGGCCAATGCTGCGCAGCTGATCAGCCTTGTGGGTTGGGGTCGAAGCTGGCCCCCGGGGGCAACTCCATGTGCACAGGGGGTTGCATCTCACCATGGCCGTGATCGTGGTCCATGGCTTGATCTCGCTGAGGGCGACTGCCACCGCGCAAATAGCGGTTTTGGCGTTCTTGGCGGGGCAGAAAACGCGCCAACTCGGTCAGTGCCATTTCATAAACGCCGCGCTTGAACTCCACCACCACATCGAGCGGAACCCAATAGTCGTTCCAACGCCAAGCGTCGAACTCCGGGTGGTCGGTGGCCCGCAAATTCAGGTGGTGGTCATGCGTCACCATCTGCAACAGGAACCAGATTTGTTTCTGGCCCTTGTAAAAGCCGCGTGCATCCCGTCGGATGAAGCGGTCTGGCACCTCATAGCGCAACCAGTCACGGGTCCGGGCCACAATGCGCACATGCTCCGGTTGGAGCCCCACTTCTTCGTGCAGTTCACGGAACATGGCTTGTTCGGGGCTTTCCCCCCGGTCAATGCCACCCTGCGGAAACTGCCAGCTGTGGGTTCTGATGCGCTTGCCCCAGAAAACCTGGTTTTTCTGGTTGAGCAGAATGATGCCGACGTTCGGCCTAAAGCCTTCACGGTCAAGCATAATCAACCTCAAATTTTTAAATTGTGTCCATTATGCACGCCGCACCAGCGCTTGCTCTTGGATGTTTCCCTGATGCCCTTGTCTAGTTAGTCTGCCGCGATGAAAGCCTCCCAGTTCCTCATTTCCACCCTGAAAGAAGCCCCAGCCGACGCTGAAGTGGTCAGCCACAAGCTGATGACCCGGGCAGGCCTGATCAAAAAACTGGGCGCGGGCATCTACAACTACATGCCCATGGGCCTGCGTGTGATCCGCAAGGTTGAGGCCATCGTGCGCGAAGAAATGAACCGCGCAGGCGCCATTGAAATGACCATGCCCGTGGTGCAGCCGGCTGAACTCTGGCAAGAGACCGGCCGCTTTGACAAGATGGGCCCTGAATTGCTGCGCATCAAGGACCGACATGGCCGCGACTTTGTGATCCAGCCCACCAGTGAAGAAGTCGTGACCGACGTGGTGCGCCAGGAAGTGCGCAGCTACAAACAGCTGCCTAAAAACTTTTACCAGATCCAGACCAAGTTCCGTGATGAGCGCCGTCCCCGCTTTGGCCTGATGCGTGGCCGCGAATTCACCATGAAAGACGCCTACAGCTTTGACCGCGACATGGTCAGCGCCAAGGCCAGCTACCAGGTGATGGCCGGGGCTTACCGCAAGATATTTGACCGCTTTGGTCTGACCTACCGCGCTGTCGCCGCCGACAGCGGCGCCATCGGGGGTGACCTGAGCGAAGAGTTCCAGGTGATCGCCGCCACAGGCGAAGACGCCATCGTGTACTGCCCCACCAGCAGCTACGCCGCCAACATCGAAAAAGCCGAGGCTTTGGCCCCGAGCCAACCACGCGGCGCAGCCTCGCAAGCCCTGACCAAGACCCCCACGCCCGGCAAGAGCACCTGCGAAGAAGTGGCCGCTTTGTTGAACGTGCCCCTGTCCACCACCGTCAAGTCGCTGGTGCTGGCCACCGACACCCTGAACGAACAGGGTGAGATCGTGAAGTCACAAGTCTGGCTGCTCTTGCTGCGTGGCGACCATGACATGAACGAAGTCAAGGTCGGCAAACTGCCCGGCATGGAAGGCGGCTTCCGCTTTGCCACCTTGAGCGAAATCGAAGACCACTTTGGCTGCAAGCCGGGCTACCTCGGCCCACTGAACTTGAAAAAGCCCGTGCACCTGGTGGCCGACCGCGACGTGGCCGTGATGGCCGACTGGATATGTGGTGCCAACGAGCCCGACTTCCACATCACCGGCGTCAACTGGGGCCGCGACCTGCCCGAGCCCGCCTTGGTGGCCGACATCCGCAACGTGGTCGCAGGTGACAAGTCGCCCGACGGCCAGGGCGAGCTGGCCATTGAGCGCGGCATCGAAGTGGGCCATGTGTTCTATCTCGGCACCAAGTATTCCAAGGCCATGAACGCCACCTTCTTGGACGAAACCGGCAAGCCGCAGTTTTTGGAAATGGGCTGCTACGGCATTGGCGTGACGCGCCTACCCGCCGCCGCCATCGAGCAAAACCATGACGAGCGCGGCATCATCTGGCCCGACGCGATTGCACCCTTCACCGTGGTGGTTTGCCCCATTGGCATGGACCGCAGCGAAGCGGTCAAGGCCGAGGCCGAGCGCATCTACGTCGCCTTGCTGGCCGAAGGCGTGGACGTGATCCTGGACGACCGGGGCGAGCGCCCGGGCGCCATGTTTGCCGACTGGGAGCTGATCGGGGTGCCGCACCGCGTGACCATTGGCGACAAAGGCCTCAAAGACGGCCAGGTCGAGTACCAACACCGCCGCGATACCGAATCCAGCAAAGTGGCTGTGGCCGACATCCTGAGCCATCTCAAGGGGCGTTTGTCCCACTAAGCCGCTCGCCCTGGCCTATGACACGCCCGGTCTTGCCCAGCCGCCGGGCTTGTTTGCTCAGCCTGTGCGGGGCCGTATTGCCCTCAGGGCTGGCGCACGCAGGGCGGCAAATCGAAGAGCCGCTGTCGCACGCCGTGCGCTCGGCGCTGAGCGCTGCGGTTGCGGCGGCACCCCCCCCTGAACCCCTGTTGCCCACTTCCTATGACCAACAGAGCTATACGCAGTGGCAAACGGCCTGCAGCCAACGCCTGTCGCGCTACAAAAAACACCCCATCGAGCGGCAAGAGTTTTTGCAAACCCTTTGGTACGAAGCCCGCCGAGCAGGTCTTCCCCTGTCGCTGGTTTTGGGCGTGGTGCAGGTCGAAAGCTCATTTCGAAAATACGCCATCTCCAGCGCCGGGGCTCGCGGCTACATGCAGGTCATGCCGTTTTGGGCGCGCCTGATTGGTGACGGTGACGACAGTCGCCTGTTTCACATGCAAACCAACCTGCGCTTTGGCTGCGTCATCCTGCGTCACTTGCTGGACCGGGAGCGGGGTGACCTGTTCATGGGGCTGGGCCGTTACAACGGCAGCCGCGGGCAAGCGGCCTACCCCCAAGCGGTTTTGGCGGCGCAGCGCTTGTGGGTGCATCCTGTGGATTGAAGTGAATTAAAAGCATCTCAACAAATTGGCCTGAAGTTTTGTTTTGTGTATTATTGAACTAATACACCAATGCACATGAACTTCGCAATTGCCCCCAGCGACCCCACCCCGATCTACCGCCAGATCGTGGAACAGGTGCGCCGGCAGATTGCCGGTGGAGTGATCGGTCCGGGTAAAGAGCTGCCCAGTGTGCGTGCCGTGGCACAAGAACACGCCATCAACCCCATGACCGTGTCCAAGGCCTACAGCCTGCTTGAAGCTGAAGGCCTGCTGGCCCGTCGCCGGGGCATGGGCATGGTCGTGGCTGACCACCCCGGACAAAGTGACAACGCACAGCGGCAAAGCTTGCTGCGCCCTAGCCTGCAAGCCGCGGCACAACAAGCCCGGCAGTTGGGCCTGACCGCACAGGCTGCACTGGCGCAGTTTGAAGAATGCTTGAAAGAAACACATCAGGAGGAGAGGCAATGAACGAGCCCATCATCAGCGCCCATCGGGTGCATCACGTTTACCAACGCAAAGCCGTGCTGAGCCAGCTCAGCCTGGACGTGCCCGAAGGGGCCGTGTTGGGCTTAGTCGGTCGCAACGGTGCGGGCAAAAGCACCTTGCTGCGCAGCCTGGTGGGCCTGACGGTGCCGGACAAAGGTTTTTGCAAATTGGGTGGCTGTCTCAGCACCGACTTGAGCGACAGCGTGCGTGAGCGACTGGGGTATGTGGCGCAAACCCCGGATTTGTTGGACTGGATGACGGGCGATGCGCACTTTGAACGCATCGGCCGTCTTTATGCCCACTGGGATCAGGACCGAGCCTGTGCACTTGCCGCCCAATTGTCTTTGCCGCTGTTCACCAAGGCAAAAGACCTGTCATTGGGCGATCAGCAAAAACTCAGTGTGGTGCTGGCGCTGGGGCACGACCCTGACATCTTGATCCTGGACGAGCCTGTCGCCAGTCTTGACCCGATGACGCGCCGTGCCTTCATGCGGGCCTTGTTCGAGCAACGCGGTAGCGAGCGCCCGCGCACGGTCATCATCAGCAGTCACCTGCTGAGCGATCTGGAGCGCGTGGTCACCCATGTGGCCTTCATGCGGGAAGGCCGTATCCAACTCATGGACGAATGGGATGCCCTGACCGAACATTTGCGCTTGGTGCAAGTGCACGGCGCAGAGGCACCTCGCGGAGCCATCTTCCAAAGTCGGCATCCAGAGCAGGGCCTGTGGCTGGTGGACACCCGCTTGCCGGGCGCACTCGCCGACGGAAGGGCGCTGAACCTGGACGACCTGTTTCTGGAGCTGAACTCATGAAAGCCGGTATGCGTCGGGTTTCGGGGCTCACAACCGAATCCCCATCTGCACCCAACACATCCGGACGGTGGCGCAGAACGCCCGAGACACTGGTCTGGATGTGGCTGGTGCTGTTCATCATCACGCTGCTGTGGGCGATGGTCAGTCATTCGGCTCCTGCTGAGTTCGTCTTTGTGCTGTGCGCCCTGAGCAGTCTGGCGGCGGTGTGTGTCACCCACGCCGGCTTGCGTGATGCGCACACCTGGGTGCGGCGCGTAGTACCTGTGCATCGGGTGCATCAGCGCATACACGACATGGCCCACGGCTGGTGGGTCTCTGGCTTGTTGATGGGGCTGGCCACGCTGATGGGGGCTTGGGTGTCATTCGGCACCACGTTCGTCAACCAACTGCCGGTGGTGGGTGCTGTGTTGTTGTTGGCGCTCGTCTGGCACACGGTGTGGGTGTGTGCATTGCACGCCTGGTGGGGCGTGGCGCATCCGGTGCACCTGGCCGTGCCACTGCTGGGTGGGCTGCTCCCCGTTTTTTGGCCCGATTCGGTGTGGAGCGCCTGGTATCAAGCATCTTGGGGTGTGTGGTTGTTGGCAGCGGCTTATGGTCTGGGCGCTGCGGTGTGGATGTTCCGTCGGCTATTGAAGGACACCCGCTCGGGGTTGACGTGGCGTCCCGGTCCGGGCGGGCGACTTGATGCATGGTTAAGGCGCTTGCTGGCCCATGCCGGGTTCATTGAGCAAGGTGATTTGGCTGGGAGACCGTGGGGCGCAATCCTGGGAATGGGTGTGACATTTGCACTACTTCCGATCCAACAAATTGGAAGTATTCGTTTGCTGGAGCCTTGGGGCAGTGAGCTCACGTATTACGAACTTTTGCGAATTGGATTTCTCTGTCTGTTTTTGCTGCCCGTGCTTCGCTCCAGTCAATGGCATTGGCGGTATGGGCTGTCGCCTGGTGGGCAAATGCGTCGCCAATTGGGCCTTAACCTGATCACCTCCACCCTGCGATTTGTGGCTTTGTGGTTTTGTCCGGGATGGGCCTTGTTTTATGGGGCCAAGCAGTTTTTCTTTTCTGACCAAAGTGGTTTGCAAATCTTGACCCATCTGGCTTTGTACGTGCCTGCCATGGCCGTGGATTTTTGGGTGGCCACTGCGCTGGCGGTCTGTCTCATGGGCGCATTCAGAACCTGGGGGCGGCTGTTGTTCACCTGCGTTTTGATCTTCTCGCCCGTGGTGTTGATAGGGGTGACGCAGGTGGACAGCCGCTGGGCCTGGTTGCTGCACTGGGGGTATCGCCAGGGCGTCTGGCTGCTCGTCATGACCCTGATCGCGCTGGTGCTGACCTTCTTGGCCCAGCGCATCTGGCGCAAGGCGGACCTCGCTGAGGTCTGGCGCGAGTATGAGGCCAAAACGCAGACCCTCCAGGGCTGAATCCTGGGTCATGTAAGCCATAAATTGCCCGCAAAAAAGCCACCCGAAGGTGGCTGTCTGCAAGGGGCAAGCGTTGATCAGGCCTGGCCGTTGATGACCTGCTGCAGCTCGCCCGATTCGTACATTTCCATCATGATGTCCGAGCCGCCGATGAACTCGCCCTTGACGTAGAGCTGGGGGATGGTGGGCCAGTTGCTGTATTCCTTGATGCCTTGGCGGATTTCGGCGTCGTCCAGCACGTTCACGGTCTTGACCGTCTTGGGGTCCACGCCCACGGCTTTGAGGATCTGGATGGCACGGCCGGAAAAACCGCACATGGGGAAGCTGGCGCTGCCCTTCATGAACAGGGTGATCTCGTTGCCTTTGACGAGTTCGTCGATGCGTTGCTGGGTGTCGCTCATGGTGTTGCTCCAAATGGGGTCGGTGTCGAATGGGGTGAATTATGTCTCTGATTGAAAGTCTGCCATTTTCACAGGGATGTTGCTGTCACTTCGGCATGGCTGCACCCGTGCAGCGCTCGATGCCACCCAAATCGCGGCGCGACTGCACCTGCACCAACCCGGCCTCGCGCAGCAGGGCCTGCACCGGCGCTGCCTGGTCCCAGCCGTGTTCGAGCAGCAGCCAGCCCCCCGGGGCCAAATAAACAGGGGCTTGGGCGATGATCTGGCGAATGTCATCCAGGCCGTCGGGGCCGCTGGTCAGGGCCTGCAGGGGCTCGTGCGTGAGTGCGGCCAGGTGCGGGTCGCCCTCGGCCACGTAGGGCGGGTTGGAGACGATGAGGTCAAAGCGGCCCGTGCGTTGGATGTCCACCGCGTTCAGCCAGTCGCTGGCGATGAATTGCACGCCCAGTTGCAAGCGGGCGGCATTGGCGCGGGCCACGGCCAGCGCGTCTTCGCTGGCGTCCACGGCCCACACCGTGGCATCGGGCCGGGCGTGTTGCAGCGCCAAAGCCACGGCGCCGCTGCCCGTGCCCAGGTCCAGAATGCGGGGCGAGCGTGTTTCTGGGACGGATTCCGGCAGACACGCCAGAGCCCAGTCCACCAGGGTTTCGGTGTCGGGGCGCGGGTCCAGCACACGGGCGTCCACGGCCAGCGTCAGGCCAAAAAAATCCTTGCGCCCGGTGATGTAGGCCACGGGCTCACCCTGCAAGCGGCGCTGCAGCGCGTCTTGCCACGCGGCAGCTTGCACGGGCGTCAAGGTGTCGCTGTCGTGGGCCAAGAGCCAGGCGCGATCGTGCAGCGGGCGTTGCAGGCTGAGCAGCAGCAAGATCTGAGCGTCCACCCGGGCCAAGCCAGTGGCTTGGGCTTGGCGCAGACACGCCACGACGGTCGTTGGGTTTTGCATCAAGCGGCGGCTCCGATTTCGAGCGCGGCCAGCTGTTCGGCAGCTTCGTAGCTTTGCAGCGCATGCACCACGTCCTGCAAATCGCCTTCCATGATGGTGAGCAGCTTGTACAAGGTCAAGTTGATGCGGTGGTCGGTCAGGCGCCCTTGCGGGAAGTTGTAGGTGCGGATGCGGTCTGATCGATCGCCGCTGCCGATCAGACTTTTGCGTTCGGCCGCGTCTTTGGCAGCCCGTTCGGCCCGGTCTTTTTCTTGGATGCGGGCCGTCAGCACCTTCAGGGCCTGTGCCTTGTTGCTGTGCTGGCTGCGGCCGTCCTGGCATTCGGCCACGATGCCGGTGGGCAAGTGGGTGATGCGCACAGCCGAGTCGGTTTTGTTGATGTGTTGCCCGCCCGCGCCGCTGGCGCGGTAGGTGTCAATCCGCAAATCCGACGGGTTGATCTTGATGGCTTCGGCCTCGTCCGGCTCGGCCAGCACCGCCACGGTGCAGGCGCTGGTGTGGATGCGGCCTTGGGTTTCGGTAGCGGGCACGCGCTGCACCCGGTGGCCACCGGACTCGAACTTGAGTGCGCCATACACGCCATCGCCCGATGTGCTGCCGCCGATGCGCACCACGACTTCTTTGTAGCCACCCAGCTCGCTCACTGATTCGGAGACGATCTCGCACCTCCAGCCTTGGCTTTCGGCGTAACGTGTGTACATGCGCAACAAGTCGCCCGCGAACAGGGCCGATTCGTCGCCGCCAGTGCCTGCGCGGATTTCGACAAAGGCCGGGCGGGCATCGTCGGGGTCTTTGGGCAGCAGCATGCGCTGCAGTTCGGCTTCCAGGCTTTGCAATTCGGCGCTGGCGCTGGCCGCTTCTTCTTCGGCCATTTCGCGCAGGTCCTCGTCGGCCAGCAGGGCTTGCGCACTGGCCAAGTCGGCAGTGCGCTGCTGAAAGCGGGCAAAGCGCGAAGCCACGGCGCTGACCTCGGCGTGTTCGCGCGAGAGCTTCAGGAACTGCGTCATGTCGGCCATGATGTCTTCACGGGACAGTAAAAAGTCCAGCTCGGTCAAGCGCACGGCGTAGCGTTCGAGTTGTTGGATGAGGAAGGGTTTCATGCGGGCGGGAACGGTTGGGAGCTTCAATCGCGGCGCTGGCCCGGAGCCGGGGCAGACGCTGCAGGCAGCAGGGACAGCTAAGGTGTCGGCGCGCAAGCCCCGACCAGCCAAGTCAGCCGCTAACGCTCTTTGCGCAAGAAAACGCGCTGCACCGTCTGCATGGTTTGCTCGCGGTGCTCAGGCGCTGCCCCGCGCAGCTCGGCCAGGGCGCCGTGCAGCATCTTTTGGGTCAGGCCCTTGGACAGGGCTTCCATCACGGCGATGGGGTCGTCGCCCCGGGCCAGCAGCTTGCGGGCGCGGGCCAGCTCGGCTTCGCGCCAAGCGTCGGCTTGGTTTTGCAGTTGCTGGATCAAGGGCACGGTGCCGCGCTGGCCCATCCAGTGCATGAAGCTTTGCACACCGGCGTCAATGATGACTTCGGCTTCGGCCACGGCCGCTTGGCGGTGGGCCTGGCCGGTTTGCACGACGCTGGCCAAGTCGTCCACGGTGTAGAGGTAGACGTCTTCCAGCGACTTGACTTCGGGTTCGATGTCACGCGGCACCGCCAGATCGACCATGAACATGGGGCGGTGTTTGCGTTTTTTCAGGGCCCGCTCGACCGCGCCCAGGCCAATCAGGGGCAAGGTGCTGGCGGTGCAGCTGATGACGGCGTCGAATTCGTGCAGGCGTTCGGGCAAGTCGGCCAGGGGCATGACATCGGCCCCAAAGCGGTGGGCCAACAATTCGGCCCGGTCCAGGCTGCGGTTGGCGATCACCATGCCTTTGGGCTGCTTGGCTGCAAAGTGTGTGGCCACCAACTCGTTCATTTCGCCCGCACCGACAAACAGGATGCGGATGTCTTGCAGGTTTTCAAACAACTGGCTGGCCAGGCGCACAGAAGCGGCGGCCATGCTGATGGAGTGGGCCCCGATTTCGGTGGAGCTCCGCACCTCCTTGGCCACGGCAAAGCTGCGCTGGAACAGTTGGTTCAGGGTGCTGCCCAAGGCGCCGGCTTGTTCGGCCGCACGCACGGCATCTTTGAGTTGACCCAGGATTTGGGCCTCGCCCAGCACCATGGAGTCGAGGCCACTGGCCACACGGAACGCATGGCGAGCGGCTTCGTTGCCTTCGAGCAAATAAGTGTGGGCATGCAACTCGGACGCGCTCACGCCGCCCGTTTGGGCCAACCAGCGCAAGGTGTCGTTGGTGGCGGCCTGGTCGGCAGCGCAATAAATCTCGGTGCGGTTGCAGGTCGACAAAATAGCCGCTTCGGGCTCTTGCGAAATGCGTTGGGACAGGTCACGGCGCAGGCCTTGCAAGGTGGGGACCAGTTTGTCCACGGCGAACGCAAACCGACCGCGCAGATCCAGCGGTGCAGTGGTGTGGTTCAAACCCAAGGTCCATACAGCCATGAGGGCCATTATAGGCACGACCTGTCAACTTCGCTTGACACAATCGGTACTGGGAAAGTGGACGTGGTTTTGCATGCACAATTTCAGGTCTGGGGTGTTTTGTCGGCAGTCCAGGCCTTTTGGAGCGAGACTTCATGACGTTTTGGCAATTGGTTTTGCACTTGTTGAATTTTGCCCTCCCCGCTTTGGCCATGGCGATGTTGATGCCTTTGGCCGGGCGCACGGTCATGGGGGTTGGCCGGATCAGCCTGCGCCGCCGCATGGGGGTTCATGCCCTGAGCGGTCTGTTGGTGCTCTTGGGTGGGCTGTTGTTGCACGGGCAAGATGGCAAGATGAGCACTTACATCGCCCTTGTGCTGGTGGCCGCGACGACGGAGTGGCTGCTGCAGCGGGGCTGGGCTGCCAAGTAAGGCCGCAAAGTGGGCCTTGGGTGCCCAAATGTTCAGATGGGGCTGAACAAATCCACCCGGTCGGTGATGATCCCGTCGGTGCCCAGCGCCATCAGATGCTGAGCGGCCCAATCGTCGTTGACGGTGTAGCTGAGGCACCGCATGCCAGCTCCATGAACTTGGGCCACGGTGGCCTGGTCCCAGAGGGCGTAGTTGGCGACCACGGCCACACAGTCCAGCGCCAAAGCTTTTTCAAGCCAGCCGCTCCAGAAGGTGTCGACCAGCAGGCCACGAGGCAGTAGGGGTGCCGCTACTTGTGCGGCCGCCAATGCATCGGGTTTGAAGGACGTCAACAGGGGCGGCACGGCAGCGCCAGTCCACAGACGGGCGGCCAAACGGGCCACGGCCTCGCCTGTGGCGGACTCGGTGCCCGGGGTGGGCTTGATCTCGATGTTCAGCAGGTGGCCATTGGCCAAGCAAAACCTCGCCAGCGCTTCCAGTGTGGGCAGGGCCTCGCCTGCAAAAGCGCGTGAATGCCAGCTGCCCGCGTCCAGCTGCGACAGGGCATGCCAGGGCAGCGCACCGCCAATCCCCTGGCCGTTGGTGGTGCGCTCCAGCGTGGCGTCGTGCATCAAAAACACCATGCCGTCGGCGCTGAGCTTGGCGTCGCATTCAAACATGCGGTAGCCGTGCGCCGCGCCCAAGCGGAAGGCCGCCAGGGTGTTTTCGGGGGCGAGCTTGCCCGCACCCCGGTGTGCGATCCAGCGCGGGTAGGGCCAGGCAGCGCGGCTGAGTTTGGCAGCGGGGTTCATTCGGAGGTGATGCGTTGGCCCGTTTTGGCGTCAAACCAGTGCAGTTTGTCCGCGCGAGGGGTGATGCAAAAGGACTCGCCAGCCGTTGGGGCGGGCAGCGATGCGTCCAGGCGCAGCGTCAGGCTCTCTGTGCCCAAACGGGCGTGTACCAAGCGCTCAGCCCCGAGCAGTTCCACCGTTTCCACCTGCAAAGGCCAACCCGTGGGTGTGATGTCCATGTGCTCGGGGCGAATGCCCAGGATGCGGCCTGCTGGGGTGTTCGGGGCTTGTTGGAGCAAGTTCATGGGGGGCGAGCCGATGAAGCTGGCCACAAAGGTGCTGGCCGGGCGGTTGTAGACCTCTTCGGGCGTGCCGAACTGCTCCATGTGGCCACCGTTCATCACAATCATGCGCTGGGCCAAGGTCATGGCCTCGACCTGGTCGTGTGTCACAAACAGGCTGGTGATGCCGAGTTCGCGGTGCAGTTTTTGAATCTCGAGGCGCGTCTGGGCACGCAGTTTGGCGTCCAGATTCGACAGCGGCTCGTCAAACAAGAACACCTGCGGCTGGCGCACGATGGCGCGGCCCATGGCCACGCGCTGGCGCTGGCCACCAGACAGTTCACGCGGCTTGCGCTGCAGCAGGTGGGAGAGTTCCAGAATGCCTGCTGCCTTGTCCACCCGGGCTTTGATTTCGTCCACTGGCACTTTGGCGATTTTCAGGCCATAGGCCATGTTGTCGAACACGCTCATGTGCGGGTACAGCGCGTAGTTTTGAAACACCATGGCGATATCGCGCTCGGCCGGTTCCAGGTCGTTGACCACGCGATCACCGATCGAAATCGTGCCGCCCGAGATGTCTTCCAGGCCCGCCACCATGCGCAGCAGGGTGGATTTGCCGCAGCCCGAAGGACCGACGATGACCACGAACTCACCGTGTGCGATTTCTGCGCTCAGATCGTGGATGACGGTGTTGGCCTTGGCCCCTTGGCCATAGGTTTTGAGGATGTGAGAGAGGGTGATGGCAGCCATGTGAAGGTATTTATTTTTCCGTATCAACCAGGCCCTTGACGAACCATTTTTGCATCAGGATGACGACCAGTGCCGGGGGCAGCATCGCCAAGATGGCTGTGGCCATGACCACGTTCCATTCGGTGTAAGCCTCGCCAGCGATCAGGCGTTTGATGCCCATCACCACCGGGTACATGTCTTCGTTGGTGGTCACCAAGAGCGGCCACAGGTATTGGTTCCAGCCGTAGATGAACTGGATCACAAACAGCGCAGCGATCGAGGTGCGTGTCAGCGGCAGGAGGATGTCGATGAAAAACCGCATCGGTCCCGCGCCGTCCATGCGTGCCGCTTCCACCAGCTCGTCGGGCACCGTCAAGAAAAACTGCCGGAACAAAAACGTGGCCGTGGCCGAGGCGATCAGCGGCACCGTCAGGCCCGCGTAGCTGTTGAGCATGCCCAAGTTGGAGACCACCTCGTAGGTCGGGCCGATGCGCACTTCGACGGGCAGCATCAGGGTGACAAAAATCATCCAGAACACCAGGTTGCGCAGTGGAAAGCGGAAATACACGATGGCAAAAGCCGACAGCAAAGAGATGGCGATTTTGCCCAAGGCAATGACCAGTGCACTGACCAAGCTGACCCCCATCATCGGCGCTGCCGCTGGGATGCGGCTGCCGGCACTGGTTTCGCCGCCGAACAGGGCGGTTTTGTAGGTCTCCAGCGCATGGCTGCCGGGCCACATGGACATGGGCACCGATTGGGCGATCTCGGCGGCGCTTTGGGTGGAGGCCACAAAAGTCAGGTAAAGCGGGAAGGCCACGATCACCACCCCCAGGATCAACACCAGGTGGGACAGGACCGTGAGGCCGGGGCGTTTTTCAATCATGGGGCGGGCTCAGTACTGGACTTTTTTCTCGACAAAACGGAACTGCACCACGGTCAGCGCCACCACGATCAGCATCAAGATGACCGACTGCGCGGCCGAGCCGCCCATGTCCAGCGCCTTGAAGCCGTCGTAATACACCTTGTAGACCAAGATGGCGGTGTCTTTGCCGGGGCCGCCTTGGGTCGTGGCATCGACAATGCCGAAGGTGTCAAAAAAGGCATACACCACATTGATGACCAAGAGGAAAAACGTGGTGGGTGACAGGAGCGGGAACACGATGGTCCAAAAGCGGTGCCACGGGCTGGCTCCGTCAATGGCCGCCGCTTCCAGAAGGGATTTGGGGATGGACTGCAGCCCCGCCAAAAAGAACAGGAAGTTGTAGGAGATTTGCTTCCACACGGCTGCCACCACGATCAGCGTCATGGCGTGGCCCGAATCGAGCAAGTGGTTCCACTCGATGCCCACTGAGCGCAGGTAAAAAGCGATGACCCCCATGGGCGAGGCGAACATGAACAGCCACAGCACGCCCGCCACCACTGGGGCCACGGCGTAAGGCCAGATCAGCAGGGTTTTGTAGATGGCAGCTCCCTTGAGCACCCGGTCGGCCATCACGGCCAGCAGCAGCGAAATGCTCAAGCCGAAAAAAGCCACCAGCAAGGAAAAAACCGCCGTGGTCTTGAAGGATTCGAGGTAAGTGCTGTCGGCAAACAGGCGCTCAAAATTTTCCAGTCCCACAAATTCGGTGCTGGTGCCAAAAGCATCTTGTGACAGCACGCTTTGGTAAAGCGCCTGCCCGGCGGGCCAGAAAAAGAACACCAGCACGATGGCCATTTGGGGCGCCACCAAAAGCCAAGGCAACCAGCGGGACTGAAATCGAACGCGTTTTTCCATAGGGACAGAGTTTAGGTGGGCCGCAAAAGCTCAAAAAGCAGGGGCGCGTGGCCCCTGCTTTCAAAACAAGACCCGGGCAGATGGCCCGGGAAGTGGACTCACTTGTTGGCTTTTTGGAAGCGCTCGAGCTGCTCGTTGCCACGCTTGACGGCGGCATCCAAGGCTTCTTTGGGCGCTTTTTTGCCTGCCCAAACCTGTTCGAGTTCCTCGTCATTGATGGTGCGGATCTGCACAAAATTGCCCAGACGGATGCCGCGTGACTTCTCGGTGGTCTTGCGGATCATCTGCTCCACCGACACGTCGGTGCCCGGGTTTTGATTGTAGAAGCCCGATTTCTCGGTCATCTCGTAAGACGCCTTGGTCAGCGGCAGGTAGCCGGTGCGCTGGTGGCTCTTGGCCGCTTCTTCGGCCTTGGACAGGTGGGCAAAGAACTGGGCCACGCCCTTGTATTCGTTGTCCTTCTTGCCTGACATGACCCACAGGCTGGCACCGCCAATCACGGTGTTCTGGGGAGCGCCCGCCACATCAGGGTAATAGGGCAGGGTGGAGATGCCGGAGGCGAACTTGGCGTTGCGCTTGATGTTGCCGTACAAGGCCGACGAGCCGGTGGTCATGGCGCATTCGCCAGAGACAAAGACCGCATCGGCCGCGTTGCCCCGACCCTTGTAGACGAACAGACCTGTTTTGGCCATGTTGGCCAGGTTCTCGATGTGTCGCACATGAAGGGGGCTGTTGAAAGTCAGGCGTGCATCCATGCCGCGCATGCCGTTGCCTTTGGAGGCGAACTCGGTGTTGTGCCAGGCCGAGAAGCTTTCAAGCTGCGTCCAGCTCACCCAGCTGGTGGTGAAGGGGCACTTGTGGCCAGAGGCTTTGAGCTTGCCAGCGGCCAGCGCCACTTCAGGCCAGGTTTTTGGTGGCTTCTCGGGGTCCAGACCAGCGGCCTTGAAGGCGTCTTTGTTGTAGTGGAAGACCGTGGTGGAGCTGTTGAAGGGGAAGCTCAGCATCTGGCCATTAGGGGCGGTGTAATAACCGGCCACGGCAGGCACGTAGGCGTTGGCGTCAAAAGTGACACCGGCTTTTTTCATGACCTCGCCCACGGGCACGATGGCGCCCTTGCTGGCCATCATGGTGGCGGTGCCCACTTCGAACACCTGCAGGATGTGAGGGGCATTGCCCGCACGGAAGGCCGCAATGGCCGCCGTCATGGATTCGTCGTAGCTGCCCTTGAAGGTGGGCACGATTTTGTAGTCTTTTTGACTGTTGTTGAAATCCTTGGCCAGATCGTTGACCCACTCGCCCAGGGCGCCGCCCATCGAGTGCCACCATTGAACTTCGGTTTGGGCCTGGGCGGTCATGCTGGCCAGGCCCAAAGCGAGTGCGGTGATGGAGAGTTTGAGTTTCATGCAGGCTCCTAAAAGGGGTAAAACAAGATCAAATCGACCACTTGGTGGGGTCAAGTTGGAAGGCTGTCGGATTGTATTGGGGTCGATTCACGTGTCGAGAGGATTAAATCCATGTGAAAGTTCCATGACAACCCGGGCTTTCCATGAGCCCAGACCCCTGTGTGACAGGTGCCCCCACCGCAGGCGCGTGTTTGTTGCACTGCGGTAACATTGACCCTCAGCCGGTTTGACATTGGTTTCGGGTCTGGCTGACAGCGTCTTCAGCGACGCCTTTGACTGCGCCACACCCATGAATGCACCCACCACGCTCCAACATTTGATGCAAGCCGACGCCGATGCGCCGCGCCTGCGCGAAATTCCCTACAACTACACCAGCTTTTCAGACCGTGAAATCGTGGTGCGACTGTTGGGGGTGTCCGCCTGGGATCTGCTCAACCAGTTGCGTCAGGAGCGTGGCACAGGCCGTTCGGCCCGCATGCTGTACGAAGTATTGGGTGACATTTGGGTGGTCGAGCGCAACCCCTATTTGCAGGACGACCTGTTGGACAACCCGGCCCGACGCAAATTGCTGGTCGAGGCCTTGCAGCACCGTTTGGGCGAGGTGCAAAAGCGCCGCACGCCACAGGCCGACGCGGCCCGCGATGCCTTGGTGGGCCAGCTGTTGGCCATGGCCACCCAGGCCGTGACGCAGTTCAGTGAGCGCTTCATCCGCATGGCCAAGCTGCGCAGCCAGGTGCAAAAGACCCTGGGGCGTCTGACGGCCAAAGACAACATCAAGTTCGACGGCCTCTCGCGTGTGAGCCATGTGACCGACGCCACCGACTGGCGCGTCGAGTACCCCTTTGTGGTGCTGACCCCCGACAGCGAGACCGAAATGGCGGGGCTGGTCAAAGGCTGTATCGATTTGGGACTGACCATCGTGCCCCGTGGCGGCGGCACGGGCTATACCGGCGGCGCGATCCCGCTGACCTGGAAGAGTGCGGTCATCAACACCGAAAAGCTCGAAGCCATGACCGAGGTCGAGATGGTCGACCTGCCGGGCATCGCCCACAAGATACCTACCATCTACACCGAAGCCGGTGTGGTGACCCAGCGTGTGGCCGATGCGGCCGAGCGCGGCGGTTTTGTGTTTGCAGTGGATCCCACCTCGGCCGAGGCCAGTTGCGTGGGCGGCAACATCGCCATGAACGCGGGCGGCAAAAAAGCGGTTTTGTGGGGCACTGCGCTCGACAACCTCGCCAGCTGGCGCATGGTCACCCCCGACGCCGAATGGCTGGACGTGGTGCGCATGGACCACAACATGGGCAAGATCCATGACGCCGAGGTTGCCACTTTTGAGTTGCGCTACTTCAAAGCCGACGGCAAAACCCCGATTCGGACCGAAACCCTGGTGATCCCGGGCAAGACTTTCCGCAAGGAAGGCTTGGGCAAGGACGTGACCGACAAGTTTTTGAGCGGCCTGCCTGGTGTGCAAAAAGAAGGCTGCGACGGCCTGATCACCAGCGCCCGCTGGGTCGTGCACCGCATGCCCACCCACACCCGCACCGTGTGCATGGAGTTTTTTGGCCATGCCCGCGAGGCGGTGCCCAGCATCGTCGAGATCAAGGACTTCATGTTTGCCGAGCAAAAGCGCACCGGCACCGTGATGGCGGGTCTGGAGCACCTGGACGACCGCTATTTGCGGGCGGTGGGTTATTCCACCAAGTCCAAGCGTGGCGGCTTTCCCAAGATGGTCTTGATCGGTGACATCGCCGGGGACAATGCCGACGACGTGGCCAAGGCGACCAGCGAGATCGTGCGCATTGCCAACTCGCGCAGCGGCGAAGGCTTCATTGCCATCAGCCCCGAGGCACGCAAGAAGTTCTGGCTGGACCGTAAAAAGACGGCCGCCATCTCGCGCCACACCAATGCCTTCAAGGTCAACGAAGATGTGGTGATTCCCTTGCCACGCATGGCCGAGTACACCGATGGCATCGAGCGAATCAACATTGAACTGAGCCTGCGCAACAAGCTCAAGCTGTGCCGCGAAATCGAAGCTTTCTTGGAGCGGGGCAACCTGCCGCTGGGCAAACAAGACGACGCCAGCGACATCCCATCGGCCGAGTTGCTGGAAGACCGCGTGGCACAAGCCTTGGCGGTGGTGCGCGAGGTGCGTGCACAGTGGCAAGGCTGGTTGAACGATGTCGACGCGCTGTTTCCTCAACTGCAAGAGCACAGCTTGCGCGCCAGCTGGAAGACACAAATTCGCCCGGCGTTCCAGAACATCTTCTCCGGCTCGGCGTTTTTGCCGATCCTCAACGAGGTCAATGCCATTCACCAGCGCGTGCTCAAAGGCCGCGTGTGGGTGGCGCTGCACATGCACGCGGGTGACGGCAATGTGCACACCAACATTCCGGTGAACAGTGACAACTACGAGATGCTGCAGACCGCGCACGAGGCGGTGGCCCGCATCATGGTGCTGGCGCGCAGCCTGGACGGTGTGATCTCTGGCGAACACGGCATTGGCATCACCAAGCTGGAGTTTTTGACCGACGCCGAGTTGGCCAATTTCACCGCCTACAAAGCCAAAGTGGACCCCGAAGGGCGCTTCAACAAAGGCAAGCTGCTGCGTGGCGCGGCCCTGACGGGACTGGGTGACGATGTGCATGCGGCCGACCTGACGCACGCTTACACCCCCAGCTTTGGCCTGATGGGCCACGAGTCGCTGATCATGCAGCAGTCCGACATTGGTGCCATCGCCGCCAGCGTGAAGGACTGCTTGCGCTGCGGCAAGTGCAAGCCTGTGTGCGCCACGCATGTGCCGCGTGCCAATTTGCTTTACAGCCCACGCAACAAGATTTTGGCCACCTCCTTGCTGGTCGAGGCTTTCCTCTACGAAGAGCAAACACGCCGTGGGATCTCGATCAAGCATTGGCAAGAGTTTGAAGACGTGGCCGACCACTGCACCGTGTGCCACAAGTGCCTGACGCCTTGCCCGGTCAATATTGACTTTGGTGATGTGTCGATGAACATGCGCAATCTGCTGCGCAAGATGGGGCAGAAAAGCTTCCGTCCCGGCAATGCGGCCGCCATGTTCATGCTCAACGCCACCAACCCCGAGACCATCAAGCTGGCGCGTGCCGCCATGGTGGGCGTTGGCATGCGTGCGCAGCGTTTTGTGGCCGGTTTGCTCAAGGGCGTGGCGCGCAAGCAAACCAGCGCACCACCTGCATCGGTGGGCACCGCGCCCATTAAAGAGCAGGTGATCCACTTCATCAACAAGAAGATGCCGGGCAATCTGCCCAAGAAAACCGCACGTGCTTTGCTGGACATCGAAGACAACGACTACGTGCCCATCATCCGCAATCCGAAGGCCACCACGTCTGAATCAGAAGCGGTGTTTTATTTCCCCGGTTGTGGCTCGGAGCGCCTGTTCAGCCAGGTGGGCCTGGCCACGCAGGCCATGCTCTGGCATGTGGGCGTGCAGACCGTGTTGCCACCGGGCTACCTGTGCTGCGGTTACCCGCAAAAAGGCTCGGGCCAGTTCGACAAGGCCGAGAAGATCATCACCGACAACCGTGTGCTGTTCCACCGGGTGGCCAACACGCTCAACTACTTGGACATCAAGACCGTGGTGGTGAGCTGCGGCACCTGTTATGACCAGCTGCAAGGCTATCAGTTCGACAAGATCTTCCCCGGCTGCCGCATCATCGACATCCACGAGTTCCTGCTCGAAAAAGGCATGAAGCTGGGCGAAGGCGGCGCCTATCTTTACCACGACCCTTGCCACAGCCCCATGAAGCAACAAGAGCCCATGAAGACCGTGAAGGCCTTGATGGGTGACAACGTGCTGGAGAGCAAACGCTGTTGCGGTGAATCGGGCACGCTGGGCGTGACGCGCCCTGACATCTCGACCCAGGTGCGCTTTCGCAAGGAGGAAGAGCTGCTCAAAGGCGAAGCCGCCCTGCGCAGCAGCGGTGCGCTGGCGCCTCAGGCCAATGTGAAAATCCTCACCAGCTGCCCCAGCTGCCTGCAGGGCTTGTCGCGCTTTGGTGACGACCTGCAAAACGGCCTGCTCGAAGCCGACTACATCGTGGTCGAGATGGCCAAACACATCTTGGGCGAAGAATGGATGCCCGAGTACGTGAATGCGGCCAATGCAGGCGGCATCGAGCGCGTGTTGGTCTAAGCCCAAAGCGCAAACCGACAGGAACATTTCGAAAGCACAACATGGCCGGATTGAAAAAAGACATGCCCCGCCCCGAGTCGTTGACCCTGCACGGTCAAACCCGAGTGCTGGAGATCGGGTTTTCTGACGGTGCGCAATTCCGTATCCCGTTTGAGCTGATGCGCGTGTACTCGCCCTCGGCCGAGGTGCAGGGCCATGGCCCCGGCCAGGAAGTGCTGCAAACCGGTAAGCGCGAGGTGGGTATCGTTGAAATCGAACCCGTGGGCAATTACGCCGTGAAACCGACCTTCACCGACGGGCACGAGTCGGGCCTGTTCACCTGGGAATACCTGTACTTTCTGGGCGATCAGCAAGAGGCTTTGTGGAAACAGTACGAAGACCGCCTGCTAGCCGCGGGCATGAGCCGCGACGCGCCCATGGTCGAAGCATCAGCGGGCGGCAGCTGTGGGCACAAGCATTGAGGGGCCCGACATGAGCAGCACCCACTTCGGTTTCAAAACCGTTGACGAAAGCGAAAAAGCCAAGCACGTTCGAGGCGTGTTCGACTCGGTTGCGTCCAAATATGACGTGATGAACGACCTGATGTCCATGGGCTTACACCGCGTCTGGAAGGCTTACACCGTGCAAGTGGCCAACCTCAAAGAGGGCGATCAGGTGCTCGACATCGCAGGCGGCACGGGCGATTTGTCCATGGCGTTCGCCAAAAAAGTCGGCGCTACCGGCCGCGTGGTGCACACCGACATCAACGAAGCCATGTTGTCCACCGGGCGTGACCGCTTGGTCGACCACGGCCTGGCTTTGCCCACTTTGGTGTGTGATGCCGAAAAGTTGCCATTTCCTGACGCCCACTTCAACGTGGTCAGCGTCGCCTTTGGTTTGCGCAACATGACCCACAAGGATGTGGCCTTGAAGGAAATGTGCCGCGTGCTCAAGCCGGGCGGGAAGTTGCTGGTTTTGGAGTTTTCCAAAGTGGCCAAACCCTTGGAAAAAGCCTACGACTGGTACAGCTTCAAGATCTTGCCGCAGCTGGGCAAGCTGGTGGCGGGCGACGCCGACAGCTACCGTTATCTGGCCGAATCCATCCGCATGCACCCCGGGCAAGAAGAGCTGAAAACCCTTATGAAAAATGCCGGATTTGGTCATGTGGATTTTCACAATTTGTCGGCGGGGGTGGTAGCCTTGCACATGGGCATCAAATGTTGAAGCCCGAAAACTGAATTTCCGGAGTTGGAGACACCATGAACAAGAAGTTGATGACACTGATGCTCGCAGGCGTGATGGCCTTGGGCAGCCTGAATGCCGAGGCTGCACGCCGCATGGGCGGTGGCAAATCCATTGGCCAGCAGTCGAACCAGGTCACCAAGCGCGACGCCGCGCCACAAACCCCTGCCGCACCGGCTCAAAACGCTGCGCCCACCAATGCGGCCAAGCCCGCTGCTGCGCCTGCAGCGGCTGCGCCCAAGAAGCCTTGGGGTGCCATGCTAGGCGGCTTGGCCGCTGGCCTTGGCTTGGCCTGGTTGGCCAGCTCGCTCGGTATGGGTGAAGCCTTTGGCAACATCTTGATGGCTTTGTTGATCGGTGTCGCCGTGCTGGCGGTGATCGGCATGATCATGCGGGCCCGTCGTGGCAATGCCGGGCAAACGGGTGGCTTGGCTTACCAAGGTGCAGGTGCTTCGGCAGAAAACCCCGCCACTTTCAAACAATACAGTCCGCAAAACGTGGGCAACGATGCTTCGGCCCGCCCTTGGGAAGGCCAGAACACCCGTTTTGACAGCTCGGCTGCCTCGGCTACAACCGGCTCCATGATTGGCTCGGGCATTGGTTCCGGCCTGAATGCCAGTACCAGTGACAGTTTGAGCGGTTCACAAACCTGGGGCATCCCAGCCGGTTTTGACGTGGACAGTTTTGTCACCGCGGCCAAGCGCAATTTCGTCACCTTGCAAGACGCCTGGGACCGTTCCGACATCAGCGCCCTGCGTTCCATGATGACGGACGCCATGGTGGTGGAAATTCGCAACCAGCTGTCCGAGCGCGAAGCGCAGTTCCCCGGACAGCCCAACAAGACAGAAGTTGTGATGCTCGACGCCCAACTCTTGGGCATCGAAGAGCAGGCCGATGCTTACTTGGCCAGTGTGGAGTTCAACGGCATGATCCGCGAAGACGCGGCTTCCGGCCCGAGCCCATTCCGTGAAGTTTGGAACATGAGCAAGTCCAAGCAAGGCGGCGGCTGGTTGGTGGCGGGCGTGCAAGCGCTGCAATAAAGCCCGGGCCCCTCAATGGGCCAACACTTTCGGGAATAATCGGGGACTATGGCAACACAGTCCCCTTTTTCATGGGCCGCTCAGGCGCTGCCCGACATGGTCAACCGGCTTGCGGCCAACTTCCAGCCTCCGGCTTGGGTGGTGGACGAGAGCATCAACCGCCTTGTTTTGTTCCTCAACCATGTGCTGATGAGCGAGCCCGAGGCCATGGCCCGCTTGGCCCGCCAAAAAGGCCAGCGCATCGAGCTGGTCTGGGAGCGCATGCAACTTCAATTGAGCCCGACCCCTGCAGGCCTGCTCGAGCGCGGCCATTTTGAAGGCTTTGATCTGCGCCTCACGGTGACTGAAGAGTCCCCCGTTTCGCTGGCTTCGGCGCTGGCGCGTGGCGACAAACCCAAGGTGCGCATCGAAGGCGATGTGCAGCTGGCCGCCGAAGTCAATTGGCTGATCGACCATGTGCGCTGGGATGCCGAAGAAGACCTGGCCCGCCTGATCGGCGACGCCCCCGCGCACACCCTGGCACAAGTTGCCCGTCAGGCCATGACGGCATTGCGCGGTTTTGTCGCCCAGCGCCCCGGTACCGGGCTGCGTACGGGCAGCGCAGCATGATGCGCTGGGGCCGTTTCGGGCGCGGCGCTTTCATCGTCTTCATCGTCCTGCGCTACGGCCTGGACGAATTGGTGCTGTCGAGCTTTCAGAAACCTTGGATTCGTCTCTTGGCCCGCGTGCTGTCGGTGGGCCGGGACTTGCGCTCACCCCGTGCGGTGCGTCTGCGTGAAGCGCTGGAGCGTCTGGGTCCGATCTTTGTGAAGTTTGGCCAAGTGCTGTCGACCCGGCGCGACCTTTTGCCCTTCGACATCGCAGAAGAACTGGCCAAGCTGCAAGACCGGGTGCCGCCCTTCAGCTCGGCCATCGCGGTGGCCTCGATCGAGCGGGCTTTCAACCGCAAAGTCGACGACATCTTTGAAACCTTTGAACGCGAGCCCGTGGCCAGTGCCTCGATCGCCCAGGTGCACTTTGCCACCCTGCGTGGCAAATCGGGCCATGTGCGCGAGGTGGCCGTGAAGGTCTTGCGCCCGGGCATGCTGCCGGTGATCGACAAAGACCTCAGCCTCATGCGCATGATGGCGGGCTGGGTGGAAAACCTGAGCGCCGATGGCAAACGATTGAAACCCCGCGAGGTGGTGGCCGAGTTCGACAAATACCTGCACGATGAGCTGGACTTGGTGCGCGAAGCGGCCAACGCTGCGCAGCTGCGCCGCAACATGCAAGGCCTCGATCTGGTGTTGATCCCCGAAATGCTCTGGGACTTTTGCCATCCCGAGGTCATTGTCATGGAGCGCATGCACGGCGTGCCCATCAGCCAGGTCGACCGTTTGCGCGAAGCGGGTGTGGACATCCCCAAACTCGCCCGTGATGGCGTGACGCTGTTTTTCACGCAAGTGTTTCGCGACGGTTTTTTCCACGCGGACATGCACCCGGGCAACATCCAGGTGAGTCTGGCCCCCGAGACCTTTGGCCGCTACATTTCGCTGGACTTTGGCATTGTGGGCACGCTCACCGAGTATGACAAGGAGTACCTGGCGCAAAACTTCACGGCGTTTTTCCGCCGCGACTACAAGCGTGTGGCCGAACTGCACATCGAGTCTGGGTGGGTGCCACCCGAGACGCGGGTCGATGAGCTCGAGTCGGCCATCCGCGCTGTTTGCGAGCCCTACTTCGACCGTCCGCTCAAGGAAATTTCTCTGGGCATGGTGCTCATGCGCCTGTTCCAGACCTCGCGCCGCTTTCAGGTTGAGATCCAGCCTCAGCTGGTGCTGCTGCAAAAAACCTTGCTCAACATCGAAGGGCTGGGCCGCGATTTGGATCCGGAGCTGGACCTGTGGAGCACGGCCAAACCTTTCCTTGAGACTTGGATGCTGGAGCAAATTGGGCCCAAAAAACTCTGGGAAGAGCTCAAGTCCCAAGCCCCGCATTACGCCAAACTGCTGCCGCAGTTGCCACGCTTGTTGCACGATTACCTGCAACAGCCGCGCCAAAGCGATGCACGCCAGATGGAGCAGCTGCTGGCCGAGCAGCGCAGAACCAACAAACTGCTGCAAACCCTGATTTACGCCGGATTGGGCTTTGTGGTCTCCTTGCTCGTTTTGCAGGTGGGCATGCACCTGCAACTGATCTACTAAGCCTGATTTTTGGAGGAGATGAAGGTGCTGCTGACTTTTGTGATCGCTTATTTGGCCGTGACCATCGGCATCGGTTTGTTCGCTGCACGCCGGGTCCATGGGGCCAAGGATTACCTGGTGGCGGGCCGGAGCTTGCCGCTGTACATGAACGTGGCTACCGTCTTTGCCACCTGGTTCGGGGCCGAAACCGTTTTGTCGGTGTCAGCCACCTTTGCCAAAGACGGGCTGAATGGCATCCCCGGTGATCCTTTTGGCGCCACCGTCTGTCTGGTGCTGGCCGCTTTGCTTTTTGCCAAGCTGTTTTACCGCCTGAACTTGCTGACCATTGGCGACTTCTACAAGGTGCGCTACGGCAAGTCGGTGGAAGTGCTCACCAGTGTGGCGATCGTGTTGTCTTACCTGGGCTGGACCTCGGCGCAATTGACAGCGCTGGGCTTGGTCATCCATGTGCTCTCGTCCGGGGCGATTGACCTGAACTACGCCATCATGATGGGTGCGGCCGTGGTGTTGATTTACACCGTGTTTGGCGGCATGTGGTCGGTGGCCTTCACCGACCTGTTCCAGACCGTGGTGATTGTTGTGGGGCTGATGGCTGTGGCTTTGCTGGTGGGCGGCAATGCGGGTGGCTTTGACAAGGTGGTGGCGCAAGCTGCCGCCGATGGCAAGTTGGACATGTTCCCCGCCGACATGGATGCCGCTGCCTGGTGGGCCATGGCCGGCGCTTTCTTTGCGTTTGCCTTTGGCTCCATCCCGCAGCAAGATGTGTTTCAGCGCATGACCAGTGCCAAGGACGAAAAAACCGCCGTCAGGGGCACCATCATTGGCGGCCTGATGTATTTCGTGATGGCATTTATTCCTTTGTACATCGCTTACGCAGCCCTGATCGCCCACCCCGAGCTCAAGGCCTTGTTCGAGTCGGAAGACGCCCGCGCCATCCAACGCATCTTGCCCGACCTGGTGCTGGGAAAAATGCCCATGTGGGCGCAGATTTTGTTTTTTGGCGCCTTGCTCTCGGCCATCTTGTCCACCGCCAGCGGTGCCTTGTTGGCCCCAACGGCCACCTTCACCGAGAACGTGCTCAAGCCCTTTGTGCCCCACATGAGTGACCGCCAGTTCTTGCTGCTGCTGCGCGTCATCTTGGTCACCTTCACCTCGTTCGCCCTGCTGTTTGCCCTCAACAGCACCAGCACCATGTACGAGATGGTGCAAAACGCCTACAACGTCACCCTGACCGGGGCTTTTGTCCCGCTGGTGGCGGGTGCCTTCTGGAAACGGGCCAACACCCAGGGGGCCTTGTTCTCGGTGGTGTTGGGCGTGGGAACTTGGCTGGTGTTCAACTTCCTCGCCCCCGAAACGCTGGTGCCGGCCAATTTGCTGGGCCTGATGGCCTCCATCGTGGGCATGCTGTTGGGCTCGTTGACGCCGAGTGTGATTGCCAACCAGGGCCAGTCCATGGCCAGCGCATTGGACCATGCCGCTCGCGACACCACCAAGCGCTGAAATCACGCCCGAAGTGGCCTTGCTGGCCACTTTAGCCATGGCGGCCATTTTTGTCCCAGGCTGACCAGGCCCTTGGCCACAAGCCCAGCCCAGCTGCCGGGCCATGGCCAGGGTGATGCCTTGGGCCTGGGGCTTGATGGGCGCTGCCAAGCCTATAATTGAAGGTTTTCTTGCATCACCTTCAAAGGCTCTTCACATGCCCATTTACGCCTACAAATGCGACGCCTGCGGCCATGCCAAGGATGTTCTGCAAAAAATGAGTGACGCGCCGCTGACCGATTGCCCTGCTTGCGGTGCCCCCAAATTCAACAAACAGCTGACTGCACCGGGTTTCCAACTCAAGGGCACTGGCTGGTATGCCACCGACTTCAAAGGTGGTGGGGCCGCCGGTGTGCCTGCTGCTGCCGGCACCGCAGCCGATGCCGTGGCCTCACCCGCATCGGCCCCGGCCAGTGATACCACCGCTCCTGCTGCCACGACAAGTGCAGGCGCTTGCGCGGCATCTTGTGCTTGCCACTGAGCCTTTTTGAGCCCTGACTCCCCACCGATTGCCCCCCATGAAACAGCGCAGCTTCAAACAGTATTTCGTCACCGGCTTGTTGGTGTGGCTGCCCATGGGCATCACGGTGTGGGTGCTCATGTGGTTGGTGGGCATGCTCGATGCCATCTTTTTGGCCGTTTTGCATGCGGCCGACACCTTGATTCCTGGCGTGCACGCCAGCGCCGAATACCTGCGTGGCGTACCGGGCTTGGGCGTGGCCATTGTGGCCCTGGTTATTTTTGCCACGGGCGTGTTTGTGGCCAATATGTTTGGCCAATGGTGGCTGCGCAAATGGCATGGTCTGATGAACCGCATCCCTGTGGTGCGCAGCATCTACACCAGCGTCAAGCAGGTGGCCGACACCTTGTTTTCGGGCAGTGGTCATGCGTTTTCGAAGGCCCTGCTGGTTCAATACCCCCGCCAAGGTTCGTGGACCATTGCTTTTTTGACCGGCACACCAGGCGGTGAGGTGGCCAAACACCTGGGCCAACCGATGGTCAGTGTGTATGTGCCCACCACGCCCAACCCCACCTCGGGCTTCTTTTTGATGATGCCCAAAGCCGATGTGGTGGAACTCGACATGAGCGTGGATGACGCCCTCAAATACATCATCTCGATGGGTGTGGTCGTGCCCGGCACGCCTGTCCCCAAGCCCACGGCAGTCCAGCCCCAGCTGAGCTGATACCTTTTCAGAATCCTGTTCCTGCGAATCCAGAAAGTTCCTCAAGATGTCCATGCGTACCCACTATTGCGGTCTGGTGACCGAAGCCTTGATCGGCCAAACCGTGAGCCTGTGTGGCTGGGTCAACCGTCGCCGCGACCATGGCGGTGTGATCTTCATTGATCTGCGCGACCGCGAAGGTCAGTGCCAGGTGGTGTGTGACCCGGACCGCCCTGACATGTTCAAGGTGGCCGAAGAGGTCCGCAATGAATACTGTGTGCAGATCAAAGGCATCGTGCGTGCCCGGCCCGATGGCACCACCAACGAAGGCCTCAAGAGCGGCAAGATCGAGGTGCTGTGCCATGAGCTGATTGTCCTGAACGAGTCGGTCACACCCCCGTTCCAGATCGACGAAGACAACCTGTCCGAGACCACTCGCTTGACCCATCGCGTGCTGGACTTGCGCCGTCCGTACATGCAAAACAACCTGATGCTGCGCTACAAGGTGGCGATGGAAGTGCGCAAGTACCTCGATGAAAACGGCTTCGTCGACATCGAAACCCCCATGCTCACCAAGAGCACCCCCGAAGGGGCCCGCGATTATTTGGTGCCCAGCCGCGTGCACGATGGCCAGTTCTTCGCCTTGCCCCAATCACCCCAGCTGTTCAAGCAGCTCTTGATGGTGGCGGGCTACGACCGTTACTACCAAATCACAAAGTGCTTCCGCGATGAAGACTTGCGTGCCGACCGCCAGCCCGAATTCACCCAGATCGATATCGAAACCTCCTTCCTGACCGAAGAAGAGATCCGCGACATGTTCCAGGGCATGATCAAGCGCGTGTTCCAGAAAACCATCGGCGTGGATTTGGGCGAGTTCCCGGTCATGACGTACCAAGATGCCATGCACCTGTACGGCTCGGACAAGCCCGATCTGCGCGTGAAAATGCAGTTCACCGAAGTGACCGACGTCATGGCGGATGTGGACTTCAAGGTGTTCTCGGGTGCGGCCAACATGAAGGGTGGCCGCGTGGTGGCCCTGCGCGTGCCGGGTGGCTCGGTCGAAGGTGGTGGCATCAGCCGCGGCGAGATCGATGCCTACACCGAGTTCGTCAAGATCTATGGCGCCAAGGGCCTGGCCTACATCCGGGTCAACGACTTTTCCAAAGGCCGTGACGGTTTGCAGTCCCCCATTGTCAAGAACATCCATGACGCGGCGCTCAACGCTGTGCTCGAGCGCTCGGGCGCTCAAAACGGCGACCTGATCTTCTTTGGCGCCGACAAGGAAAAAATCGTCAACGACGCCATTGGCGCCTTGCGCATCAAGATTGGCCACAGCGCCTTTGGCAAAGCCAACGGCCTGTTCGAAGACCGTTGGGCCCCTATGTGGGTGGTGGACTTCCCGATGTTCGAGTACGACGACGAGAGCCAGCGCTATACCGCTGTGCACCACCCCTTCACCGCGCCCAAAGACGGCCACGAAGACTGGATGGTCACCGCACCCCAGAAGTGCATCTCCAAGGGCTATGACATGGTCTTGAACGGTTGGGAAATGGGTGGCGGCTCGGTCCGTATCCACCGCGCCGACGTGCAGCAAAAAGTGTTTGACGCCCTGAAGATCACCCCCGAAGAAGCCCAGCTCAAGTTCGGCTTCTTACTCGATGCGCTGCAGTATGGTGCGCCTCCACACGGCGGCTTGGCCTTCGGTCTGGACCGCATCGTCACGCTCATGACCGGTGCAGAATCGATCCGTGACGTGATCGCCTTCCCCAAAACCCAACGCGCTCAGTGTTTGCTCACGCAAGCCCCAAGCCCTGTGGACGAGAAGCAACTGCGCGAACTGCACATTCGCTTGCGCAATGTGGATGCGGTCAAATCGGCTTAAGTTCCGCTGAACGCTTGACTGTCAACGCCACCTTCGGGTGGCGTTGTTGTTGGTGAAACGCCCACAAAAAAGGCCTCAAAACCGAAGTCTTGAAGCCTTGGATGTCTGAGCTCAGCGCTGAGGCTGAACCAGAAATTGGACAACGGCATTCAAGCCGTTGAAAGGGTGCAGGGCTTAGTAGCCGCCGCGACCGCCGCCGCCGTAGCCGCCACCGCCGGAGCGATCGCCGCCACCGCCGTAGCCGCCGCCACCGGAACGGTCACCGCCGCCGTAGCCGCCGCCGCCGGAACGGCCGCCACCGCCGTAGCCACCACCACCACCGAAACCACCGGTGCGTGGAGGACGTGCCTCCATCGGACGGGCTTCGTTCACAGTGATGCTGCGACCACCCAAGGATTGACCGTTCATGCCGTTGATCGCGGCTTGGGCTTCAGCATCGCTGCCCATTTCCACAAAACCGAAACCTTTGGAACGACCTGTATCGCGCTCCATCATGACTTTGGCGCTGGTGATGGTGCCGAATTCGCCGAATGCCTGTTGCAGGTCTTCGTCACGAACGGTGTACGGCAGATTGCCGACGTAAAGTTTATTGCCCATGGGGACTCCTGAAAAACACATGAAAACAAAAGCGATGGGGTCCCGAAAGCACAACAAACCTGAAAAGTGCCGCCGTAGCGCGCGAAACTGACCGATCACCTCAAATGTGACGTTAAAAGAACGCGCACTATCAGATTATGGGGCATAGCGTCAAAATAGCTGCAAATATTGTCAATGTTTCGAAATTGACCTTGTTTTTTGGCGTTCTCTTGTGCCATTTACCAACAAGGGTCCTCTGCTGTGTCGGACGCATCCGTCTGGACAATCCAGGATGTACGTTCTGAACGGTGTCAGCGCCAAACGCCTGTGCGCACCAATTCTTGCCTCAGCAATGCTTGATAACGCTGGTTATGAACGGGTGTGGCCGAGTGGTAGGCTGCCACGCCGAACCAGGTGTTGCCATGGTGCAGCATGACGCGTTTGAGGTGCCAAGCCGCGACATGGGTGGCCACACAGGGGTCCAGCAGCCGCTCGGGGGTGATGCCCCATTGCGCCAGTTCACGGAAATGGATCGAATTGATCTGGGCCATCCCCACATCGATGCTCCCATTTCGGTTGCGGCTCACCACATGAGGTCGCATGCCCGACTCGACCTGCAGGATGGCCCGCAAGATGTGTGGGTTCACGCCATGCCGTTGAGCGGCCGGAAGGAGGCATTGATCTGCAGCCAGGCTGGAGGCGAGCTGGTTCGGGGCCTGTGTTTTGGCATGCGCTGCGGCGTTGGCCCAGGCCAGCAGGCACACGCAAAAAATCCAGCATGGATGGCGGTCAAATGGCAGCAAAGTGGGTGTCGTTCAAGGGTGGAGAAGGCCGGGAAAATCGCTGGTCACGCCAATCATCGGCATGAACCCATTCCTGTTGGCAGTATCGGTGTGGTGATCGATATCTTGAGTGCCAAACCCGCAAGGGGCATGGTGTCGTTCCACCCGCTTCAGAGCTGAAGGACCGAGGCCAGCGGCAGATGGACCGGCTTTTCGTAGTCGGCAATCAGCCAGGCCCGATGGGGGCTTTGACCCAGCTTCGCCAAGAATGCTTGGAGACTGCGGATGGAGGCCTGGTCCAGCGAGACAAAAGGCTGGTCCAGCAAAGTGACCGTCGCTCCACAGGCGAGCGCCGCCACGAGGCCCACTTTGCGGCGACTCCCGGTCGACAGCATGTTCAGCCTTTTGTCCAAGTGTGGGGTCAATTGCAAGACCTCGATCAGCTCCTTTTGGGTGTCGTCGGACCAGGCTGGGCAAGACGCTCGAAGGTGCGCCCAGCATTGTGCGGGTGTGGCCTGGTCGTGCGAGGGCAAGCGCAGGTCGGTCCAGAAAACGACCGACGCTTGGGGCAGGGCCAAAGCGGCCGCCTCGTCCGATAGGCGCAGCTGCCCCGCGATGGGCGTCAGATCACCGCTGAGCAAGCGCATCAAACTGGTCTTGCCCACACCCTCGTCCCCCAGCAGCGCAGAGACACCTGCGGGCAGTGGAAAGGCGAGATCGTGGAAAAGCACTTGCCCAGCCGGGCCTCCGCTCAGACCGGTGACGTGCAGCACAGTTTGGGGGTTCTTGTGCAAAGGATCAAAAGTTTGTCTCAGCATGGCCCGCATGCTAGCAGCAGGCCTGTGGGTCTTCTGTTTTTCTGCGGAGGGAAGCAATTGGCAATCACTTTTACACTTTGAAACAAATTATTTTTAGTGTTTTAAATTGCAAAATATAATTCTTAATCGTTCAATTGTGTAATAACGGAAAAACGATCATGCGCAAAAGCGTTCTGTTGGAAGTCAGCGAAAAAATAAAAACCATCGGGCCCCTTTTGCCACGCAAGATGGGCGTGCTCTGGGTCATGTTGGGTTTGTTCGCTGGATCGTCAGTTGGGGCTCTGGAGGCGCCCAAGGGGCCTGTGGTTTTGCAGGTGTCGGGCCTGATTGAGGCACACAACCAGGGCAAAGTGGCGGCCTTGGACATGCGGGCTTTGCAGGCTTTGCCGCAAAAAAGCTTCACCACGCAGACCCCTTGGGACCAAAAGCCTGTTTCGTTCAGTGGTCCCTTGCTGCGCGATGTCCTGCAATTGGTCAAGGCTAAAGGTCAGCACATTCGGGCGGTGGCGCTCAACGATTACCGCGTGAAGCTGCCCGTGTCGGATGCACGAGAGCACGACGTGGTGGTGGCCGTGCAAATGAATGGCCAGGCGATCCCGGTGCGTACCAAAGGCCCTTTGTTCATCGTTTACCCCTTTGATGCCAAAAAAGAGCTCCAGCACAAGACCTACTACGAGCGCTCCATTTGGCAACTCAAGGCCATTGAGGTGGAGTGATGCAAACGCTCGATGCCATGCCGGATTCAGAAGGGTCGCAACACCTCACACCGTCCCGGTTCTTCTGGGGCTTGGCCTTGGTGGCGGTACTGGTGATCTCGGCCTTGGTGGTGGCCACCACCGTGCAATGGCGTCAGGCCCAAGCCTTGGAGGCCGCTGCACGGCTGCAGGAAGATTCGCTCACGGCCATCACCACCAATTTGGAGCGCGAGTTGTGGCGCTTTGATGCGGCCATGACCCGGACAGACCTTGCCCAAGTCGACATGACGCAGCCTGAATTGGCCAAGGCGCGGTCTTTGCGCTTTGACATTTTGGTCAGCCGTGTCGATTTGTTGCTCAACAGTCCCAGCGTTGCTCGGGTGCACCACCGTGAGGAGTACACCGCATTGGCCCCCCGCTTGCTGAACTGGGTGGCCAGGGCCGCCCCCCTGGTGGACAGACAAGACTGGGCATCGGCAGCGTGGCCCGAACTCATGAAAGAGTTACAGCAGCTGGGTCCCGAGGTTCAGGCGCTGAACTCGGCCTCGGACAAGGTCATGGGGGAGTGGATTCAAAATCAAGTGGCCACTGTTCGCGAGCAAAGTCAGTGGATCGCATGGCTCACCGTCGCGCAAATCCTGGGTTTGGTCATGGGCGCGGTGGGCTTGTATGTCCACGAGCGCCAACAAAAGCAGTCCCAAAGAGCCCAGCAACGCTTGCATGCGCAGTTGATGCAAGCCAAAGAACAAGCCGAAAGTGCGAACCAGGGCAAAAGTCGTTTCTTGGCGAACATGAGTCACGAGTTGCGCACACCCTTTAATGGCATTTTGGGCATGCTCGCCTTGCTGGAAAAAACTCAGAATGGTTCAGAGCAAGCCGATCTGATCCAGACCGCCAAGAGCAGTGCCTCGCATTTGCTGGCCGTCCTCAACGATGTTCTGGAGGTCTCGGCCTTGGAAGTCGGCAAAATTCAGGTGCATCCAGAGCCCACAGACATGGGCGACTTTATGCAAGAAGTGCACCGATTCATGCGGGTACAAGCTCAAACCAAGGGCTTGCAACTGCATCTGACGGGCGATTTGCACAAGCCCTGCGTGGTGATGTTGGACCCCTTGCGCTTGCGTCAAATTTTGTTCAATGTGGTGGGCAATGCCATCAAGTACACCGATCAGGGACAGGTCGACATCCGAGTTCGGCGCACGTCGAATTTCGAGGGTGTGCAGTGGCAGATTGATATCACCGACACCGGCATCGGCATGAGCGAGGCAACCCAGCAGGGCTTGTTTGAGCGGTTTCACTGGGGCGATGCCTCTCTCACGCGCAAGCAGACGGGATCGGGCTTGGGGCTGGAGATCTCCAGGTCCTTGGCCCGTTTGATGGGTGGCGAGTTGACAGCAAGCAGCCAACTGGGGCAAGGCTCGGTGTTCACCCTGAGCATCAAAACCCCATGGTCGGCTTTGTCCGCAGGTGCGGCGACAGACAGCAGGTCAGGCGCCTCTCGGGGCCCTGACCCGATCGATGCGGCTTCTGCCAGCCAAGCCTTGCATGTTTTGGTGGCGGAAGACCACCCGGTCAACCGCAAGGTGGTGGGTCTGTTGCTGCAAAGCATGGGCCATCAGGTCAGCTTTGCTGAAGACGGCCAACAAGCGCTCACGCAAGCCAGCCAGACCGATTTTGATTTGGTGCTGATGGACATCCATATGCCGGTGATGGATGGCCTGAGCAGTGCCCGTCACATTCGTGCCTTGCCAGGAGCGCGAGGACAGGTGCCCATTGTGGCGCTCACCGCCGATGTGATGAACGATGCCGCCGAGCAGGCGATGGCTGCGGGCATGAACGCGTTCTTGTCCAAACCCTTGCAAAAAACACAGCTGCAGGCTGTCATGCCGCACAAGCGGCGGCAGGCTTGAGGCGCGCGAGGGCGCGCATAAATGCCTGCATCACGGGGCTGACTACAATGAATTGATCTTTGGTCTCTCATTTGGAGTCTGCAACGTCCATGACGCACCCACTCCCCGCATCGCCTGCGACTTTCAAAATTCCAGAGTCGGTGCTGGTGGTCATTCACACGCCCGAGCATGACGTCTTGCTGATCCGCCGTGCCGACTGGGGTACTTGGCAATCGGTCACGGGCAGCAAAGACCACCCCGCAGAAGATTGGCAGGAAACGGCCATTCGCGAGGTGCAGGAAGAAACCGGCATCGACGCCCGGCACCCGAGCTGCCGCTTGCAAGACTGGCAACTTGAAAACGTGTACGACATTTACCCTGCTTGGCGCTGGCGTTATGCGCCCGGTGTGAGCCGCAACACCGAGCGGGTGTTTGGTCTGTGTGTGCCCCAACGCATGCCCGTGGTGCTCAGCCCCCGCGAGCACACCGAAGCGCAATGGCTGCCCTGGCAAGCGGCCGCTGACCAGTGCTTTTCCCCGTCCAACGCTGAAGCCATTTTGATGCTGCCGCGATTTGTACCGACCCACTCAGCATGAAGCCAGAACGCCACGAACACCCACTGATTCGGGTGGCCACCTACAACATCCACAAAGGCGTGCAAGGGCTGGGACCGACGCGGCGCTTGGAGATCCACAACTTGGGCCATGCGGTGGAACAGCTCGATGCCGACATCGTTTGTCTGCAAGAGGTGCGGCGTGAGCACCGACGGGAGGCGGCTCATTTCAGGCATTGGCCGAGCCAGCCGCAAGCCGAGTATTTGGCCCCTGAAGGTTATGAGGCCATTTACCGCACCAACGCCGTCACGCGCCACGGTGAGCACGGCAACGCCATGCTCTCGCGCTGGCCGGTGCTCTCGCACCAGCACCGCGACATCTCGGACCACCGCTTTGAGCAGCGCGGTTTTTTGCACACCCGTGTTGAAGTTGTGGACCGTGTGGTGCATGTGCTGGTGGTGCACCTGGGTCTGGTGCCCGCTAGCCGCGTGCGCCAAATCGCGTTACTGCTGGCCCACATTGCGCAAGATATCCCCGACCACGAGCCGGTGTTGGTGGCAGGTGACTTCAATGACTGGGGCACGGGCCTGGGTAGGCGCATGGCGCAGGCCGGATTTCGGGAGTGGCGCGAGCAGCCCACGCCCACGTACCCCTCGCGCTTGCCCTTGAATCAGCTCGACCATGTCTACGCCCGAGGCCTCAAACCTGTTCATGCCATGGTGCCCTCGGGGCGCATCTGGCAGCGCATGTCTGACCATTTGCCGCTGGTGGCCGAATTTGCGTGGAACGACTGATCATGCGGCATAACCCGGCGCTGCATGACGGCCATCAAATCCGACTCATTGAGGGGGGGCAGCAATACTTTGAATCTCTCGAGGCGGCACTGGACCAAGCCCGCTCGCATGTGTTGCTGGAGACCTACATCTTTGATGTGCATGGTGCTGCCGCCAAGGTGGCCGAGGCGCTGGCGCGGGCGGCTTTGCGTGGTGTTCGTGTGTGGCTGCTGGTCGACGGTGTGGGCACCCCCCAGCTGCCGGAAATCTGGCGCACGCGCTTTGCCCAAGCGGGGGTCGATTGGCGGGTTTACGCGCCTTTGGGCACCTTGGGCTTGCTCATTCCCAGCCGTTGGCGGCGCTTGCACCGCAAACTCTGTGTGGTGGACGGGCACACCGCCTTTTGCGGCGGCATCAACATCCTCGACGACTGGTACGACCCGCACCACGGCAGCTTGGCCCAACCCCGGCTGGACTTTGCCGTTGTGGCGCAAGGGGAGCTGGTGGGCCACATTCAAGACAGCATGACCCAACTGTGGTGGCGCTTGCAGGGCGCACAGCACGCGCGTGAACGCAAACTTGCGCAGTCGTTTCGCTCTTTCAAAACCGCGGGTCTGCCCCTGCCTTGGAAGCAGCCTTTGCCCTTGCCTGATGGCTCCCCACCGCCGAGTCGGGCCGCTTTGCTGTTGCGCGACAACGTGTTGCACCGCAGCCAAATCGAACGTGCTTACCTCAAGGCCATTGGGCTGGCCCGGTACGAGGTGCTGATTGCCAACGCCTACTTTTTGCCCGGTCGCAGGTTGCGTCAGGCCTTGGTGCATGCCGCCCGAAGGGGGGTTCGCGTGCGCTTGTTGTTGCAAGGGCGTTATGAATACTTCATGCAGTACCACGCGGCTCGCCCGGTCTATGGCACTTTGCTGGCCGCTGGGGTGGAAATTTACGAATACGACGCGAGCTTTTTGCATGCCAAAGTGGCCGTGGTGGACCCAGACCATGACCGACCCTGGGCCACAGTGGGTTCGTCCAACCTGGACCCGCTGAGCTTGTTGTTGGCCCGAGAGGCCAATGTGGTGGTGGCCGACCGCCTGTTTGCGCAGCAACTGCATCAGCGTTTGAGCCAGGTGATCGAGGCGCAAAGTACCCGTGTTTCAGCCACGCTCAGCCAAAGGCATTGGCACCAGCGATGGCGCGATCGGTTGGCATTTGGCCTGATGCGCTTGGCGCTTTTCCTGACGGGTCACCGGTATTGAAGCGCTGCAGGGGGCGCAAAAGGTGCGCCAAGGGTCAAACCCCTGATCGGTGTGCGCCGATCAATCGCTGTTACGATCTTTCCCATGTTAATGAAAACTCCAGACGCCATGAAAGCTTCTGCTACCCCACCCGAAGACGAAGGCGTTCCCGTTTCCGTCAAGATCCGCGAGCGCATTCAGGCTGCCCGCAAACGCTTCCACGCCAACGACAACATCTCCGAATTCATCGAACCCGGCGAGTTGGAGAAGCTGCTGGACGAAGTCACCGGCAAGATGGCTGGCGTGCTCGACAGCCTGGTCATTGACACCGTCAACGACCACAACACAGGTGATACCGCCCGCCGCGTGGCCAAGATGTACCTCAAGGAAGTGTTCAAGGGCCGCTATGTTGAGGGTCCTGAGATCACCGAATTCCCCAATGCCGAGCACCTCAATGAGCTGATGATCGTTGGCCCCATCACCGTGCGCAGCGCCTGCAGCCATCACTTTTGCCCCGTGATCGGCAAGATCTGGATCGGTGTCTTGCCCAACGAACACACCAATGTGATTGGGCTGTCCAAATACGCCCGTCTGGCCGAGTGGATCATGGGTCGCCCCCAAATTCAGGAGGAGGCCGTGGTGCAGCTGGCTGACTTGATCCAGCGCAAAACGCAGCCCGATGGTCTGGCCATCGTCATGGAAGCGAGCCACTACTGCATGGGCTGGCGTGGCGTGAAGGACATGGACAGCAAGATGATCAACTCGGTCATGCGCGGTGCTTTCCTCAAAGACCCGAACCTGCGCCGTGAATTTTTGTCATTGATTCCGAAAAAGGACTGACCATGTTGGTACGCCTGCTTTATGCCAGCCGTGCGGTGGACACGCGCCCCGAGACCATCGAATCCATTCTGGCCCAGTCTCGCCAGTTCAACCCGACCAGCGGCATCACCGGTATTCTTTGCTACGGCGGCGGCATCTTTTTACAAGCCATCGAAGGCGGTCGCAACGCTGTCAGCGACTTGTATGGTCACATCCAGAAAGACGCTCGTCACAAGGATGTGGTCTTGTTGCATTACGAAGAAATTTCCGAACGCCGCTTTGGGGGCTGGACCATGGGCCAGGTCGATGCGTCGCGTGTCAACACCAACATCTTGCTCAAGTACTCCGAGCGTGCCGAACTGGACCCGTACAACGTGTCGGGCAAAGTCTCTTTGGCATTGCTTGAAGAACTGATGGCCACCGCCTCCATCATCGGCCGGGCCTAAAACACCCACTCACCCCCAAGCCCCGCAAGGGGCTTTTTCACGCCCATGCCTCTGAGTGCGCTTGCCCTGGTTGTTCTGGCCGGATTCATCCATGCCTGCTGGAACATCGCGGCCAAAAAGGCCGGGGGCGACGTGCGCTTTGTGGCGTTCACCTCGGTGGTGTTGATGCTGTTTTGGGCCCCCGTGGGCCTGTGGGTAGGCTGGCAGCAGGTGCCGCTTTGGGGCGGTCTGGAGTGGGCGCTGGTGCTGGCCAGTGCGCTTTTGCATGTGGGCTATTTCATTGTCTTGCTGCGTGGTTACCGACAAGCCGACTTGACGGTGGTGTACCCGCTGGCACGGGGCTCTGGACCCTTGCTGTCGTCGATGGTGGCGATTTTTTTCTTGGGTGAGCAGATCTCCTCGCTGGGCCTCGTCGGCATCTTGGGGGTGGTGGTGGGTGTCTTTTTGATTGCGGGCGGCCCGGGCCTATGGCAGGCTGCGCAAGACCCCCAGCAGCAAGCGCGTGTGCGCACCGGTATTTTTTATGGCGGCGTCACAGGCCTGTTCATCGCCTGTTACACCGTGGTCGATGGTTATGCTGTCAAGGTGGCGTTGATGTCGCCCATCTTGGTGGACTACTTTGGCAACCTGGTGCGCTTGGTGTTTTTGACGCCCACCTTGCTGCGTGACCGCCCGACCGTCTGGGCGCTGTGGCTGCAGCAAAGGCGCTACGCCTTGGTGGTGGGCATTTTCAGCCCCGTGTCGTATGTGTTGGTGCTGTACGCCTTGCAGGTGGCACCGCTGTCCCATGTGGCCCCGGCGCGTGAAGTGTCCATGTTGTTTGCCGCTTTGTTGGGGGGCCACCTGTTGGGCGAAAAAGACCGGGGTCCTCGCATTGCCGGGGCCGTGCTGATCGCTGCTGGCGTGATGGCCTTGGGGTGGTGAGATGAACACGGTGTCCTTGATCGGTTGTGATTTTTCCAGCAGCCCGAGCAAACGCAAACCCATCGTGCTGGCGCTGGGTCAGGCCCGGCAGGGCAGGGTGCAGCTGCAAGCCCTGCAGACTTTTGAAACGTTGAACGCTTTTGGCGACTGGCTGGCGCAGCCCGCCGACTGGGTGGGCGGTTTTGACTTGCCCTTTGGACTGCCGCGTGAACTGGTCGAGACCCTGGGCTGGCCTACCGACTGGGCCGCCTGTATGGACCATTATTGCGCCTTGGATCGACCTCAAATTCGCGAGCAGTTTGCAGCGTTTTGCAATGCCCGCCCGGTGGGTGGCAAGTTTGCCCACCGTGCCGCCGACCAACCCGCAGGCTCGAGCCCGTCCATGAAATGGGTCAACCCGCCCGTGGCCTACATGCTGCACGCAGGTGTGCCCCTGCTGCGGCAAGCGGGTGTGCACGTGCCCGGCTTGCAGGCAGGCGACGTGCGCCGTGTGGCGCTGGAGGCCTACCCCGGATTGCTGGCGCGTGAGGTGCTGGGCAACACCAGCTACAAAAGCGACGACAAAGCCAAACAAACGCCTGAGCGCTTGCTGGCCCGGCGCGAATTGCTGAGTGCGCTGGAGCGCGGCCAGACCCGCTTAGGCCTGCGCCTGGTGGCCAGCAATGCCCTGCTGGGCCGACTGGCCGACGACGCCAGCGGCGATGCGCTGGATGCCACCCTGTGCCTGATGCAAGCGGCTTGGGCGCAGCAGCAGCACGAGTCTGGGCATCCGCAATACGGCCTGCCGCCGTGTGACCCACTGGAGGGGTGGATCGTGACGGCTTGAGGAAGAGGCAGCGAAACGGCTCACGTGCTACAACTGCCAGATCAGATCAAACGAAACACGAAGCTACCCTTGCCACGTTGATCAGGTTTTAACCATGTTTTCTCACATCTTTGTCAGCGTGACCGATTTTGATCGCGCCCTTCGTTTCTACAAGCCCCTCATGGCCGCGCTCGATGTTGAGTTGCGCTGGTCGGATAAGAGGACGCCATGGACTGGTTGGCACTGTGACGGGAAGACGCGCCCGTACTTCGTGATCTGTAAACCCTACAACGGACTTCCACACGCACCAGGCAATGGCCAAATGATTGCCTTTTCTGCCAAGACCCGCCATGCCGTTCGCCATGCCTATGCCGTTGCGCTTTCAAACGGTGGAGCATGTGAAGGACCACCTGGACCACGCCCGCAATACCATGCCAACTACTATGGCGCGTACTTCAGAGATCCGGATGGCAACAAATTCTGTGTGGCATGCCACGAGCCCGAAGTCTGATGCGTCAACCTTTCCAAACGCTTGCGTTGTAGCCCGACAGTTGGTGTCTCAGCTGCATGACCTATCCGGCTGGTCTTGAGGTCGTGTGGGCAGCCATTGTCGGATAGGCCTTGGTGGAAAATCAATCCTGAATGTTTTCAAAAGGAGATCCTTCCCGTGACCACCCTCGAAAAACCCAAAGGCCCCGCATCCTATTTCCCCTCCATCGAGAAAAAGTACGGCCAGCCCATCGCGCATTGGCTGACGCTGCTCAAGTCGTGCGACGGGATGAAGCACATGGAGATGGTCGCTTGGCTCAAGACTGAGCACGGCATGGGACACGGACATGCCAATGCCATCGTGGCGCATTGGATGGCTTCACACAAATGATTGGACTTGGATACGCGTCAAGTCGGTGATTCTGGTCAGTATGAGGGATTTTCATGTCATTGCTGAATGATTCCGTTCGAGAAGCTGCGCGCCGCAGCGTGCTTTGCTGGTTGGCAACGGTGGATGCCGATGGCCTGCCCAATGTTTCGCCCAAAGAGGTTTGGGCCATTGCGGATGACGCGCATGTGGTGGTGGCGAATATCGCCTCACCCATGTCGGTCCGCAACATCGCTCAGAGGCCGCAGGTGTGCCTGAGCTTTGTCGATGTGTTCGTGCAAAAGGGCTTCAAGCTGGTGGGCACCGCGCATGAGTTGCAAGTTGAAAACCCAGCATTTGCCGCTTGGGCTGCGCCGTTGCTGGCCATGGTGGGGCAGCGCTTTGTTATCCACAGCGTTCTGGTCATTCGCGTCTCATCGGTTGCCTCTATCGTGGCACCCAGTTACCGCTTTTATCCAGACGAAACCACCGAGGCTTCGCAGGTGGCCTCGGCCATGAAGGCTTACAAGGTTCATCCAGCACCCCAAGAGAAACCATGAGTTCAATCACTATCCGCCAAGCTGTTTTGGCTGACCTTGATGCGGTAGCCATCTTGTTCGATGGTTATAGGCAGTTTTATGGTCAGGCCAGAGATGAAGTAGCGGCCAAGACTTTTTTGCAAGCACGCTTTGAGCACGGTCAATCGGTGGTGCTGTTGGCCGAGTCACAAGGGCAGGCCGTGGGTTTCACGCAGCTGTACCCGAGCTTTTCTTCGGTCTCGATGGCGCGGGTGTTTGTGCTCAACGATCTCTCCGTGGCACCGACGGCCAGGCGACTGGGCGTGGGCGAGGCCTTGTTGGCAGCTGCTGCGGACCATTCACGCCAACTGGGCGCTGTACGCTTGTCCTTGAACACGGATGTGCAGAACTTGCCTGCACAAGCCTTGTACGCTTCCTTGGGCTGGGTGCGTGATGAAAAATTCTATGCTTACCACTTGGCTTTAGGATAGGCAAGATGGGTTGCTGCAATTCAGCTAACCCCCTAGGAGATGCAGATGACGACACAAGGTTTCGTGGTGACCCACGCCAAGGACGCACAGTTTGAAAAAGGACTGCGCTCGTTTTTTGAATACCGCGACCTGGGCATGAAGGCAGCAACGGGCGGGCGGGTCACGGCCAGCGTGATTCGTGCTGCCGGAGGGCAAGATTTTTCGAGCCAGCCGCATTTTCATAAGACGCAGTTTCAGCTGGTTTATGTGCTCAAGGGTTGGATCGAGTTTGAGTATGAGGGCCAAGGTGTGGTGCGGCTGGAGGCGGGTTCGTGTGTGCACCAGCCGCCCGAAATTCGCCACCGTGAGCTGGGGCACAGCCACGATGTGGAGCTGCTTGAAGTGGTGTTGCCTGCCGACTTTGACACCGTGACGGTGGATAACGTCAACCCGAAAGAGGGCTGAGCCGATGTTCCGCAGTTTCTTTCTTTCTCGCCGCTGGGCCCTGTGGGCCTGGGGTGGTTTGGTGGTCTTGGTGGCGCTGGTGTTCATCACGGTGCAGCAGACGGTGAAGCTCAACACTTGGTATGGCGAGTTTTATGACTTGCTGCAAAAACCCGAGCAGGCGGGTGGCTTGGAAAAGTTCTGGGACTTCATGCTGCAGTTCGCGTGGATCGCCTTTCCATTCATGCTGCTGCGCAGCCTGGAGACGTATCTGGCCTCGCACTACGCCTTCCGTTGGCGACAGGCCATGACGGAGCTGTATTTGCCCCGCTGGCAGCACACCGACGCGGCGGTGGAGGGGGCTTCGCAACGAATTCAGGAGGACTGCATGCGCTTTGCCCGCCAGACCGAGAACCTGGGGCTGGGGCTGGTGCGTGCGGTGCTCACGCTGGTGTCGTTTATTCCAATTTTGTGGCTCTTGTCCAAAGGCATGGCGATTGCGTGGCTGCAGTTTGAGGGCTCGCTGTTCTGGGTGGCCTTGGTCACGGCAGTGGGGGGTACGGTGTTGTCGTGGTTTGTGGGCATTCGTTTGCCGGGCTTGGAATACAACAACCAACGCACCGAAGCCGCCTTGCGCAAGGACCTGGTGTATGCCGAAGACGAGCGCAGCCGCATGGATTTACCCACCGTGATGGGTTTGTTCACGGGCGTGCGCTTGAACAACTTCCGACTCTTCAACCACTACGCTTATTTCCATTTGTGGAGCAACTTTTACAGCCAGACCATGGTGATTTTTCCCTACCTGCTCATGGGGCCTTCTCTGTTCACCGGCTTGATCACCTTGGGCGCCATCCAGCAAGTGAGCAACGCCTTTGGCAAAGTCAATGACGCTTTTTCTTACCTGATCGAGCGCTGGACCGACATCACCGAGCTGCGCTCCATTTACAAACGCTTGTCGGAGTTTGAAAAGGCGTTGGCTTAGACCCACGCTCAATATTCATTTTTTGACTCTTTTGTTTTCATTTTTATCATGCATGGGTACACTTGGAGGCCGTCTCAACCTTCAGGCAGGTCTCACATGCAATCCGCTTTACGCTTTTTTCGCCACACCCCCCTGGTTCAGGGGCTGCCGCAAGCCACGCTGATTTGTGCCTTGGGCTGTGCGCTGGCTTGGGTCACGCCGGTTGAGGCGCAAACCGGGTGGCGCACCGTCTCCTCCTCACCGGCGGCACCCGCTGTGGTGGTGACGCCGATTCCTGAGGTCCTTGCGCCTGCGACCCCAGTGCAGACCGAGGCCCCGGTGGACGGTGGCTTACAAATGTTCGGGGTGACCTTGAGCACGGCCACGCGTGCCGAGATGCGTCAAGCCATCCGCAACGAGGGCCTGAAGCCCCAGCGAGAGGACGATGCCTTCCAGGAGGACATTTACGAAGCGCTCAACTGGATGCCTGGCTTGCTCCAGATGAAATTCAGTTACGCCCCACAAGGACAAAGGTTGGCCCGGGTGGAGTATCTGTTCATGACCTTCTCCGACAACGCGCATGTGGAGGATGTGAAACTGCGCATCGAGGGCCGCTTTGGTCGACCCCAGCGCGTGACGGGCCGCGAGCAAAGTGGACCGTATCAAGCAGTTTGGCGCTTGCCAGACCAGATGGAAATTTTCGTGGCGCGGGAATGGCCCCAAAAAACCACCCAGCTGCGCTTCACCAACCTGTCCGTTTGGGGCCAGATGCGGACCGACTCAGCCCGTGAGGACGGACAGACGGTCAGGCGCGAAAGAAACCAGAACAACCAGGCTTTGCCCATGTGGGTGTCGCGCTGACTTGGTTGCTGGCGCCCTCAAGGCCAACGGACAGATGGCTTAAAAGTACTCAGATGGCCGCTGCCGCGATGTCGTTTGGCAATGGGGTCAGTTGGGCCAGGGCATGCAGGGCTTCGGCGTCGGTGCGGTAGAGCTTCAGGTAAGGGCCCTCGGCCAGTTCACCCGCTCTGCGCAATGTGCTTTCGACCGGCAGTTTGATGCCACTGATGTGCAATGTGATGCCGCGGCTGACCAGTTGGCGGTGCAGCTGGCCAAAGGTCTCCACCCCCGTCACGTCGATGCGGTTGATGGGCTGGGCGAACAGACACACATGCAACACATCGGGGTGGCGGGCCAGGTGGTCGGTGATGGCTCGGTCAAAGTCGCTGGCGGCAGCAAAGTCGAGTTCGGCGTCCATGCGCAGCGCGTACAGCTGGGGGGCCAAGGGTGGTAATTTCCACAGATGCCGGTCGCGCAGGCTGCCATCGGGGTGCAGGCCCACTTCGATGATGCGGGGGTGCAGGCGGGTGTGCAAAAAGTGACTCAGCCCCACCAGAACCCCGGTCATCACGCCCCAATAAATGCGCGGCGCGGTCAACAAGGTCATGGCAAAGGTGATGCCCGCCGTCATGGTCTCGATGCGGCCCACGCGCCAAAGGTTCAGAAACTGGCGGGGCTGGAACAAATTGAGCACGGCCACGATCACCGCTGCTGACATGACCGAGCGCGGCACAAATTGCAGCGCGGGCATGAGCAACAGCAAAGCCAACAGCACAAAGCCGACCGAGGCGATCACGGCCCAGCCCGATCGCGCCCCAGCGTAGAGCATGAGGGCCGATCGGGAAAACGAGGTGCTGGTGGCAAAGCTGCCCGAAAAAGCCGAGGCGATTTTGGCCAGGCCCTGGCTGAAGAGTTCGGTGCTGTCGTCCCAGCGCTTGCCGTCGCGGCGGCATTCGATGCGGGCGCTCGATGCCGTCTCTAAAAAGCTGACCAGCGCGATCACCATGGCAGGCACCCAGAGCTGGTTGACCCTGTCCAGGCCCGGCCACGCAGGCCAATAAAAATCGGGCAGACCCGAGGGCAGCAGACCGACCACCGCACCATGGTCCTGGTAATCGGTGGCATAGGCGATGGCCGAGGCGAGGCCCATGACAATCATGATGCCGGGCCAGCGCGGCTTGAAACGCCGCAGCAGCAAAAGCACGGCCAAACTGCCCAAGCCAAACAGGGCGGGCCAACTGCTCAGCCAAGTGGACCAGGTTTGCACGTCCCAGCTCCAGGCTTTGACACCCAGTAAACCGGGCACTTGCGAGGCCATGATGAGCAAAGACGCGGCTTGGGTGAAGCCGGTCATGACCGGGGCGCTGACCAGGTTGATGAGCCAGCCGTAATGCCCCAGGCCCAGCAGCAGCTGAATGACACCCGACAGCAGCGACAACCACACCGCCAGCGCCACCCATTCGGGCGAGCCCGGTTCGGCCATGCCCGTGAGCGATGCGCCAATCAACACGCAGGTGAGCGCAGCTGGCCCCACCGACAAGCGGTTGGCGCTGCCAAACAGCACGGCCAGCAAAGCGGGGATCAGGCAGGTGTAAAGCCCCGTGACCAAGGGCATGCCAGCCAGACCCGCGTAGGCCACGGCCTGCGGGATCATGACCAGCGCCACCGTCAAACCTGCCAACACCTCGGTACGGGCCAGAGGTGCCGTCAGGCGAGGCCACTGGCGGAAAGTCAAAAAGCGTTGCAAATCGAGCATGCCCGATCTTAGCCGCCAGAGCCTCAGCGCTGGGGCATGTCTTTGACCGAATAACCCAGGCTAATGGTCGCGTCTTCGGGGATGGCGGGCACCGTGCTGTCCCACGCCTCCCAAGCTTGGCGCATGGCGTTCAGCTTGGCAGGTTCGCGCTGGGCCAGGTTGGCCCGCTCGCGTTCGTCGGCCGGGATGTTGAACAAATAGTCGTTGCCGTCCACCCGCAGGTATTTGTAGTCGCCCAAACGCAGGGCACGTTGGCCCCGGTGGTTCATGCGCCAGTACAGCGGCCGCTCGAACTGGTACTTCGCGTCGCGCAGCACAGGTGCGAGTGACACGCCGTCAAACGGGTGATCGGCATCGGCTTGCGCCCCTGCCAGCTCGACCAGGGTGGCCGACCAGTCCATCGTCATGCAGTGCTGGGTGGATGTGCCGCCGGGTGCGATGACGGCGGGCCAATGCGCGATCCACGGCACGCGGATGCCCCCTTCGGTCAGGTCCATCTTGCCGCCCACCAAGGGCCAGTTGTCGCTGAAACGTTCACCGCCGTTGTCGCTGGTGAAGACGATCAGGGTGTTGTCGAGTTGCCCTGTCTTTTTGAGCGCGTCCACCACCCAGCCAATGCCCTCGTCCATGTGGTGGATCATGCGGTGGTAGGTGTGGATGTTGCCGCCGTGCAGGTGGAACAGGTTGTCTTTGACCTCTTGGGCCAGCGCATGGTCTTCGCGGGTTTCCCAAGGCCAGTGCGGCGCGGTGTAGTGCAGGCTCAAGAAGAAGGGTGTGCCTTGCGCAGTGCCCGGGGCCATGCGGTTCACAAAGTCCGCCGCTTTGTTGGAGATCAGATCGGTCAGGTAGCCGTCTTCGTGTTTTTCTTCTTCGTTGGTGTAGAGGTCGTGTGTGCCGTTGTTGCTGGCGTGGGTGAAGTAGTCCACGCCGCCCGACATGGGGCCAAAGAACTCTTCGTAGCCCGACTTGATGGGGCTGAAGTGTGGTGGGTAGCCCAGGTGCCACTTGCCGATCAGGGCGGTGCGGTAGCCTCTGGCTTTGAGCAACGAGGGCAGCGTGGGGTGCTCGGGCGGCAGGCCCAGCACCATGCTGCCTTTGCTCTTGCTGTTGATGGGTTCGTCAGCCCCGCCGCGCAGGCGGTACTGGTAGCGGGCGGTCATGAGCGCAAAGCGGGTAGGTGAGCACACGGGCGAGTTGGCGTAGCCCTGTGTGAACTTGAGACCCGCAGCGGCGAGCCGGTCGAGCACAGGCGAGACCTTGCCGAACTGGGCGTCGCGGCCGCCGTAGCAGCCGAGGTCGGCAAAGCCGAGGTCATCGGCCACGATGAAAATGATGTTGGGGCGTTGCGTCATGGGGTGCTGTGTGTCGATGTCAGTCCAGTTGCACGCCGGTGGCCTTGATGGGTTTTTCCCAGCGGGTCAAATCGGATTTTTGCGCTGCTGCCAATTCGGCCGAGCTCGAGCCAATGGGTTCGTAGCCCAGTTTGACCATTTTTTCTTTCATGGCCGGTTGGCGGGCGATCTTCATCATGGCTTTTTCCAGGCGGCTGAGCGCCTCGGCAGGCAGGCCTGCAGGGCCGTACATGGCAAACCAGGCAGTGGCTTCCATGTTGACGCCAGACTCTTTGAGGGTGGGCACCTCCGGTACTTGCGCGTCGCGTTGTGCGCCCGTCACGGCGATGATGCGCACTTTGCCCGTGCGGTGCAGCTCGGCGGTTTCCGAGACCACGTCAAATTTGTAGCCGATGTGGCCACCCAGCAAGGCGTTGTTGGCCGGTGCACCGCCCTGGAAGGGGATGTGGTTGAGGTTGATGCCTGCCGATTGCTCGAGTAATACGCCCATGAAATGCGGCAATGTGCCTGCGCCGGGTGTGCCGTAGCTGGCAGTAGCCGGGTCGGATTTGGCTTTGGCCGCCATCTCGGCGATGCTTTTCACATTGCTGGCAGGGCCAGAGACCACACCAAACTGGAAGCGGGCGATTTGAGAAATCGGTGTGAAGTCCTTCACTGCGTCATAGTCCAGTTTTTTGTAAACGTGGGGAAACAACACCATGGGGCCACTGGGCAAAATGATCACGGTCTGGCCATCGGGTTTGGCCGTTTTGGTCATGTTCAGGGCAATGCGCCCACCAGCGCCGGGTTTGTTGTCCACCACGATGGTGCCAAAGTCGTCGCGCAGCGCATCGGCCACCATGCGGGCCAGCACATCGGCGGAGCCGCCGGGCGGAAAACCCACCAGGATTTTGAGGGGCGGCTTTTCTTGGGCCTGCAAGTTGGGCGTGAGCGCTGCCAGCGATAGGGCGGCTAAGCCCAAGGTTCTGCGGGTCAGTTGGTAGATGTTTTTCATGGGTGTCTCCTGGTGTGAGGGTGCAAAAATCGCGGGTTTCCCGATGCTGTCAGTCCACAATGTAGGGCCTGTCATGACAATTGATCTAATCAATCATTCCCCCGGAAAACCCTGATGTCGCTGTCTCCATCTCAACGCCTAGCCTCGATTGATGACCTGTTGCTCTACCGTTTGGGCCGCTTGTCCAGCACGGCCGGAGCCTTGGTGGTGCGTTTGTGTGAAGGGGGTTATGGCATCACGCGGCGTGAATGGGCGGTGGTGGCGCAGTTGTATGAAAACGGGGGCTTGCCGCCCTCGGTGCTGGCCGAGCGCATGCACCGTGACCGCGCCCGCACTTCACGCATCTTGACAGCCTTGGTCAAAAAACAACTCGTGCTGCGCACGGTCACGCCCGGTGATCGGCGCGGTGCGCGGGTGGAGCTGACGCCTGCCGGGCGGCAGTTGTACGACGATTTGATGCCGAGTATTCAGGCCATCAATGGCCAGATTTTGAGTGCCTTGCAGGCCGACGAGGTGGTGCAGTTTGACGACGTTCTTGCGCGTTTGCAGGCGCGTGCCCAAAGCCTGGTGGTCGAGCTCAGTCCCCATTGGCCCAGAGCCAACCGCAGGCGCGGCCCACTGTCGCGGAGTCCGGGATGAGGGCCTGTGCAGCGGCGCTGCTCCTCTTGTGTGGCTTGGGGAGTGTTCTTGCAAAAGAGGCCCCAGCACAGGCCGAGGTCTGGACCGGCTGGGTCAGCTGGGTGATGGACGGCGACACGGTGTTGGTGGTGCGCCCGGGCCAACAAGAACCCGTCAAGTTGCGCCTCGATGCCGTGGATGCCCCTGAAACTTGCCAGCCCGGTGGTGTTGCGGCGCGTGACGCCATGATGGCCTTGGCCTTGCGTAAGTCGGTGCAGGTTCAGTCGCTGGGGCACGACAGCTATGGACGGGACATCGGCCGTTTGACGGTGAATGGGGTGGACTTGGGCGCCGAAATGGTGCGCTCGGGCATGGCTTGGGCATACCGGTTTCGCACGGGTCGGGGGCCTTATGCTGCATTGCAGCGGCAGGCGCAAAAGGAAAAGCGTGGGGTGTTTGCCGGGCGCGAGGAGCCCATGTCACCGTCCTTGTTCAGAAAGTTTCATGGCAGCTGCCTCGCCCCTTGAGCGAGTGGCCTGTGGCGAATGTCAGGCGCGATGGGCCGCGCACACCGCGCAATCCGTGTTGCGCTGCATGCGGATGTCGGTCCAAGTCAGCTCGCGCCCGTCGAGCATGAGCAAACGCCCGGCCATGTGGCTGCCCATGCCGCTCAGGATTTTGAGGGCTTCGGCCGCCTGCACCGTGCCGATGATGCCCACCAGCGGTGCGAAGACGCCCATGGTGGCGCAACGGGTTTCTTCGGGCAGCTGCTCAGGCGGGAAGATGCAGGCGTAGCAAGGCGCATCGGCTTGTGTGCTGTCAAACACCGAGACTTGGCCGTCCATGCGGATGGCCGCGCCCGAGACCAAGGGCTTGTGGTGCACCACGCAGGCATTGTTCACGGCTTGGCGGGTTTCAAAGTTGTCGCAGCAGTCGATCACCACATCGGCTTGCGCCACCAAGGTGTCCAGCAGGGCTGCATCCGCGCGTTGCGTGATGGGCGTGACACGCACATCGGGGTTGATTTGGGCGATGGCGGTGCGCACCGATTCGGCTTTGGATTGACCCACCCGGTCCAGGGTGTGGGCAATTTGGCGCTGCAAGTTGGTGGCGTCCACCTCGTCGTGGTCGACCACGGTGATGTGGCCCACGCCTGCACTGCCCAGATACAGGCTGACCGGAGAGCCCAGACCGCCTGCACCAATGATGAGGGCGTGTGAGGCCAGGAGCTTTTCCTGGCCGTCGATGCCCAATTCGTTGAGCAGGATGTGCCGCGAATAGCGCAGCAGCTGCGTGTCATCCATGGGCTGATTCAGTCTGTCCTTGGCGTTCAGTCTTTCTTCTCGACTTTGCGCTCGGCCAAGGTGGTGCTGGCTTTGACCGGTTGGCCTTTGAGTTGCTTGAGGGCCTGGGCCAGCTGGAAGTCCTTGTCGGAGCCAAACTCGGGCAAGCGGCGCTCGGACACGGGCTTTTTGGCCTCTTCTTCCAGCTTCTTCATCGCGTCTTCGCGCGCTTGCTCACGGGCTGGGTCTTTTTTCTCTTCGGCTTCCTTGCCGTTGGAGAGGTGCTTTTGCAAGTCGGCTTCACGGGTGCGCAAAGCGGCAAAAACATTGCCGTTTTCGGTCTCGTCCAGCATCACATCGGGCACGATGCCTTTGGCTTGTATGGCGCGGCCCGAGGGGGTGTAGTAACGCGCAGTCGTGATCTTGAGGGCGGTGTCAGGGCCCAACTGGCGCACGGTCTGCACCGAGCCTTTGCCAAAGGTCTGGCTGCCCATGAGGGTGGCGCGTTTGTAGTCTTGCAAGGCACCGGCCACGATCTCACTGGCCGAGGCCGAGCCTTCGTTGACCAACACCACCAAAGGCACTTTTTTCAGCGCCCCGCCTGTGGCCTGCGTCATGCGGGTGATGGGGTCGTTGCTGCTGTTGCGCCGCCAGAACTGGGGCGAGGCCTTATAAGTGAATTTGCTCTCGGCCAATTGGCCGTTGGTGGTGACCACCGTGACGTTCTCGGGCAAGAAGGCTGCAGACAGGGCCACAGCCGCGTCCAGCAAACCGCCCGGGTCGTTGCGCAGGTCGAGCACCAAGCCCTTGAGCTGAGGGTCTTGCTTGTACATGTCTTCGATCTTGCGGGCAAAATCTTCAACAGTACGTTCCTGGAACTGGGACACGCGGATCCAGCCATAGCCCGGCTCGATGAGTTTGGACTTGACCGATTGGGTCTTGATCTCTTCGCGGATGATGGTGACCGGGAAGGTGCGGTTTTCATCTTTGCGGAAAACGGTGAGCACGACCTTGGTCTTGGGTTCGCCCCGCATGCGTTTGACCGCTTCGCTCAATGACAGTCCTTTGAGGGGGGTGTCGTCGACTTTGGTGATCAGGTCATTGGTTTTGAGACCGGCCCGGTCCGCCGGGGAGCCTTCGATGGGGGTGACGATCTTGACCAAGCCATCTTCTTGGCTGATTTCGATGCCCACACCGACAAAGCGGCCCGAGGTGCCTTCAGAAAACTCCTTGAAGCTTTTCTTGTCGAAGTACTGTGAATGCGGGTCCAGGCTGGACACCATGCCAGAGATGGCTTCGGTGATCAGTTTTTTCTCGTCCACGGGCTCGACGTAGTCGCTCTTGACCATGCCAAACACGGCGGCCAGTTGCTGCAGCTCTTCGAGGGGCAGCGGTGCCATGTTGCCGCGCGCCACGGTTTGCAGCGACACGGTGGTCAGGGCGCCAGCCAGAGCCCCTACGCTGAGCCAACCGACGATCTTGAGTTTATGTCCCATTTTGCGAGTGCACGTGCAGTGAAATTCGAACCAATATACACCCGCAAGCCCCGCGCCGCGGGGCTTGACGTGTAATTTCCTGTAAATGCCGTAGCAGGTTCAGGCTTTACCTTGACCGGCCACCGCCGCAGCGGCTTTGGCGGCGGCCTCGGCGTCACCCAGGTAGTAGTGGCGCAAGGGGCGAAGGTCTTTGTCCAGTTCGTACACCAAAGGGATGCCATTGGGGATGTTCAGGTGCACGATATCGGTCTCGGAGATGCCGTCCAAGTACTTGATCAGGGCACGGATCGAGTTGCCGTGAGCGGCAATCAAGACACGCTGGCCTGCCAGGATGCTGGGGGCAATGCTGTCCTTCCAAGCCGGCAGCACACGGGCTACGGTGTCTTTCAGGCATTCGGTCAGGGGCACCACGGCTGAGTCAGGGTAGCGGCGGTCGCTGCGCTCACAACGGGGGTCTGTGGCTTCCAAGGCGGGTGGCGGGGTGTCGTAGCTGCGGCGCCAGACCAGCACCTGCTCGTCGCCAAACTTTTTGGCCATATCGGCTTTGTTCAGACCCTGCAAAGCCCCGTAGTGGCGCTCGTTGAGGCGGTAGTCCTTGACCACGGGCAGCCAGGTGCGGTCCATTTCGTCCAAGGTGTACCAAAGGGTGTGGATGGCCCGCTTGAGCACAGAGGTGTAGCACAGGTCAAAGTCCCAACCTTCGGCCTTGAGCAGTTTTCCCGCCGACATGGCTTGGCTCACACCCGTGGGGGTCAGGTCCACATCGGTCCAGCCGGTGAAGCGGTTTTCCAGGTTCCAGGTGGATTCGCCGTGGCGAATGAGGACAAGTTTGTACATGGGTATATCGGGCCACAAAAGGGGGCACAGAATGGGGTGAAAACAAAGGAGGGAGTCCGTCATTTTAGAATCCGAGTTGGTTGGCCTTTGATCAGGCCTTTGTTTTTTTGCCTCTAAAGGTCTGATTCGTGAACTTTCTGATTGATAACTGGATGTTGCTGGCCATGGCGCTGGCTTCGGGTTTGGCTTTGCTGTTGCCGGTGTTGACCAAGGGCGGTGGCTTGGACCCGCAAGCCATGGTGCAGCTGATGAACCGCGATAAAGCGGTGGTCATCGACGTGTGCGAGCCCGATGAATTTGCCCGTGGCCATGTGATCGGGGCCAAAAACTTGCCCTTGGGCCAGCTGGAGGACAAGCTGGCGCAGGTGGTCAAAAACAAGTCGACCCCGGTCATCATGGTGTGCCAGGTCGGGGCACGTTCGGCCCGCGCTGCAGCGACCGCACGCAAACTCGGCTTTGAGAACGTGCAGTCCCTCTCGGGTGGTTTACGCGCCTGGACCGCGGCCAGCATGCCCACCGAGAAATCCTGAACCCGTTTTTTGACCCATCTCCCACCGCATTGCCACAAGGAATCCCCATGACCGCCGTCAAGATGTACACCACCGCTGTTTGCCCTTACTGCGTCCGAGCCAAGCAAATTCTCAAGTCCAAAGGGGTGGAGCAGATCGAAGAGATCCGCATCGATACCGATCCCGCTCAGCGCGATCACATGATGCAAATCACCGGACGCCGCACAGTGCCCCAAATTTTCATCGGCCAAACCCATGTGGGCGGCTGTGATGACCTGATGGCGCTGGACGCCAAAGGGGGGTTGTTGCCCCTGCTTCAAGCAGCCTGAAGCGAAGCCGGGTCCTCAGGGTTTTCACAAGCCTTGACCGCTCTGAGCTTCGGCTTTCATCGCTGATAATTGACAGTCTTTCTATTTCTCAGGCCCGTTTGATTTCGGCGCCACCCTTTCAAAGATTTATCCATGACCGATACCGCCGTCACCCCAAGCCCAGAAGCCCAAGCCCCTGTTTTCCAGATTCAGCGTGTCTACCTGAAAGAGGCTTCGCTGGAGCAACCCAATTCACCCGCCATCTTGCTTGACCAACAACAACCCAGCGTGGACATCCAGTTGGGCGTGGAAGCCACACCCGTGGCCGAAGGCGTTTTTGAGGTTTGTGTGACCGCGACCGTGCACACCAAAATTGCCGACAAGACCGTGTTCTTGGTCGAGTGCAAGCAAGGCGGCATTTTCGAAATCCGCAACCTGCCGGAAGACCAGATGGGTCCCGTGATGGGCATCGCTTGCCCGCAAATCGTGTACCCCTACCTGCGTGGCAATGTGGCCGACCTGATCACCCGTGCTGGCTTCCCGCCCGTGCACTTGGCCGAGATCAATTTCCAGGCCATGTACGAGCAGCAACAAGTTCAGCAAGCCGAGCAGGCCGCTGCGATCACGCAGTAAGCAGAACCCGAGGTTCAGCCGGACCATGCACATCACCCTCATTGGTGCCGGCGCTTGGGGCACCGCCATGGCATTGGCGGCGGCCCGTCAAACGGGCGGGCACGCCGTCACTTTGCACGCCCGTGACGCTGCCCAAGCCGACGCCTTGCGCACGGACAAACAAAATGCCCGTTACCTGCCAGGCGTTGATTTGCCTGATTCGATAGAGATTTCATCGGCCCCATTGGCCTCTTTGTTGTCGACTTCGCCCAACTGCAACTTGTGGGTCATCGCCACGCCCATGGCGGGTTTGCGGGCCACGCTCACGGCCATGGCCAATGTGATAGCACCTGTCGTTTGGCTGTGCAAGGGCCTGGAGTCGGGTACGGGGCTGATGCCGCACGAGGTGCAGGCCCAAGTGGCCCCGCACCTGAAAGCGGGTGCTTTGAGTGGCCCCAGTTTCGCCCTGGAAGTGGCGCGTCAGCAGCCCACAGCCCTTGTGGCCGCCAGTGCTCATGCCCCCGTGCGTGACGCCTTGGTGCACGCTTTTCATGGTCCAGCTTTGCGCGTTTATGCCAACAGCGACATCGTGGGCGTGGAGGTGGGCGGCGCTGTGAAGAACGTGTTGGCCATCGCCACAGGCTTGTGCGATGGTCTGCATCTCGGCCTCAATGCGCGAGCAGCCCTCATCACGCGGGGCTTGGCCGAAATGACACGCCTGGGCCTGGCGCTGGGCGCGCACAGCGACACATTCATGGGTTTGTCTGGCCTGGGTGACCTGGTGTTGACGGCCACGGGCGAGCTCAGCCGCAACCGAAAAGTGGGTTTGTTGCTGGCCCAAGGCCAGACCTTGGATCAGGCAGTGGCATCGCTCGGGCATGTGGCCGAGGGGGTGTACAGCGCCCGCACCGTCATGCAACGTGCCCGCGCCTTGGGTGTCGACATGCCGATCACCGAGGCGGTGGTGGCTCTGCTCGATGCACGCTTGAGTCCCCGTGAGGCAGTTGTGGCCCTGATGGGGCGCGACCCCAAGGGCGAATTTGCCTGATCTGCCATGCACAAGACCGCACGCCAAGCGCCACTGAGATCGTCCTCCGTCATTCAAAAGCCCACGGTGCTGCAGCGCTTGTGGCGTTTGCTGGAGGGCTTTGATGGGCCCTTGGCTTTCGCAGTCTTCTTGCTGGCCTGCTTGGGCATGTTGATCATGTATTCCTCGGGCTATGACCACGGCACCCGCTTTGTTGACCATGGTCGCAACATGTTGATTGCGGGATTCATCATGTTGGTGGTGGCCCAGATTCCACCTTCCAAGCTGATGGCCTGGGCGGTTCCGGTGTATGCGGTCGGTGTGATTTTGTTGGTGGCGGTGGCGCTGTTTGGTATCACCCGAAAAGGTTCCACGCGATGGCTCAACCTGGGCATCGTGATCCAGCCCAGTGAGATCCTGAAAATTGCCTTGCCCTTGATGCTGGCGGCTTGGTTTCAAAAACGCGAGGGGCAGTTGCGGCCCTTTGACTTCGCAGTTTCTTTGCTGATTTTGGGCATCCCCGTGTTGCTGATCATGAAGCAGCCGGATCTGGGAACTTCTTTACTGGTGCTGGCGGCGGGCTTGGCCGTGATTTTCTTTGCAGGACTCAAGTGGCGCTGGATAGTGCCGCCCTTCGTTTTGGGGCTGGTGGGCATTGTGGTGCTGGTGATCATGGAGCCCAGCCTGTGCCAGCCCGATGTGGATTGGCATGTCCTGCACGAGTACCAGCGCCAAAGGGTGTGCACCTTGCTGGACCCGGGCCGTGACCCTTTGGGCAAGGGCTTTCACATCATTCAGGGCATGATCGCGATCGGTTCGGGTGGCTTTTGGGGCAAGGGCTTCATGCAGGGCACTCAAACCCACCTGGAGTTCATCCCTGAGCGCACCACCGACTTCATTTTTGCGGCCTTGGGTGAAGAGTTTGGCCTGTTGGGTGGCTTGGTGTTGCTGACCTGCTTTTTCTTCCTGATTTACCGGGCCCTGGTCATTGCCATGCAGGCGCCTACCTTGTTCAGCCGTTTGTTGGCGGGCAGCATGGCCATGATTTTCTTCACTTACGCTTTTGTGAACATGGGCATGGTCAGTGGGATCTTGCCGGTCGTGGGTGTGCCCTTGCCTTTCATCAGTTATGGCGGCACGGCCATGGTCACTTTGGGGCTGGCGCTGGGCATTTTGATGTCGATTGCCAAGTCGAAACAACTGGTGCAAACATGATGCCTTCAAGTGCTGTGGCGGTGGTCGGTGCAGGCAATATGGGCGGCGCCATGTTGGCCCGCTTGTGCGATATGGGCTGGTCAGTGGCCGTGCACGACAGCGATGCACGGGCGCAGGCCCAAGCCGTGGCGCTGGGGGCAGTGCCTTGCAGCTCGGCCGGGCAGGCTGCACAGGTCTTGGCACCCCAAGGGGTGTTGCTGGTCGCGGTGGTCGATGCGGCACAAACCGATGTGGTGCTGTGGGGCGAGGGAGGTGCGGGTGCGCACTTGCAGCCCGGCCAGTGTGTGATGCTGTGCCCGACGCTGGGGCCTGCCACGGTCGAGTTGCAGGCCAAGCGTTTGGCGCTTCAGGGCGTCGATTGCATGGACGCGCCGATGTCCGGTGGCCCCGTGCGCGCCCGTGAGGGCCGCATGAGCCTGATGGTGGCGTGTTCGGATGCCGTGTGGACGCACCACCAAAACTTGCTGAACGCTTTGAGCGACCAGGTCTTTCACGTGGGCACCCGGGCAGGTGATGGGGCACGCACCAAACTGGTCAACAACCTGCTTGCAGCTGTGAACTTGGCCGGTGCTGCCGAGGCCATGGCCCTGGCCGAACGCTTGGGCCTGGCGCCCGCGGCCACGCTCTCCGTGATCGAGGCCTCCAGCGGGCAAAGCTGGATCGGATCGGACCGCATGCGCCGCGCACTGGCCGGTGACCTGGTGCCCCGTGCCCATGTGAGTTTGTTGGCCAAGGACACGGGCCTGGCCCTGGCTGCCGCCGAAGAAGTGGCGTTTGACCCCCCTTTGGGCCGCATCGCACGCGAACTGTTTGCCCAAGCGCTGCAGCAGGGCTGGGCTGACCTCGATGACGCGGCTTTGCTGCAACTCATGCGCCAGCGCTGAGCGGCGCCCTGTGCTTGGCAAGATCAGACCCGTGTCTGAGGCTTGTCTCTCCAGACTCGGCAAGGGTCTTGTTCCGTGCCTACAATGACCCCATGATTTCACGCGAACCCACCATCGAACGCTTGGCCACGGCCCGATCCCTCTTGCTTGAGCCTTTTGGGCTGGATGAAACCCACCTGAGCCGGGCGTTGGCCGCCATCAAGGCCCACGCTGTCGATGACGCCGACCTGTATTTCCAGTACACCCGCTCCGAAGGTTGGAGCTTGGAAGAGGGCATCGTCAAGACCGGCAGCTTCAGCATCGACCAAGGTGTGGGCGTGCGGGCCGTGTCGGGCGAAAAAACAGCCTTCGCTTACTCGGACGACATCTCCGAAGCGTCTTTGATGGACGCCGCCATGACCGTGCGCACCATCGCGCAGGCCACACTAAACAAGCGCATCAAAGTGCCCGCCCGAAAGGTGTCGGCCAGTCGCTCGCTCTACCCTTCGCTGGACCCGATGTCCACCCTGGACAGCACGGCCAAGGTGAACCTGCTGGGGCGTGTGGAAAAAATTGCCCGTGCCAAGGATCCGCGTGTGGTGCAGGTCATGGCCGGTTTGGCCACCGAATACGACGTGGTGATGGTCGCCCGCGCTGACGGGACCTTGGCCGCCGATGTGCGCCCCTTGATCCGCCTGTCGGTCACGGTGATCGCCGAGCAAAACGGCCGCCGTGAAGTGGGCAGCAGTGGCGGCGGTGGCCGCTTTGGCCTGGCCTACTTTGACGATGCCATGGTCGAGAGCTATGTGCAAGAAGCCGTGTCGGCCGCGCTGATCAACCTCGAAGCCCGCCCCGCACCCGCAGGCGAGATGACGGTGGTGCTGGGCAATGGCTGGCCTGGCGTGCTCCTGCACGAGGCTGTTGGCCACGGCCTGGAGGGCGACTTCAACCGCAAGGGCTCAAGCGCCTTCAGCGGCCGTATTGGCCAGCGCGTGGCGGCCAAAGGTGTCACCGTGCTGGATGACGGCACCATCGCCGACCGCCGGGGCTCGCTGAACGTGGACGACGAAGGCCATGCCAGCCAAAAGAACGTGCTGATCGAAGACGGCATCTTGCGTGGCTACATCCAGGACGCGATGAACGCGCGATTGATGGGCGTCAAACCCACGGGCAACGGCCGCCGCGAAAGCTATGCCCATGTGCCCATGCCGCGCATGACCAACACCTACATGCTGGGCGGCGACAAAAGCGCCGAAGAAATCGTGGCCAGCATCAAAAAAGGCCTGTACGCCACCAACTTTGCGGGCGGCCAGGTCGACATCACCAGCGGCAAATTCGTGTTCTCGGCCAGCCAGGCGTATTGGGTGGAAAACGGCAAGATCCAATACCCCGTCAAGGGCGCCACCCTGATCGGCAGCGGCCCCGAATCGCTCAAGAAGATCAGCATGATCGGCAACGACATGAAGCTCGACTCGGGTGTGGGCACCTGTGGCAAGGAAGGCCAGAGCGTGCCGGTGGGCGTGGGTCAGCCAACCTTGCGCATCGATGGCCTGACCGTTGGGGGCACGGCCTGAACATGAGTCCTGATGCCCCAAAAGGCCCTCCGGGTTTGTCCCCGGATCGGCCTGTCAGGAACTGTCATTCAGCTGTGATACATTGAACCCATGTCTTTGCGCACCGCGTTTTACTTTTTTTATTTTTGGTTCTCAGTTCCCGGCGGACGAGAGGCGAGCGCATAAGCACCCGAACATCTCGACACACACCGCCGGAGCCCCAAAGCCCGGCGGTTTTTTTTCACCTGTTTTTTTCAATCTGAGGAGTCCACGATGAATGCCAAAACCGCAGCCCCCGAGAGCTGGTATCCGAATGCCGCCGACCGCACTGGCCAGACCGACGACGAACGCATCAAGGACATCACCGTGCTCCCGCCGCCAGAACATTTGATCCGTTTTTTCCCGATAGCCGGCACGGCCACGGAAACTCTGATCTCCCAAACCCGCCAATCGATCGCCAAGATCGTGCACGGCCAGGATGACCGCCTGCTGGTCATCATTGGCCCTTGCTCGATCCACGACCCGGCCGCCGCCCTGGACTATGCCCGCCGTTTGAAGCCCTTGCGGGACAAGTACGCCGATACGCTCGAGATCGTGATGCGTGTGTACTTCGAAAAGCCCCGCACCACCGTGGGCTGGAAGGGCCTGATCAATGACCCCTACCTGGACGAGAGCTACCGCATCGACGAAGGCCTGCGCATCGCACGCCAGCTGCTGATCGAGATCAACCGCCAAGGCCTGCCCGCAGGCAGCGAGTTTTTGGACGTGATCTCGCCCCAGTACATTGGCGACTTGATCAGCTGGGGCGCCATCGGCGCCCGCACCACCGAGAGCCAGGTTCACCGCGAGCTGGCTTCGGGCCTGTCGGCGCCCATCGGCTTCAAAAACGGCACCGACGGGAACATCAAGATCGCGACCGATGCGATCCAGGCGGCTGCCCGTGGGCATCACTTCTTGTCGGTGCACAAAAATGGCCAGGTCGCCATCGTGCAGACCCAAGGCAATCAAGACTGCCATGTGATTTTGCGCGGCGGCAAAGCGCCCAATTACGACGCTGAAAGCGTGGCCGCGGCCTGCAAGGAACTCGAAGCCGCCAAGCTGCCCGCCACTTTGATGGTGGACTGCAGCCACGCCAACAGCAGCAAAAAGCACGAGCGCCAGATCGACGTGGCCAAGGACATCGCCGCGCAAATCAGCGGCGGCTCGCGGCAAGTGTTCGGCGTCATGGTGGAAAGCCACTTGAAAGACGGCGCTCAGAAATTCACGCCTGGCCAGCACGATGTGGCGAACCTGACCTACGGCCAGAGCATCACCGACGCTTGCATTGGCTGGGACGACAGCGAAGGCGTGTTGCAGGTGCTGTCAGATGCGGTGAAGGCGCGCCGCTCGCGTTGAGCTGGTCGGTGCCTGTTTCGCAGGCACCGCATTCGAAGCGGCAAGCGCCCGTGCGCGGTCTTTGTGGGTTTACTTGTTGAGGGCAGCGAGCAGCTTCGTGTGAATTCCACCAAAGCCGCCGTTGCTCATACACAGCAAGTGGTCGCCGGGCTGAACTTGCGCCAGCACCTGGGCAATCACCTCGTCGATGTTGGTACCCACCTGCGCTTTGGAGCCCATGGGTTCAAGCGCCGCAACTGCGTCCCAGCCCAGTCCACCTGAATGGCAAAAGGCCAGATCGGCTTCTTCCAGGCTCCAGGGCAGCTGGGCTTTCATGGTGCCAAGCTTCATGGTGTTGCTGCGGGGCTCAAAAATCGCCAGGATGCGGGCTGGGCCCACTTGGCGGCGCAGGCCGTTGATGGTGGTGCGGATCGCGGTGGGGTGGTGGGCGAAGTCGTCGTAAACGGTGATGCCACCCCCTTCGCGTTGGACGGTGCCACGCACTTCCATGCGGCGTTTGACGTTTTCAAATGTGGCCAAGGCTTGCGCCGCCACAGCTGGGCTCACGCCCACATGCTCGGCGGCCGCGATGGATGCCAGCGCATTGAGCTGGTTGTGCACGCCGCCAATGGCCCATTGCACTTCGGCCACCGGTTGGCCAGCCTGCAAAACTTGGAACTGAGAAGGCTCACCCTCGGCCACAAAGTCGCTCACCGCTGCACCAAAGGTTCGAACTTCGCTCCAACAGCCTTGTGCCAGCACGCGCGTCAGGCTTTCTTCCAGGCCGTTGACCACCACACGGCCCGAGCCGGGCACGGTGCGCACCAGGTGGTGGAACTGGCGCTCAATCGCCGCCAGGTCGTCAAAGATGTCGGCGTGGTCGAACTCGAGGTTGTTCAGGATGGCGGTGCGCGGGCGGTAGTGCACAAACTTGCTGCGCTTGTCGAAGAAGGCGGTGTCGTATTCGTCGGCTTCGATCACGAAATACTTTCCAGCCCCCAGCCGGGCCGAGACGCCAAAGTTGAGCGGCACGCCGCCCACCAAAAAACCGGGTTGCAGACCGGCTTGCTCCAGCACCCAGGCCAGCATCGAGGTGGTGGTGGTTTTGCCGTGGGTACCCGCCACGGCCAGCACATGGCGGCCTTGCAGCACATGCTCGGACAGCCACTGGGGGCCGCTGGTGTACGGTGCACCGGCCTCCAAAATGGCTTCCATCAGCGGGAATTTGGGGTTGCCGTCGGCCAATCGGGCCCGGCTGACCACGTTGCCGACCACGTACATGTCGGGTTTCAGGGCCATCTGGTCGGCGTCAAAACCCTCGATCAGCTCGATGTCCAAAGCCCGCAGCTGGTCACTCATGGGCGGGTAAACGCCCGCGTCACACCCGGTAACCCGATGCCCTGCCTCGCGGGCCAGCGCGGCCAAGCCCCCCATGAAGGTGCCACAAATGCCCAAGATATGTATATGCATGCCCGGATTTTAGGGGGCCATCGGGCGTAACCCGAACTGAGACCCGTTGTGGCCGGTCACAATCGGTGCCCATGAACGACCTTGCCCTTGAAATTGCCGCCACCGCCGCCCGTTTGGTGGTCGAAGAAGGCTTGGCCTTTGGCCCGGCCAAGCACCGCGCCCTCAAAGATCTGGGCCTGCCCACCCGCACCGCTTTGCCCACCAACGACGTGGTCGAGGCCGAGGTGCGCGACTACATCGCCTTGTTTTGTGCCGACACGCAGCCGGGCGAATTGCTGGCCTTGCGCGAATTGGCAAGGGTCTGGATGCAGCGCCTGGCTGAATTCCGACCGCACCTGGGTGGTGCGGTCTGGCAAGGTTGGGCCACACGCTTGTGCGATGTGGACCTGGCCTTGTTTTGTGACGACCCCAAATCGGCCGAAATTGCCCTGATCAACCAGAACCAGCGCTACGAGACTCAAACCGTGCGTGGCCTGCATGGCGACGATGTGGAGGTGTTGAGTCTGCACAGTTTTTGTGAAGCCTTGAACGAAGATGTGGGTGTGCACCTGCGCATTTACGACCTGGACGATTTGCGCGGGGCTTTGCTGCCCGATGCACAAGGCCGCTCGCCCCGGGGGGATTTGCTCGCTTTGGAGCGCCTGATGGCGGCATGAAAGACAATTCGAGCATGAATCCATCCACTGCAACCCCTTCCAGACGCCACTTGATTTGGGGGGCAGGTGCTGCAGCCGCTGTCGCCGGGGTCGGCGTGGCCTTGTGGCGTTTTGAACCTCGGGACGTGGCTCAAGCAGCCAGCCACCCGTTTTGGGGTCAGCAATTTGAGTCACCCTCCGGCGAGGCCTTGGCCATGGCCGGTTTCCAGGGCAAACCGCTGTTGTTGAACTTTTGGGCCACTTGGTGCCCGCCGTGCATCGATGAGTTGCCCATGATTGAGGCCTTCTGGCGGGAAAACACGGCCAAAGGCCATCAAGTGGTGGCTTTGGCCATTGACCAACCCAGTGCTGTGCGTCGCTTTTTGGACCGCCAGCCACTGGGTTTCCCCATTGGCATGGCGGGTTTGGCGGGCACGGAGTTGGCCAAATCCTTGGGCAATGCGGCGGGTGGTTTGCCATTTACAGTATTTTTCAAAGCAGATGGCAGCATTTGGCGGCAGAAGATGGGGCAGCTGACGCCGGATGATTTGTTTCAGTGGCGCAGTGCCACCCTTTGAGACATTCCCCTTGGCCCCTTGCCGAAGGGGCCCCGAGAAAAGCGCCGAAACGCCATTGTCCGTGAGACTGATTCGGATAAGAAAAGGTAAATTCATGTATTTTGACTAGAATTTGGTGTAAATTCGCTCCATTACACATGCTCAAGCAATGGAGGATCTATGGATTTGCGCAAACTCAAAACACTGATTGACTTGGTGTCCGATTCGAACGTGTCGGAACTGGAAATCACAGAAGCCGAAGGCAAGGTCCGCATTGTCAAGAGCATGGGGGTGGCACAGCCTGTGGTGTTGCAACAAGCTGCTCCCGTGGTCGCAGCCCCTGCCCCGGTGGCCCCGGCGGCGCCCGCGGTGGAGGCGCCCCCTGTGGTGGCTTCAGCGCCCGCCGGTCACGCCGTCAAGTCGCCCATGGTGGGCACGTTTTACCGCTCGTCCAGCCCTGGCTCGGCGCCATTCATCCAGATCGGCTCGGTGGTCAAAGAGGGTGACACCCTGTGCATCATCGAAGCGATGAAGATCCTCAACGAGATCGAATCCGACAAAGCCGGCACCGTCACGCAGATCCTGTGTGAAAACGGTCAGGCCGTGGAATACGGTCAGCCTCTTTTCATCGTCGAATAAAGCCACGGGGATTTCATGTTCAAGAAAATCCTGGTCGCCAACCGAGGCGAAATCGCCTTGCGCATCCAACGCGCTTGTCGCGAGTTGGGCGTCAAAGCGGTGATGGTCTATTCCGAAGCCGACAAAGAAGCCAAATACGTCAAGTTGGCCGAAGAAGCCGTTTGTATTGGTCCGGCAGCCTCCCCGCTGAGCTACCTCAATATGCCCGCCATCATCTCGGCCGCCGAAGTCACGGATGCCGAAGCGATTCACCCTGGCTACGGCTTTTTGAGCGAGAACGCCGACTTTGCCGAGCGGGTTGAAAAAAGCGGTTTCCAGTTCATTGGTCCCACCCCCGAGTCGATCCGCATCATGGGCGACAAGGTCTCGGCCAAACAGGCCATGATCCGTGCCGGTGTGCCGTGTGTGCCCGGCTCCGAAGGCGAGCTGCCCGATGACCCGGTGCAAATCCGACGCATCGCCAAATCCGTGGGTTACCCGGTCATCATCAAGGCCGCGGGCGGCGGCGGTGGTCGCGGCATGCGTGTGGTGCACACCGAGGCAGCCCTGGTGAACGCGGTACAAATGACCAAGGCCGAAGCCGGTGCTGCTTTTGGCAATCCTGCGGTCTACATGGAAAAGTTCTTGCAGAACCCCCGCCACGTCGAGATCCAGATTTTGGCCGACAAGCACCGCAACGCGGTGTATTTGGGTGAACGCGACTGTTCGATGCAGCGGCGTCACCAAAAAGTGATCGAAGAAGCCCCTGCACCCGGCATTCCACGCAAGCTGATCGACAAGATTGGCGAGCGCTGTGTGGCCGCTTGCAAAAAGATCAACTACCGCGGGGCGGGCACGTTTGAATTCCTCTACGAAAACGGCGAGTTCTATTTCATCGAGATGAACACCCGTGTGCAAGTCGAGCACCCGGTGACCGAGTGGGTCACGGGTGTGGACATCGTTAAGACGCAGATCATGGTCGCCGCCGGTGAGAAGTTGCCTTTCACCCAAAAGCAGATCCAGATCCGGGGTCATGCCATTGAATGCCGCATCAACGCCGAAGATCCCTTTAAGTTCACACCTTCGCCCGGCCGCGTCACATCCTGGCACATGCCGGGTGGGCCCGGTGTTCGGGTGGATTCGCACGTGTACAACAATTACTTTGTGCCGCCGAACTACGACTCGATGATTGGCAAACTGATCGTGCATGGCGACACCCGCGAGCAGGCTTTGGCCCGCATGCAAACCGCTTTGAATGAAACCGTGATCGAAGGCATCAGCACCAACATCCCCTTGCACCGCGAGTTGATGGTGGACGCCAAGTTCATGCAAGGCGGCACCAATATCCATTATTTGGAACATTGGCTGAGTCAACACAAGCGCTGACCTTTATGTATGAACTGAGCTTGCTGTGCCCCGAAGACCGGGTGGACGTGCTGAGTGATGCGCTCGATGCCCTGGACGCATTGAGCGTGTCGGTCGAAGATGCTGATGCCCAGACGCCTGCCGAACAAGCGCTGTTTGGCGAGCCGGGCATGCCCCCGCCCAAAGACGGCTGGCAGCGTTCGCGCATGGTGGCCTTGTTTGCCCAAGAAGCCGCGGCCAAGGAGGCGGCGGTTTTGCTGGGTGCGCAAGACTTTTTTGAGGACTGCCAGTTGTTGGGCATCCAGACCGTGGAAGACCAAGACTGGGTGCGCTTGACCCAGTCGCAGTTTGCGCCCGTCGAGGTGACCCCTGATTTCTGGATCGTCCCCACCTGGCACGAACCGCCCAAACAAGCCCGCCAAATCATCCGTCTCGATCCGGGTTTGGCTTTTGGCACCGGTACCCACCCCACCACCCGCATGTGCCTGCGCTGGATTGCGCAGCATGGCGTGCAGGGGCAACGTGTGCTCGACTACGGTTGTGGCTCGGGCATTTTGGCCATCGGTGCGGCCAAATACGGCGCCCTGGACATCGATGCCGTCGACATTGACGACGCTGCAGTGACCTCGACCGAGTTGAATGCGCAGGCCAATGGTGTGCAGTTGAAGGCGGGCCTGCCCGACAAAGCACAGGGCCAGTACCAGACGGTCTTGGCCAATATTTTGGCCACACCCTTGAAGGTGTTGGCCCCATTGTTGTGTTCTTATGTGTCGCCTGGTGGCCATTTGGTCTTGGCCGGTATCCTTGAGCGGCAGGCCGAGGAGCTCAAAGCCGCTTACGCGCCTTGGCTGGCCCTCGAAGTGGCCGACACCCAAGAGGGTTGGATTTTGATGACCGCCAAGGCGGTGGCTCATTCCGCCTGAAGCGGCCATTGGCGTGGCCCGGACAACGCCTACCCTCAAGTCCTGCATGAGCCTGTCTACAATCTGGCCATGAACAGGATCACCCGCTGTCCTTCGTGCACCACGGTTTATCAGCTGGGGGACGCCCACCTGCAAGCTGCCAAAGGCTGGTTGCGATGCGGCGCCTGCAACCATGTTTTTGACAGCACCGGACTTGTACTGCGCTGGTCACCAACGCTTGCCGAGCCAGTTCGTTCACCTGACTTTGTGCCGCTGCCTGATGCACCCGATGCAGGCGCTTTGAGCACAACGCAGGCTTTGCAGGAGGCGCCCGACGCCGTGGCTGATTCGGCTGAGCGCATCGCACTCGATGATTTTCTGAAGAAAAAGGAAGACCACCACAAGCCTGTTCAAACACGGCACGCGCAAGCCGAGTTGGCCGCTTTTGAAAGTGCTTTGTCCAGTTTCAAGTCTGAGCCCTGGGTGATGGAGCCCTCGGAACAGACAGAAAAAGTCACCGCTCCTGCGGCCTCCAAGACATGGCTTGCAGCATGGGGCTTGTTGAGCTTGGGTTTATTGTTGGTGCTGCATCTGGCTTACCTCCAAAGAGATGCCATTGTGGCGGCGTGGCCAGCCAGTGAACCGGCGGTGCGCCAGGTGTGCCAGTCCTTGGGTTGTGAAATCAGCCCTTTGCGTGACGCAGAGGGTGTGGTCATCGACAGTTCCAGCCTCGTGCAGCGCAGTGAAGACCATGTTCTGACTTGGTCCGTGCGCAACACCACGCGCAGTGTATTGGGCATGACGGCCCTGGAGCTGAGTTTGATGGATCCACAAGGCAAGCTGGTCTTGCGCACTGTGCTCTTGCCTGCACAGACCGGCGCACCACCGACCTTGTCACCGGGCCAGTCCTGGTCCGGCAGCTTGAAGGTTCAGGTGTCACCAGAGCTGGTGTTCACAGATTACCGCTTGCTCAGTTTCTACCCTTGACCTGGGCCGGTTCGGCCGCCATCCAGAATGAAAAAAGCCCGGCACTGTTGCCAGTGACGGGCTTTGTGGCTAGCGCCTAGACGGTGAATCAGGGCTTGGCGGCCGAAGGAAACGGCCACGCAGCTTGAGGATTCAGGGTCGTTTGTGCAGCCGGGGCAGCGGGTGCTTTGGATGCCTTCTTTGCTGCTGGTTTTTTGGCCGCTTTTTTCACAACCGCTTTTTTGGCAGCTGGCTTCTTGGCTGCAGTCTTCTTGACTGCGGCTTTTTTGGCCGGTGCTGCTTTTTTGGCGGGAGCGGCTTTTTTCGCTACAGCTTTCTTTGCAACGGCTTTTTTGGCCGGTGCTGCCTTTTTCGCGGCTGGCTTTTTGGCTGCTGCTACTTTTTTGGCGGGAGCGGCTTTTTTGGCCGGTGCTGCTTTTTTAGCGGCTGGCTTTTTGGCTGCGACTGCTTTTTTGGCAGGAGCGGCTTTCTTTGCTGGAGCTGCTTTTTTAGCGGCGGGTTTCTTGGCTGCGGCTACTTTTTTAGCTGGAGCCGCTTTCTTGGCCGGTGCGGCCTTTTTTGCTGGAGCAGCTTTTGTTGCTGCTGCTTTTTTTGCAGTTGCCATGATTTTCTCCTTGATCAAGTTGAGAACTCAACGGAAAGGGAACGCTTGGTGCTTGTTGGATTGCACAAAGCGATCCATGGTGCTGGGGAATCCCCCAACACCATGAACGCAGAAAAGCCACTTCGCCCAAAGTCCGAAGACTTGGTGGCGAGTGGCTTGATGAGGGGGGACATGGAAAAGTCAGTCAGAAGATCAGTCCCAAGACAAAGCCCCACCGGTTTGGTATTCGATGACCCGGGTTTCGAAGAAATTCCGTTCCTTTTTCAGGTCGATCATCTCGCTCATCCAAGGGAATGGATTTTCCTCGTTCGGGAACAAGGCTTCCAGACCGATCTGGGTGGCACGGCGGTTGGCGATGTAGCGCAAATAGCCTTTGAACATGGAAGCGTTCATGCCCAAGACGCCGCGGGGCATGGTGTCTTCCGCGTATTGGTATTCCAATTCGACCGCTTTGAGGAACAGGTCCTTGATCTCGGCTTTGAATTCATTGGTCCACAGCTGGGGATTTTCGTACTTGACGGTGTTGATCAGGTCAATGCCGAAGTTGCAGTGCATGGACTCATCACGCAGGATGTACTGGTACTGCTCGGCCGCACCGGTCATCTTGTTTTGACGGCCCAGCGCCAAAATCTGTGTAAAGCCCACATAAAAGAACAAACCTTCCATCAGGCAGGCGAACACGATCAGGGACTTGAGCAGCGTCTGATCGGTTTCCAGCGTGCCGGTCTTGAAGTTGGGGTCCATGATCACGTTGATGAACGGGATCAGGAACTCGTCTTTGTCGCGGATGGATTTGACTTCGTTGTAGGCGTTGAAGATTTCCGACTCGTCCAGGCCCAGCGATTCGACGATGTATTGGTAGGCGTGTGTGTGGATGGCTTCTTCAAAGGCCTGGCGCAACAGGAACTGGCGGCACTCGGGTGCCGTGATGTGGCGGTAGGTGCCCAAGGTGATGTTGTTGGCGGCCAGCGAGTCGGCCGTGACAAAGAAACCCAGGTTGCGCTTGACAATGCGACGCTCGTCTTCTGTCAGACCGTTGGGGTCTTTCCACAAGGCGATGTCGCGGTTCATGTTCACTTCCTGCGGCATCCAGTGGTTGGCGCAGGTGGCCAGGTATTTTTCCCAAGCCCATTTGTATTTGAAGGGCACCAACTGGTTCACGTCGGTCTGGCCGTTGATGATGCGCTTGTCGGCAGCGTTCATGCGGCGCGGTGCTGCAGAAGCAGCCGCGTTTGAAGACGGCGCAGCAGTGGCTGCAGAGGGGTCTGCACCCGTGAAAGTGGGCATTGCGGGTTGCAATGCGGGTTTGACTTGATCGTCCCAGGACAGCATAAAAAATTCCAGTTCTTAAATTATGAAAGCATGACCACAAATTGCAAAGCCGTTCATCCAATTAGGACACAGGCTGAGCATGAAGTGTTGTTCCATTGCATCGAACAGCGCATGCGGATGCGCTGCACGGTGCAAGGCGCATCACTGGCAAGCTTCGCAACCTGGATCGTCGATGGCGCAGAACTTGATGTCGGTGGCCGGCACAGCAGCCATTTGAGCTTGTGCAGCAGCGGCAGCGGCCTCGATCGCACCCATGCCAGCACTCGGCGCACCGGATGCAGACACCGCGTTGTGCGAGCCGGCATTCACGGTGGATTTCTCAACTTGAGTGGCGCTCGATGTGCGCAAGTAGTAGGTGGTTTTCAGGCCGCGCAACCAAGCGAGCTTGTAGGTGTCGTCGAGTTTTTTGCCCGATGCACCCGCCATGTAAATGTTGAGCGACTGCGCTTGGTCAATCCACTTTTGGCGACGCGCGGCAGCCTCGACCAGCCAGGTGGTTTCGACTTCAAACGCGGTCGCGTACAAAGCCTTGATGTCCTGGGGTACACGGTCGATGGGACGCAGTGAGCCGTCAAAGTGTTTCAGGTCCATGACCATCACGTCGTCCCACAAACCCAGACGCTTCAAGTCACGCACCAAATAGCTGTTGATGACGGTGAACTCGCCCGACAGGTTGGACTTGACCGACAGGTTGCCAAAGCAAGGCTCGATCGAAGCGTCCACGCCAATGATGTTGGAGATGGTGGCGGTGGGGGCAATCGCCACGCAGTTGGAGTTGCGCATGCCGTCCGCCTTGATTTTCTGGCGCAAGGCATTCCAGTCCAGAGTGGCCGAACGGTCCACTTCCACATAGCCGCCGCGCTCGCGGGCCAGCAAGTCGATGGTGTCCAAAGGCAAGATGCCCTGGTCCCACAAAGAACCCTTGTAGCTGGAGTACTGACCGCGCTCTTTGGACAACTCGGTGGAGGCCCAGTAGGCGTAGTAGCAGATCGCTTCCATCGACTGGTCGGCAAACTCGACGGCGGCTTGCGAGGCGTAAGAAATGCGCATCTCGTACAGCGCGTCCTGGAAAGCCATCAGGCCCAGACCCACGGGGCGGTGGCGGATGTTGGAGTCGCGTGCTTTTTTGACCGCGTAGTAGTTGATGTCGATCACGTTGTCCAACATGCGCATGGCCGTGGAAATGGTCTTTTTCAGCTTGTCATGGTCGAGGACCTTGCCGCTGGAGCTGTCCTTGAGGTGACGCGCCAAATTGACCGAGCCCAGGTTGCAAACAGCGGTTTCGGTGTCGCTGGTGTTGAGTGTGATCTCGGTGCACAGGTTGGAGGAGTGCACAACACCTGCGTGCTGCTGAGGCGAGCGCACGTTGCAGGCGTCTTTGAAGGTGATCCAAGGATGGCCGGTCTCGAACAGCATCGACAGCATCTTGCGCCACAGGTCGGTGGCGGGCACCTTTTTGCTGGGCTTGATCTCGCCACGTTCGGCTTTGGCTTCGTAGGCGGTGTAGGCTTTTTCGAAGTCGGCACCGAATTTGTCATGCAGATCCGGGCAGTCAGAGGGCGAGAACAAGGTCCAGTCGCCTTTTTCCATGACGCGGCGCATGAACAGGTCGGGGATCCAGTTGGCCGTGTTCATGTCGTGGGTGCGGCGGCGGTCGTCGCCGGTGTTCTTGCGCAGCTCCAGGAATTCCTCGATGTCCAGGTGCCAGGTCTCCAGATACGTGCAGACCGCGCCCTTGCGCTTGCCGCCCTGGTTCACGGCCACAGCCGTGTCGTTGACCACTTTCAGGAAAGGCACCACGCCTTGGGATTCACCGTTGGTGCCCTTGATGTGGGAGCCCATGGCCCGCACACGCGTCCAGTCGTTGCCCAGACCGCCCGCAAATTTGGACAGCAAGGCATTTTCCTTGATGGACTCGTAAATGCCGTCCAGGTCGTCGGGCACGGTGGTCAGGTAGCAGCTCGACAGCTGGGGACGCAAGGTGCCGCTGTTGAACAATGTGGGGGTGGACGACATGAAGTCGAACGACGACAGGACTTCATAGAATTCGATGGCGCGGGCCTCACGGTCAATTTCATTGACCGACAGGCCCATGGCCACACGCATGAAGAAGGCCTGGGGCATTTCGATGCGTTGCTTGCGCACGTGCAGGAAATAGCGGTCATACAGGGTCTGCAGGCCCAGGTAGTCGAACTGCAGGTCACGCTCGGGCTTGAGGGCTTCGGCCAGTTTTTTCAGGTCAAACTGGGCCAGCTTGGCGTCCAGCAGGTCGTTGTCGATGCCCTTTTTGATGAACTGGGGGAAGTAGTTGATGTACTCCTCGGCCATCTGGTCTTGGGTGACTTCCTTGCCCAGGATTTCCTTGGCGATGGTGTGCATCAGCAGACGGGCGGTGACGTAGGTGTAGTCAGGGTCTTTTTCGATCAGGGTGCGTGAGGCGAGGATGGAGGCTTTGTAGACCTCTTCCATGGGCACACCGTCGTACAGGTTGCGCATGGTCTCGGCCATGATGGGCTCGGGGCTGACGTCTTTGCCCAAGCCTGCACAGGCGTTCACCATCAGGGTTTTGAGGTATTTCAGATCCAAGGCGACACGTTGGCCTTGGTCCATGACTTGCAATGCAGGCTCTTGAGCCACGGGTGACACGGCTTGGCTTTGCTGTGAACGCTCTTGGGTGCGACGCTCACGGTACAACACATAGGCACGGGCCACTTCGTGGTTGCTGCTGCGCATCAGGCCCAATTCGACCTGGTCTTGCACGTCTTCAATGTGGAAAGTGCCACCACCGGGGCGTGAGCGCATCAGGGCGCGGACCACGTTTTGCGTCAGTTCTTCGACCACTTCACGAACGCTGGCAGATGCTGCACCTTGGGTGCCGTGCACCGCCAAGAAGGCTTTCATCATGGCCACGGCGATTTTGTTGGGCTCAAAAGGCACCACAGCACCGTTGCGGCGGATGATTTGGTAGTGGTTCAGGGGGTTCAAGGCGGCCGCGTCGGCCCGGTCGGTGGGCAGGCTCATCAGACCAGAGGTTGTGGGGGGGATGGACAGGTCAGTTTGCATGGTCATCTTTGTGTTTTGGTTCGAAGTTGAGACGTTCAAACGGGGTGGAATTGCCGTTCGGGGTATTTGTGATAATTTGTAACGGACACTATATCTGGTGTCTGGGGTCATGACAAGCCACTACAGGTAGTGTACCGGTACAAAATGACCCCTGGATCGAAAGTGCGAGGCTTTGCTTGGTTCACGGCGTGCGAACGGGCTTTTCAGAGGCTGAAAAAAGCCTCTGAAAATCAACAAAAGACGGGCTTTGGTGGGGCGGACTCAATCGCGATGCGACTTCCAGAGGCTTTTCTTGCGCAATCGCTGGATTTCAAGGGCCTGTCCAAACAGGGCTGCTGTGCTCAGCAACTGATGAAATGATCAGCCAACTGTAAAAATAAACAAAAATATTTTTTGCTTGTCGCATCAAAGGCACAGGGGAAAATACCGATTTGGCAATTTGACCGATGCCTTCAGTCGCATCCAGTCAAATCCGGCCCCCGGGTCGTGCTTGCGACCCGGTGCGATGTGCTCATGGCCGGCGATGTGCGCAATCGGGTAGTGTCGGTGCAAGTCCAGGCACAGCCGACGCAATCGCTCGTATTGAGCGTCCTCAAAGACATCGCCCTCCAAGCCTTCGAGCTCGATGCCGATCGAGTCGTCATTGCATTGGGGGCGTCCCCGGTACTCGGACTGGCCGGCATGCCATGCCCGGTCGTCGGCACTGACAAACTGCCAGAGGCTGCCGTCACGTCGGATGTAAAAGTGTGAGGACACCTGCAAGCCCCGTATTTGGGAGAAATACGGGTGGGCGTCCCAGTCCAGTTGGTTGGTGAACAGCGCTTGCACCTCTTGGCCGCCATATTGCCCAGGCGGCAGGCTGATGGAATGGATCACAAGCAAATCGATGCAGGTGTCCGGGGGTCTGGGGCCGAAGTTGGGCGAATCCAATCTTTGGGCGGGTGCATACCAACCCTTGTCCCAAAGGCTGGTGGATGCATTGGGGTGGTCAGACATGGCGGGGTGTGGGCTGTGGATGGGCGCGGCAGGCCCGGATGTTCAGACCGGGTTGCGGTCGTGAGCGGCTGCGCGGTGCTCGGTGCTGCAGTAAAGGCCTTTTTCCCCCGTGACGGCTTCGTCTTGGGGCAGATGGATGCCGCAATGCAGGCAGGCCGCCATATGGGCTGGTGTAGCCGGGGAGGCTGGGGGCTTGTCTTCGGGTGTGACCGTGTTGACGCGGCGGCTGCGTTTGAAAGCCCAGATCGCCAACACAATGACCAAGAGCCAAATCAGGTATTTCATCCAGCCCGTCCAATCAAAACTTCCAGCACAAAGCGCGAACCCGCATAAGACAGCAGCAGCAAGCCCGCGCCGATGTAGAGCACCCGAACAGCGCGGCGGCCCCGCCAGCCCCATTGGCTGCGGCCCACCAGCAAGGTGGCAAAGGTGAGCCAAGACAGAACGGCAAAGACACGTTTGTGGTCCCAGCGCCATTCGGTGTGGCTTTGGCCATACAGGGCTTCGCCAAACAGGGCGCCCGCGACCAAGGTGGCCGTCAACAGCGCAAAGCCTGCCCCCACAAATCGAAAGGTCAAGCGCTCCAGCGTCAACAGTGGCAGGCCGCTGGAGCCTTCATGGGCCAGGCGGATGTCATGTTCGGTGCGGGTCATCATCCAGGCGTGCACCACGGCTGCGGCAAACATGCCGTAGGCCGACAAACCCAGCGCAAAGTGAAGCGGCAACCAAGCTGAAGCCTGGGTGGTGAGCAAGGTGCCTGGAAACACCCAGGCCAGCGCCACGGTCATGGCCCCCAAGCTGCCCACGGCCCAGCGGGCCTTGAGTTTGGGGAAAAACTGGGTCTCGATCATGTAGGCCGTGACCACCAGCCAGGCCGTGACCGACAGCGCTGGGGCAAAACCGAAACGCACAGGCCCCATCAGCAGCACCAGCAAGCTGATGGCATGAAAGCCCCAGGCCAGCCAAAGCAGGCGGCGTGCGTGCACATCGCTCAGGCGGCGGGGCACCAGAGCGGGTATGGCATAGATCAAGACGGCCAGTGCCGAGAAGGGCAGCGTCCAAAAAGGCGCACTCGCTAAAATCATGGGTCCGAGTTTAGCCTTTCAGGCGCAGCCGCTGGGGTTTCGCCAACACGCTCAACCGGATTTTTCTGGATTCCCCCATGGCCTCCGCCCTGACCGACAAACTCTCACGCCTCGTCAAGACCCTCAGCGGACAGGCCCGCATCACCGAATCGAACGTGGCCGACATGCTGCGCGAGGTGCGCATGGCCTTGCTCGAAGCCGATGTGGCTTTGCCGGTGGTGCGCGATTTCATTGCCCGCGTGAAAGACAAAGCCTTGGGCCAAGAGGTCATGGGCTCGCTCAAGCCCGGCCAGGCCTTGGTCGGCGTGGTCAACCGCGAGTTGGCTGCCACCATGGGCGAGGGGGTGTCTGACATCAACCTGGCCGCGCAGCCGCCCGCCGTGATTTTGATGGCGGGTTTGCAAGGTGCGGGTAAAACCACCACCACCGCCAAGCTGGCCAAACACCTGATCGAAAAGCGCAAAAAGAAAGTGCTCACAGTCTCGGGCGACGTGTACCGCCCCGCTGCCATTGAACAGCTCAAGACAGTGACCGCACAGGCCGGGGCCGAGTGGTTCCCCAGCTCGCCCGACCAAAAGCCGATCGACATCGCCCGCGCCGCTATCGACTACGCCCGCAAGCACTTTTTTGATGTGCTCTTGGTGGACACGGCCGGTCGCCTGGCGATTGACGAAGCTCTGATGGCCGAGATCAAGGCCTTGCACGTCGAGCTCAAACCCGTCGAAACCCTGTTCGTGGTCGACGCCATGCAGGGCCAAGACGCGGCCAACACCGCCAAGGCTTTCAGCGATGCATTGCCTTTGACGGGTATTGTGCTCACCAAATTGGACGGCGATTCACGCGGCGGTGCGGCTTTGTCGGTGCGCCAGATCACGGGTGTGCCCATCAAGTTTGCGGGTACCAGCGAGAAGATCGACGGCCTGGAAGTGTTTGACGCCGAGCGCCATGCGGGCCGGGTGCTGGGCATGGGCGACATCGTGGCCTTGGTTGAGCAGGTCACCGCCGGTGTGGACATGGAGGCAGCACAAAAGCTGGCGTCCAAGGTCAAAAGCGGTGGCAGTTTTGACTTGAACGACTTTTTGTCCCAGATCCAGCAGATGAAACAAATGGGTGGTTTGTCGAGTCTGATGGACAAGCTGCCGTCGCAACTGACCGCCAAGGCCGGTTCCATGGACATGGACAAGGTCGAGAAAGACATTGGTCGCAAGCAAGGCATCATCCACAGCATGACGCCGCAAGAGCGGAAAAAACCCGAGCTCATCAAAGCCACACGCAAGCGCCGCATTGCTGCAGGTGCAGGCGTTCAGGTGCAGGACGTGAACCGCATGCTCAAGGAGTTTGAGCAGATGCAGGACATGATGAAAAAAATGTCCGGCGGCGGCATGATGAAAATGATGAAACGCATGGGCGCCATGAAAGGCATGATGGGCGGCGGCGGGGGCTTCCCCGGCATGCCGCGCTGATTCAGTACTGGCTTGCGGGCAGCGTGACCCGCAGGCCGTCCAGTTCGGGCGTCAGTTCAATCTGGCATGACAGACGACTGCCCGCCTCGCGTGCTTGGGCGGTGAAGGCCAGCATGCCGTCTTCGTCGCTGCCCATGGGCGGCAACTTGCCCTGCCAGTCGCTGTGCACCACCACATGGCAGGTGGCGCAGGTCAGCAGCCCGCCGCAATCGGCTTGAATGCCGGGCAAATTCGCATCGACCGCGGCCTGCATCAGGCTTTGGCCAGGCTGGGCTTTCAGGGTGTGCACGTCTTGAGTGGGGTCGTGGGGCTGCAGGTGGATCGTGATCATGTTCTGTGTTTCGCCGTCGGGCGGGGTGATTCAAAAGTGGGTCAAATGCGCCCGAAGTATTCGCGGCGGTGGAATTCCTGCACATCCTCGGCCTGCGCCATGCGCTGGTGCTCGGCTTGTTTGATGGTGCGGTAGTAGTCCACAAAGGGCTGGCCCAGCGCTTGGCACATCGCGGCATCTTTGTGCAGGGCTTGCACCGCATCGGCGAGACTGGTCGGAATGGTGGCTGCACCTGGCGAGTAGGGCGTTTCGGTGGCGGGCGGCGCTTGCAGTAGCGTGTCCACACCATCGAGCCCCGCGTGGATTTGTGAAGCCATGTAGAGGTAAGGGTTGGCCGCGGGTTCGCCTAGGCGGTTCTCAATGCGGGTGGCCTTGTCTCCGGGTTCACCGATCACGCGCAGCATGGCACCTCGGTTGTCGCGCCCCCACAAAATCGACTGTGGCGCCATGGCGTTGGGCCTGAAACGTCCATAGCCATTGCTGGTGGATGTGCAAAGGGCCGTGAGCGCAGGCGCGTGCGAAAGCAGCCCTGCCAGCCAGGACGCGCCCACATCGCTCAGCACCTGCCGCGCATCGCGTGCGTCGCCTTGAGCGACGCCATCGCGCATGAACACATTGCGGCCCGTGCTTGTTTCGCAGAGGGACTGGTGCAGGTGCCAGCCGCTCGACATGATGTGCTCAAACGGCGGGCGGCACATGAAGGTGGCGTGGTAACCGGCGCGGCGCAGGGCTTGGCGCGTGGCGTTGCGAAACAGCACCATGTGGTCGGCGGCCGTCAGCACATCGCTCACGTCAAACACCGCCTCCACCTGGCTGGGGCCCAGTTCAATTTCGAGCGAGATCAGCGGCAAACCCAGCGCTTGGGCGGTGCGCTGCACGATGCGCAGCGGCTCTTCGGCCCGGTCAAACCAGCCCTCGGTCAGCAGGTTGTAGCCCGGGTGGATCAGGCTGACTTCGGGCGCAGGGCCGGGCCAGTCGGCATGGTCCGGATCCAGGTCTGCGCCGTGCAGCGGGTCTTTGAGGCGGTAGATGTGGAACTCCACTTCCAGCCCGCAGCGCATTTGCCAGCCGCGATCGGTCAGGCGCTGTACGGCTTGCTGCAGCACATGGCGCGAGTCCAGCGGCACGATGCGCCCATCCGCGAAATAGGGCTGGCACTGCAGCCAGCCCGTCTTTTCGGTCCAGGGCAACACATGCCAACTGGCCGGGTCGGGCATGAGCGTGAAGTTGCTGGCCCCGGCAAAGCCGGGCAGGGTCTCTTGAATGCCTGGCTCGAACACCTTGAAGGCGGTGCGGTCCGAGCTGTCTTTGAGCAGCAAGGTGCTGACCATGCCGATGCCATTGGCCAGTGCCTGGCGCAGCTGAGAGGCCACGATGGTCTTGCCACGCACCACGCCATGCAGGTCGCACCAGCCCAGGCGGATCAGCTCGATGCCCGAGGCCTCGACCTGCCGCAACAATTGCTCGCAAGCGGTTTCACGTTCGCGGCTGTTCAGGCCGCAGCGTTCAGCGAAGCTCATGCCGCGCTCGTGTCGGCTGGGGTTGGCGCATGGCCCGGCAGTGAGGCATCCCACGGTGCGCCGCTGCGCTTGGCGTCGCAGGCCTCGCGCCACCACTGTGGCCACTGCCCGCTGGGGGCGATGCCGTCCACCGTGTCGGGGCCCATGCGCTGGCTGGCCACAGCCGCTTGCGCAAAGCCAGGCGGCAAGCCACCGGCCTGAACGGTCTCGATGGCTTTGAGCAAGATGCGCCGGTTCGCCATGATCACTTTGTCGCTGGTGCCCAGGTGTTCGCGGGTGCGGTCTTGGATGGCGCCCATGCTCTCGCAGGCCCACTGGTCGTGCACATTGATGTCGTCTTCACCCATGCCGAGGTAAGTGCGCGAGACCTGCTCTTCGGGGTTAAAGCCCCAGTTGTTGTGTTTGCCCGCTTTGGGGATGTAGTCGGGCAGCGTGACCGAGGGCAGGCGTTGGTTTCGCATGGCTTCTTTGTCCACCGGGCCGTCAAAGCTGGTGAACACCGAATACCAATAGGTGTGTGTGTCGTCGACCGGCACATGCATCTGCGTGATGGTCATGCTCTCGGACAGTGGAATCACAAAGGTGTGCGGAAACAGCGCGTTGGTCACCCGCACATGCGTGAGCGCCTCGTTGATTTGGCGCAGGGCTGTTAGGCGCATGCCCGCGTCGGTGGGTTCAAACGAAATCTCAGGTTGGTCCAGCTCGCGCATCACCCGCGTCATGGGCCAGCGCTCGCCTTGCACATCGCCCGCACTCGCGCCCCGAAACTGGCGGCCGTAGCTGCCTTCGAGCGATTCGTCATTGAAAAAGCGGTGCAGGTACGAAGCGTGCGCAGGGTCAATGCCCACCTCAAAGGCCTGCAGCCAGTTGCAATGCCACAGCCCTTTGAAGGCAAAGGTGTGGGTGGCCGGGGCGCTGAAAGCGTCGATGCCCGGCAGCGGCGGTGGGGTCTGCCCCTCGGGTCCGAACCAGCCAAACAAAATGCCGCTGCGCTCGATGATCGGGTAGCTGCGCTGGCGTACCCGCTTGCACAATGTGCTGCCCGTGGGCTCGGCCGGGGTTTCGATGCACTGGCCTGTCACATCGAATTTCCAGCCGTGGAATGGGCAGCGCAGGCCATCGCCTTCGTTACGGCCATAGGCCAAGTCCGCGCCCCGGTGTGGGCAGTCGCGATCCAGCAAGCCGTAGTCGCCCAGCGCGTTGCGAAACAGCACCAAGTCCTGCCCCAATAGGCGCACCGCCTTCACGGGGCGAATCGCCATGCGCGGGTCGAGCGCGGGGTTGAACTCGTCTACCAGCGCCACGGGTTGCCAATAGTGGCGCATGACTGCGCCGCAGGGCGTCCCCGGCCCGATGCGGGTGATGAGTTCGTTTTGTTCTGCTTTCATGGAGGCCTCTGGACGACTGGTGTCCGCGTCTGATCGGTGCTGGGTAAGGGCGGGCTAACCCGCCTGGGTGCGGCTGTCAGTTTAAACCTCAACGCTGGGGCCCCCCGCCAACGGGCGACAGCATGCGCTGAGTCAAGTTGGGGCCAGACAGGGGGTGCCCACTGGCGCAAAATCGGGCCCATGACACAGCTTCTTTTCATCTACGGCACCTTGATGCCCGGTTTGCGCCTTGAGGCCGAAATGAAGGGCGCACGTTTTGTCGGCGCAGCCCAGGTGCCCGGCCGCTTGGTCGACGTGGGCCGCTATCCCGGGTTCCTTGTGGGCGATGGCCTGGTCACGGGCGAAGTCTATGAGGTCGATGCCGCACACCTGGCTCGGCTGGATGGGGTGGAAGACATGGTGCCCGGCGACCGCGCCGCCTCGCAGTACTGGCGCGAGGAGGTCACGGTGGCTAGCGGTCCACTGCAAGGCCAGCGGGTGCAGACCTATGTGTACAACCGTCCGGTGGACGGCTGCACACCCATCACGCATGGCGACTACCGCCGCTACATCCGCGAAGTCGGCCGGGAATCTTGATCAGTCCTTGATCACCAACTCGCCACGCAGCGAGTGTGACAAGCCCTGGGTGATGCGCACATCCGCCATCTGACCGATCAGGCGGTCCATGTTAGGGCCGCCGGGGAAGTTGACCACCCGGTTGCACTCGGTGCGGCCGGCCAGCTCGGTGGCGTCCTTGCGTGAAGGGCGCTCCACCAGGATGCGCTGCACCGTGCCCACGCGGCTCTCGCCAATGCGTTGCACGTTCTCTTCGATGGTCGCTTGCAGGTGGTGCAGGCGGCGCAGCTTGACTTCGTGTGGGGTGTCATCGTGCAGGTTGGCCGCTGGCGTGCCGGGGCGGGGGCTGAAGATGAAGCTGAAGCTGGTGTCAAAACCCACATCGGTGATCAGCTTCATCATCTTGTTGAAGTCGTCCTCGGTCTCGCCGGGGAAACCCACGATGAAATCGCTGCTTAGCGACATGTCGGGGCGGATCGCCCGCAGCTTGCGGATCGTGCTCTTGTATTCCATGGCGGTGTAGCCGCGTTTCATGGCCATCAAGATGCGGTCCGAGCCGTGCTGCACCGGCAGGTGCAAATGGCTCACCAGTTTGGGAATCTTCTCGTAAGCGTCAATCAAGCGCTGTGTGAACTCGTTCGGGTGACTCGTCACGTAGCGGATGCGCTCGATGCCCGGCATGTCGGCCACGTACTCCAGCAGCAGCGCAAAGTCGGCAATGTCTGCCGTGCCACCCATCTTGCCCCGGTAGGCGTTCACGTTCTGGCCCAGCAGCGTGATCTCTTTCACGCCTTGCGCGGCCAGCCCTGCCACCTCGACCAGCACATCGTCAAACGGGCGAGAGACTTCTTCGCCCCGGGTGTAGGGCACCACGCAGTAGCTGCAATATTTGCTGCAGCCTTCCATGATCGACACAAAGGCCGTGGCGCCGTCCACCTTGGCGGGCGGCAGGTGGTCAAACTTTTCAATCTCGGGGAAGCTGATGTCCACTTGCGGGCGCTGCTTGCGCTCGCGCTCGGCCAGCATCTCGGGCAGGCGGTGCAGGGTCTGCGGGCCAAACACCACGTCCACATAAGGCGCACGTTTGATGATCTCGGCGCCTTCCTGGCTGGCCACGCAACCGCCCACGCCGATCAGCACGCCCTTGGCTTTGAGGTGCTGCACCCGGCCCAGATCGCTGAACACTTTTTCTTGCGCCTTCTCACGCACCGAGCAGGTGTTGAACAAAATCAGATCGGCCTCGTCCACGTCCTGCGTGGGCTCATAGCCCTGGGCCGCGCCCAGCACATCGGCCATCTTGTCCGAGTCGTACTCGTTCATCTGGCAGCCAAAGGTTTTGATGAAGACCTTCTTGCTCATGCGGCCTCCACGGATTCAAGGGAGGTGATGAAGTCAAGGCAAAGCAAAGCACGCCCGCGAGGGGCACGAGTGCAGCGGTTCATGGTGTAGATCCAGAGGCTGTTGGGTGGAAGCGCTTGGGGCGCTGAGGTGACAAGTATTATCGCAGGCGAGAAACTGCTCAGTTCCCCGGCGTCTCAGTCGCCTTCGGCTTGAAAAACATCGGATACGCCCTTTGCACTGTCGGGCTGTCATAGGCCCAGCTGTGGCATTGGCCCAGGAAGTAGGGCGCCTGGGTCATCTCGGGGTGGGGCTGCCCGGCCAATTCGCGGCGCTGCCATTGGCCTGCGGGCAGGGTCTGGTAGGCGGCGGTGGCCATGTTGAACAGCATTTCGCGCAGGTGGGTGCAACCCTCGGTGCCACCCACGTGTTGGTTGATGACCTTGCGCCAGCCCGGGCCCATGGTGCAGCCGATGAGCTTGTGCATGCCGTGTGGCGCACCAACACATTCGGGGTGCGGGATGTCGTCCATCGACGTGGCGATGTCCTGGATCACCATTTTGTTGTCGAGGGTGACGCGGATTTTCAGGTTGTGGATCGGCTCGTTGGCGGGAAATGGCCGTTCGTTGGATACTTCAAAATCAAAGGTTTTGACGTCGGTCAGCTGGGCTTCGATGTCCCACAGGCCGTCTTCGCGGTCAAAGCCTTGGTACACCACGGTGCGCGTATGTGACAGTTTTCGGGGGGAGGGTGGTGGAAGTGCCAATGGAATTCTCGTGGTGCTGGTGTTCAATCTTCCGATCATATCGATGTAGGAGCTTTCACGATGACCGCCACCATGACCACCACCATTCATCCCGCCGTTCGCCGTCAGACCATTGCCGATGCCCTTCGCCGCACGGCAATCCGTTTGCCCACCAAGACCGGCATCGTGTGCGGGGCCACCACCTGGACCTATGCCGAGTTCGACGCCCTGGTCACCCGCCTGGCGGCAGGCTTGGCCCGCATCGGCGTGGCAGAGGGCGACAAGGTGGCGGTGCTGGCACGCAACTCGCATGGCTTTGCCGCGCTGCGCTTTGCGCTGGCACGTCGTGGCGCGGTCATGGTGCCGATCAACTTCATGCTCAAAGCCGAAGAGGTGGCTTACATCTTGCGCCACGCGGGTGCCCAAACCTTGGCCACCGACAGTGGCCTGGCCGAGTTGGCGCAGGCTGCATCCCAACTCGATACCAAAGTTGGGCAGTTCATCTGGCTGCCTTCCGAAGACCCGAGCCAGCCCGTGGCGGGCATGCACAACTTTGATGTGCTGGCGGCTTGCACCGATGTTTTGCCCGATGTGCCATTGGGCAGCTACGACGTGGCGCAGATCGTCTACACCAGCGGCACCGAGTCATCCCCCAAAGGTGCGCAGCTCACGCACGACGCGGTGATGTGGCAATACGTCAGTTGTGTGATCGACGCTGAGATTGCTGAGCAGGATGTGGCTTTGCATGCGCTACCGCTGTACCACTGCGCCCAGCTTGACGTGTTTTTTGGTCCGGCCATTTACATGGGCAGCACCAACGTGATCACGTCCAAGCCTACACCTGACAACCTGCTGCCCATGCTCGAAAAGTTTGGCATCACCAGCTTCTTTGCACCGCCCACGGTGTGGATTGCGCTGCTGCGCTCGCCGCTCATGGATGCGGGCAAACTCGCCAGGCTGGCCAAGGGTTACTACGGCGCGTCCATCATGCCGGTGGAGGTGCTCAAAGAGTTGGCCGCCCGCCTGCCTCAAGTGCGGCTGTGGAACCTGTACGGCCAAACCGAAATCGCGCCCTTGGCCACCCTGCTCGGCCCGGAGGATCAGCTGCGCAAACTGGGTTCATGCGGAAAGGCGGTGCGCAATGTCGAAACCCGCGTGGTGAACGACGCCATGCAGGACGTCGCTGTGGGCGAGGTGGGTGAGATCGTGCACCGCTCGCCGCATTTGATGCTGGGCTACTTTCATGACGACGAGCGCACCCGGGCTTCATTTGAGGGCGACTGGTTCCACAGCGGGGACTTGGGGCTGATCGACGACGAGGGTTACATCACCGTGGTGGACCGCAAAAAGGACATGATTAAGTCCGGTGGCGAAAACGTGGCCAGCCGCGAAGTGGAAGAAATGATCTACCGCCTGCCACAGGTCAGCGAAGTGGCGGTGATTGGCTTGCCTGATCCGAAATGGGTGGAGGCTGTGACAGCGGTGATCGTAGTCAAGGCCGGGCAAACGCTGGACGAGGCGGCGGTGGTGGCGCACTGCGCCCAGCACATGGCGGGGTTCAAGTGTCCCAAGCGCGTGGTGTTCACCGACACCCTGCCCAAGAACCCGAGCGGCAAACTGCTCAAGCGGGATTTGCGGGTGCGCTACGCCTGACACAGACTGTCGCGTCGCTGCGCTCCTCGCAGTGACGTGAAGAATCTGCGATCGCGCGATTCCCAGCAAGAATTGCTCACTACCAAGGGAAATCCCTGATGAAATGTTCTATGCATAAGACCTGAATGTCCTATTGACAGGACAATGGGACTGTTCCACGATCGCCCTCATGGATGCCCATCTGCCTTTGCCCAAGTACCACCAGATTTATCTGGTGCTGCGTGAGCAATTGCGCGAAGGCCGTTTTGACGATGGTTTGCCGGGCGAGTTGGCCTTGATGGGGCAGTTTGGTGTGGCGCGTGTCACGGTGCGTAGGGCCTTGTCTCAATTGGCCGAAGAGGGCCTGATTCAGCGCGAGCCCGGGCGCGGCACACGGCCCATTGCGGCGCGTGCGCAAGAGGTGCAGATGCAGGCCTCGACCATGGCCACGGGCCAGCAGGCCCGCCTGACGGGTTTGCTCGAGAACCTGGTCACCATGGGCATGCGCACCAAGGTCAAGGTGCTCAGCGTGGAGCGCCTGCGGGCCCCGGTGGACGTGGCCGCCGCCCTCAAGTTGCGAAGCACCGAACTGGTGCAAAAAGCCGAGCGCGTGCGCAGCACGCCCGAAGGCCCCCTGTCGCACATCACCACCTGGGTGCCTGACTCGATTTCGTCAGGCTTTGGCAAGCGCGAGTTGGCGCAAAAACCCATTTTGGTGCTGCTCGAAGAGTCCGGCGTCAAAGTGGGCCGGGCTGAGCAAACCATTTCGGCCCGTCTGGCCGATGTGGGCATGGCCCAGCATTTGGATGTTTCTGTCGGATCGGCCTTGCTGGCGGTGCGGCGTTTGATTTATGACGAGGACGACCGTCCCGTCCAATGGCTGCATGGCTTGTACCGACCGGACCGGTACGAATACCAGATGCAGTTATCCCGCGTTGGCAGTATTGACGCCAAGGTGTGGGTAAGCCAAGAGCTGTCCGCCAACTTTCATTGACCTACTTAAAGGATGTTCTCATGACCTCTCGTCGCACTTTCATGGGCCAGTCCGCTGCTGCGGCCTCGGCGCTCGCGTTTCCACTGGTGGGCGGGGCACAGCCCAAGCCCGTCAAAGTGGGTGTCTTGCACCCTGTCACCGGGGCCTTGGCCTACTCGGGCCAGCAGTGCCGCATGGGCGCCTTGATGGCGATTGAAGACATCAACAAAGCTGGTGGCATCAAGTCGCTGGGCGGCGCCAAGATCGAAGCCATGTTGGGCGACGCGCAGTCCAGCCCCCAAGCGGGCACGGCCGAGATCGAGAAGATGAATGAGGCTGGCGTGAGCGCCGTGGTCGGCGCCTTCGCATCGGCCATTTGCCTGGCCACCACACAAGCAGCGGCCAAGTACAACCTGCCCCATGTGGTGGACGTCGGCGTAGCCGACCAGATCGTCGAGCGCGGCTTGAAAAACACTTTCCGCTTCGGTCCCGGTTACAAGAAGTGCGCCGAAGTCGCCGTGTCCAGCCTGCACGTTTTGAACACCGCCGCAGGCAAGCCCGCCCGCACCGTGATGATCGTGCACGAAGAGTCCTTGTTCGGTACAGGCACCGCCAACTTGTTGGCCAAAGAGCTGCCCGGTTACGGCTATGAAGTCAAAGAAATCATCAAGCACGCCAACCCCACGCGTGACTTCAACAACATTGCGCTGCGCATCAAGCAGGTCAACCCCGACATCCTGATCCCGGCCAATTACTACAACGAGTACGCCTTGCTGGTGCGTACCTTGCAGCAGCAAAAAATCACGCCCAAGGCCATTTACTCGGTGCTGGGTGGTGCGGCGTCGAGCTACAAGTTCGTCAAAGAGTTTCCAGAAGCGGCCAACGGCATCATCGACTGCAACCATTGGTTCAACCCCAAGGACAAGCGTTCGGCCGAGTTGCGCAAGCGTGTGGAAGCACAAGGTCAGTTCTTCAGCTACGAAGTGTTCATGACCTACACCGCCATGATGCTGCTGGCCGATGCCATTGAACGCGCCAAGTCGCCCGATCGCGCCGCCATCATCGACGCGCTGGCTTCGAGCAAGTTCGCCAATCACATCATGCCTTACGGCCCGACCAATTTTGTCAACGGTCAGAACATGGGCGCACAGCCTTTGATGACCCAGGTCCACAAGGGCGACATCAAGGTGATCGTGCCGCGCGACTACCGCGAGATTGAGCCGATTTTCCCGCTCAAAGGCTGATTTGCGCTGACCTGAAAGACCCCGATGCTGGACTTCAACATCCTGTTTCCTTCGGTGCTCAACGGCATCACCACCGGTGCCGTGTACGCGCTGATCGCACTGGGCCTCACGCTCATTTATGGCGTGCTGCACATCATCAATTTCGCGCACGGCGCGTCATTGATGGTGGCGCTGTATGGCGTGTACATGCTGAAGCAACACTTCGGGGTCGATCCCTACATGGCCCTGCCCATCATGGTGCCGGCCATGTTTGTGCTGGGTTATGCACTGCAGCGCGGGGTCATCAACCGCGCCAGCCACGGCAAGGACGAAAACATTTTGTTGGTCACGCTAGGCCTATCGATCGTGCTCGAAAACCTGGCGTTGTTGTTTTTCAAATCCGACACCCGCACCATTGAAACGGCCTACACCTTGACCACGGTCCAGATCGGCCCGGCCTTCATCGCACTGCCCAAACTGGTGTCCTTTGCTGGCGCATTGGTCGTGTCTGCTGTGCTCTTGCTGATTGTGCAGAAAACCGATTTGGGCCGCGCCATCCGCGCTGTCTCCAAAGAAAAGCAAGGCGCACGTTTGATGGGCATCGATGTGGACCATGTTTACGCCATGTGTTTTGGTTTGGGCCTGGCCAGTCTGGGCGCTGCGGCCTGCTTTTTGATGCCGGCTTATTACGTGAACCCGCAGGTGGGCAATGGCTTTGTGCTGGTGGCCTTCACCATCGTGGTGCTGGGCGGCATGGGCAGTTTTGCTGGGGCTTTGCTCGGTGGTTTGCTTATTGGTGTGGTCGAGTCGCTGGGTGGTTTGCTGCTGGGTGAGTCGTTGGGCCAAGTGGGTATTTTTGTGATTTTCATTGCGGTGCTTTTGCTCAGGCCGCAAGGATTTTTTGGAGCGAAGGCATGAAAGACTTTCGCAACATCGCGCTGTTTGTGGTGCTGGTGGGGGCGGTGCCCTTGTTCACCGATTCGGGCGTGATGCTCAACTTCGTCATGACGTCTTTGTACGCGTGTCTGTTGTCGCAGGCGTGGAACGTGCTGGGTGGTTTTGGTGGACAGTTTTCTTTTGGCCATGCCCTGTTTTTTGGCACGGGCGCTTACGTTCAGGCCATCGCACAAATGCAGTGGGGACTGAGCCCCTGGGTGGCTTTGCCGCTGGCCATGGTGTTTGCGGCGGGTGTGGGGGCGTTTGTGGGTGCGGCCTCATTCCGCTATGGCCTCAAGGGTTCTTACTTCGCGCTGGTCACGCTGGCTTTTGCCGAGGTGTTCCGCATTTTGGCCACCTCGGTGCCTTTCACCGGTGCCGGTGTGGGCCTGATGCTGCCGCTCAAGGAATCAGCCGCCAACATGCAATTTGGCAGCCGCGCCGGGTTCATCTGGCTCATGCTGGGCTTGGTCACACTGGCGCTGTGCATCACCGCTTGGCTGCGCCACTCCCGCTTTGGCGCTTACCTTCAGGCGGTGCGCGACAACGAAGACGCGGCCCGCGCCATTGGTGTGAACCCCTTCAGTGTCAAGTTGATCGCCACCATTTTGTCGGGCGGCCTGATGGGCGCTGCTGGCGCGTTTTATGTGCAGGTGTTCCAGTACATCGACCCGGGCATCGCTTTCGGGGCGCACACCTCGGTCGAGGCCTTGGTGGGTGCGATTGTGGGCGGCATGGGCACGCTGTGGGGCCCGCTCTTGGGTGCGGTGAGTCTGCACATCCTGGCCGACCTCACACGCAATTTGTTCGGGCAGCTGCCCGGCATCAACATGGTCATTTATGGCGTGGTGCTGATCGTGATCGTGATGTTCTTGCCACGCGGCATTGCGGGCCTGGGCACCACCAGACCGCTGCAGTGGTTGCGCGGCAGCAAGTCGGATGGAGACAAATCATGAGCACGCTGCTGCAGATCGAGGGCGTGGGCAAGTCCTTTGGCGGCTTGAAAGCCGTGCAAAACGTGAGCCTGTCGGTCACCGAAGGGCGCTTGAGCGCCTTGATTGGCCCCAACGGTGCGGGCAAGACGACTTTGTTCGCACTCATGTCGGGCTTTTTGACACCGGACACGGGCCGTGTGGTGTTTGCAGGCCAAGACATCACCGGCCAGCCCCCACACTTGAACGCCCGCATGGGCCTGACACGCACCTTCCAGATCGTGCAGCCCTTTGCGGCACAAACGGTGCGCGAAAACATCGCGGTAGGGGCGCACTTGCATTTGCCGCGCCGTGCTCAGGCCCTTGAATTTGCCGAATCGGTGGCCCAACAAGTAGGCCTGAGCCCACAGCTGGACAAGCTGGCCAGCGACCTGACGGTGGCGGGGCGCAAACGACTGGAGCTGGCCCGTGCACTGGCCACACGCCCGCGTTTGCTGCTGCTGGACGAAGTGCTGGCAGGCCTGAACCCGCAAGAAATTGCAGAGATGATTCCGGTGGTGCAAGGCATTGCCCAAAGCGGCGTGACGGTGCTGATGATCGAACACGTCATGCAAGCGGTGATGAGCCTGGCGCAAGAAGTGTGGGTGCTGGCACAGGGGCAGCTGATTGCCCAAGGCACACCCTCCGAAGTGACCAACAACAAAGCCGTGGTGGAGGCCTATCTGGGCCACGGCACGGCCGAGCGTTTGCAAAAGAACGTTGCCCAAGCCCAAACAGCTCAGGAGGCACAGGCATGAACACTTTGTTGAATGTGCAAGGCCTGAAATCCGGCTACGGCGTGGTCGAGGTCTTGAGGGGGGTGGACCTGCAGGTCATGCCCGGTGAGTTGGTGGCGCTGCTCGGCAGCAACGGCGCGGGCAAAACCACGCTCAACCTCACGCTCAGCGGCTTGGTGGCCACGCGTGGGGGGCAAGTGGGGTTTGACGGACAGGACATCACGGGCCTGCACTCGCGCCAGGTGGTCATGCAGGGCTTGATTCAGGTGCCCGAAGGCCGCAAGGTTTTTCCCAACCTGAGCGTCCACGAGAACCTGGAGCTGGGCGCCTTCACCCGAGGCCGTGAGCGCAAGCAGCAAAACCTGGACAAGGTCTACGAAACATTTCCGCGTCTGAAAGAGCGTGTGGCCCAGTTGGCGGGCACTTTGAGCGGTGGCGAGCAACAGATGCTGGCCATTGGCCGGGGCCTGATGGCCGAGCCGCGTTTGCTGATTCTGGACGAGCCCTCGCTGGGTTTGTCGCCACTGTTGGTGGAAGAGATGTTTGGCTTGATCTCGCAGCTGCGCAGCAGCGGCTTGGCCATCTTGTTGGTGGAGCAAAACGTGGGCCAGTCGCTGGACATCGCCGACCGTGCTTATGTGATGGAAAACGGCCAGATCCGTTTTTCTGGCACACCCGCCGACTTGCTGGCCAGTGACACGCTGAGACAAGCCTATTTGGGCATGTGAAAGCCCTCGGGTTGACTTGGCTCATGGGCACAGGGACCCGATTGAATTTTTGACATGGAGGACAGCCACATGACAACCACATACCCATCGAATCGCTCTTGGGCAACACGCCGCGCTCTGCTTTGGAGTGCCGCTTGGGCCTGTGCGGCCACCTCCGGTTGGGTGCAAGCCCAAACCCAGCCGCCCATCAAAATTTTGGTGGGCGCACCGGCAGGCGGCACCACCGACACCATGGCCCGTACCTTGGCCACCGTGCTGGGCACGCAGCTGGGCCGCACTGTGGTGGTCGAGAACAAACCCGGTGCGGGCGGCAACCTGGCGGCTGACGCCGTGGCCAAGGCCGCGCCCGATGGCAACACCTTGCTGATGAGCTTCACCAGCCACGCCATCAATGCCTCGCTCTACCCCAGTTTGCCCTTCGACCCGGTGAAAGACTTCACACCCTTGACCATGGTGTCCACTTCGCCATCGATTCTGGTGGCTCACCCCAAGGTGTCCGCCAACAACGCGGCCGAGTTGGTCAAGCTGGCCAAAGCCAAGCCGGGCCAGTTGAACTTTGCCATTGGTGCGTTGGGCTCGTCTTTGCACATGGCGGGTGACGCGTTCAAGATGCAGGCAGGTGTGTTCATTGTCAACATCCCCTACCGTGGCACGGCCCCGGCGGTGCAAGACGTGCTGGCCGGTCAGGTGGACTTGATGTTCGCGGCGGTCGGCAATGTGCAGTCGCACATCAAGGCGGGCAAGCTCAAGGCGCTGGGCGTGACCAGCGCCAAGCGACTGGCGGCTTTTCCGGATGTGCCCGCGATTGCTGAAAGCCTGCCGGGCTACGAGTCCAGCGCCTGGTTTGGCTTGTTTGGCCCCGGCCGGATGAGCCCCGATGTGGCCAAAAAATTGGCCGATGCAGCCCGCGCTGCCGTGCAGTCGCCCGAGGTCAAGCGGCGCATCGAAAACGAAGGCGCTACGCCTGTGGGCAACAGCCCTGAAGAATTCGCCCGGTTTATCGACAGCGAGATCGTGCGTTGGCGCAAAGTGGTGCAGTACGCGGGAGCGAAACCAGAATGAGCGCTGCTGTGTCGCAAACCCTGGCTCAAAAACTCATTGCCCGCGCGGCAGGCCGCAGCCATGTGGCGGTGGGTGAGGTGGTCACCTGCAACGTGGACCTGGCCATGTTCCACGACTCGTCCGGTCCCAGGCGTTTGAAGCCCATGCTCGACGAGTTGGGCGCGGAAATCTGGGACAAAAACAAGGTGGTGCTGGTGCTCGACCACTATGTGCCCGCACAAGACGCGGATGCGCAGCAGATCGTGCAAATCGCACGCGACACGGCAAAACAATGGAAGTTGCCCCATGTGATCGACAGCGAGGGCATTTGCCATGTGGTGCTGCCCGAGCGGGGCCACTTGAAGCCCGGCATGTTTTGTGTGGGCGGCGACTCGCATTCGCCCACGGGCGGTGCTTTTGGTTGCTACATGTTCGGCATCGGTGCCACCGAAATGCTGGGCGTTTGTGTCACTGGCCAAATCTGGGTGCAGGTGCCGCGCACCTTGCGCATGCATTGGTCGGGCCGCTTGCAGCATGGCGTGTCAGCCAAAGACATGATGCTGCACATGGTGGGGCGCTTTGGCATGAACGGCGGGCAATACCAGGCGGTGGAGTTTGCAGGGCCTGCGGTGCAGGCCTTGTCCATGGCCGAGCGCATGACGCTGTCCAATATGAGTGCCGAGATGGGGGCGCAAGCGGGCCTGATCGCGGCCGACGAGACCACCTTGAATCATCTGCGGGGTATCGGTGTGGCACCGGAGCATCTGGCCGGGGCCGAGCAATGGTTCACCGACACAGACGCCGACTACGAGCAGCAGGACTTTGACGCCAGCACCCTCAGCCCCCAAGTGGCCGCGCCGCACAGCCCAGCCAACACACGGGACGTGGCCGAGTTTGTCGATGTGTCGCCCAGCATTGCCTACATCGGCGCCTGCACCGGCGCCAAGCTCGAAGACCTTCGCGCAGCCGCTTCGGTGCTCAAGGGCCAGCGCGTGGCTGCGGGTGTGCAGCTCATGGTGGCACCTGCCAGTGCGCGTGAACAAGCGCAGGCCACCCAAGAAGGCGTGATGCAAACCTTGCTGGACGCTGGGGCCACGGTGCTGCCCAACAGCTGCGGCGCGTGTGCGGGCTACGGTGCGACGTTCCCTGAAGGCTCCACCGTGATTTCGACCACCGCCCGCAACTTCAAAGGCCGCATGGGCCCGGCCAGCGTGAATGTGTACTTGGCCTCGCCCTACACCGTGGCGGCCTCGGCTTTGCGTGGGCGCATCAGCGATGCACGCGAGGTGTTTGCATGAACAAGCGCAGTTTCGACAACGCACGGGTGTGGCGCTTGGGTGCAGACGTGGACACCGATGCCCTGGCCCCCGGCGCTTACATGAAGCATGGCCTGGAAGTGATCGGCTGGCATTGCCTGGAGGCGGTGCGCACAGACTTCGCATCCGGTGTGCGCGAGGGCGATGTGATCGTGGCCGGGGCCAACTTTGGCATCGGGTCATCGCGCGAACAGGCGGCCGGTGTGCTGCGGCACCTGGGCCTGGCGGCGGTGATCGCACCGTCTTACAGCGGCCTGTATTTCCGCAACGCCTTCAATTTGGGCCTGCTGCTCTTGACCTGCCCTGACGCCGTCAAGATCGAAGAGGGCGAGCGCGTGGGCGTGTCGTTTGAGGGCGATATCCCCGTGGTGATTCGCGCCAACGGTCAGCGCTTGGCCTGCGCCCCGATTCCTGAATTTTTGATGGACATGGTCGATGCCGGGGGCTTGCTGCCCCTGCTCAAACAAAGAAAGCCTGCATGAATCCGACTGAACCTGTGATGGACCCTGTCACCTTGGCTGTGTTGCGCGGCCGACTCGAACAGATTGCCGACGAGATGGACGCGACGCTCTACCGCAGCGCCTTCAACCCCATCATTGCCGAGGCACACGACGCCTGCCACGGCTTGTACGACGCCATCACCGGCGACACCCTGATCCAGGGCAAATCGGGCTTGCCGGTGTTTGTGGGCGCCATGGCTTTTGCCGTGCGCGCGGCCATGCGTGTGGCGGCTGAGCGCGGCGGCATGCAGCCGGGCGATGTGTGGTTGTTCAACGACCCCTACGAAGGCGGCACCCACGCCAACGACTTCAAGCTGGTCAAACCCTGCTTTCGCAACGGGCAGCTGTATTGCTTCCTCGCATCGGCCGCGCATTGGCACGACGTGGGCGGCGCGGTGCCTGGCAATTACAACCCGGCGGCGACCGAGTGCTGGCAAGAAGCGGTGCAGATTCCGCCGGTGCGCATCCTGCGCGGCGGTGTGCTCGACGACGACGTGCTGGCCATCTTGCGGGCCAACACCCGCCTGCCCGACAGCCTCTGGGGCGACCTGAACGGCCAGCTGGCCGCGCTCGAATTGGGTGCCCGCCGCCTGGACGGCCTGCTCGACGAATACGGCGACGCCAAAGTGGCGCAGGCCCTGGTGGAGCTGCGCACCCGCGCTGTGCGGCTGATGCGTTCACATATCACCAGCCTGCCCGATGGCCGCTACAGCTTTGAAGACGTGCTGGACAACGACGGCGTGAAAGACGAGTTGCTGACGATTGCGCTCGACATGACGGTGGCCGGTGACCGGTTGACGCTGGATTTTTCTCGCACCTCAGCCCAGTGCGCTGGGCCGGTGAACATCTCACGCGCCACGGCGGTGGCCGCTTGTTATGTGGCTTTGAAGCATGTGTTCCCCGATGTGCCCGCCAACGCGGGTGTGCTGGATGCGGTGGACTTTGTGATTCCCGATGGCTTGGTCATCAGCGCTTCGCGTCCGCGTCCGGTGGGTGGTTACACCGAAACCATCTTGCGCATGATCGACGTGATCTTCAGCGCCACGGCCCTGGCCGACCCGCAGCGTGCTGTGGCCCATGCCTACGGCACCATCAACGCCTTGTCGATTGCCGGTCACCGCACCGACGACAAGCGCAAAGGTCAGCGCTGGGTAATGTTCAGCTTTTTTGGCGGTGGGCATGGCGGCCATTCCGATGGCGATGGCCTGTCGCACGGCAACGCGCCGATTTCGACCGCCACCATCCCACCCATGGAAATTCTGGAAGCGGCCTATCCGGTGCGCTTCATGCAGTGGGCCTTGCGCCCCGGCTCGGGGGGCGATGGCCAGCACCGGGGTGGCTTGGGTGCAGTTTACGAGATCGAGTTGCTCGAAGACAGCGCCGAGGCCTTTATTTTTGGCGAGCGTGGCAAGTCGGCCCCCAAAGGCATCCACGGCGGCCAACCTGCTTTGCCCAACGTGTTCGAGTACTGCCAGAACGGCGAGTGGAAGACCCCACCCATGGTCTCCAAAATGCTGGGCATTCACCTCAAAAAAGGCGACCGCGTGCGCCTGCAAACCCCGGGCGGCGGTGGCTGGGGGTTGCCCGCTGAGCGCTCGGCGCAAGACCGTGCCAAAGACAGCGCACTGGGTTACACCAAGGAACAAGCATGAGCGAGTCAGCAGTGAATCAGCCGCATTGGGTGGTGGGCGTGGACGTGGGCGGTACGTTTACCGACCTGTTTGTGCTGGACGAAAAAACCGGCCAGGCCCGCATCGTCAAGGTGCCGTCGACCCGGGGTGAAGAAGCCCGGGGCTTCATGAACGGCATCGCCAAAGTCACCGGCAACACCGGGGCCGATGGTGCCAAAGAGATCGCCACCATCGTGCACGGCACCACGGTGGGCACCAACGCTTTGCTGGAGCGCAAGATCGCCCGCACCGGCATCATCACCACACGCGGGTTCCGCGACGTGTTGGAGATGCGCCGCCGCGACCGTCCACAAACCTGGGGCCTGCGCGGCAGCTACACCCCTGTGGTGCCCCGCACCTGGCGTCTGGAAGTGGACGAACGTGTGCTGGCCGATGGCCAGTTGCACACGCCAGTTGATCTGGACCAGGTGCGCGAACAAGCCCGCGCCCTGCTGGCCGAAGGCTGCGAGGCAGTGTGTGTGTTCTTTGTGCACGCCTATGCCAACCCCGGCAACGAACAAGCCGCTGTGACGGCCGTGCGCGAGATCTGGCCCAACAGCTATGTGACGGCGGCCAGCGAAGTGCTGCCCGAGATCCGTGAGTTCGAGCGCTGCTCCACGGCCACCTTGAACGCGGCTTTGCAGCCCGTGGTGGGCAGCTATTTGCAGCGCCTCGATGGCGACTTGCGTGCCCAGGGCTTTGGCGGTGAATTGTTGATTGTGCAAAGCAATGGTGGCGTCATGTCGCGCCAGACCGCTTGTGATGTGCCGGTGCGCACCGCCTTGTCAGGTCCTGCGGCAGGCGTGATGGCATGCGCTGAAATCGCCCGCGCTTCGGGCTTTGAGAACGTCATCACCGGCGACATCGGCGGCACGTCGTTTGACGTGTCGCTGGTGGCCGGGGGCGAAGCGGCACTCGCCGCACAAACGTCCATCGAATTTGGTTTGGTGGTGCGCTCGCCCATGATCCAGATCGAGACCATCGGTGCCGGTGGCGGCTCGATCGCCTCGGTCGATGCGGGCGGCATGCTGCAAGTCGGCCCCGAGTCGGCCGGTAGCATCCCCGGCCCGGCTTGTTACGGGCGCGGCAACACACGCCCCACCGTGACCGATGCCAATGTGCTGCTGGGCCGCATTGCGGCCGACCGGCCTTTGGGTGGCGGCTTGTTGCAAAAGCTCGACTCGGGCTTGTCCGAGCAAGCCATTACCCAGCATGTGGCCGAGCCTTTGGGTTTGACGGCGCTGGCCGCAGCCGAGGCGATCTTGACGGTGGCCAATGCCCGAATGGCTGGCGCGATCCGTGTGGTATCTATTGAGCGTGGGCACGACCCGCGCCAATTTGCCTACATGCCCTTTGGTGGCGGTGGCGGCCTGCATGTCTGCGCCATGATGCGCGAGGTGGGCGTGACCACCGGCATCGTGCCGCGTTACCCGGGCGTCACTTCGGCGCTGGGCTGCGTGATGGCCGACATGCGCCACGACGCGGTGCAGACCCTGAACGTGGCGCTGGTCGATGTGGCTTGGCCTGAGTTGCTGCAACGCGTGGATTCGCTGGCCGCGGCTTGCCAGGTGCGCCTGGATTCTGCCGCTGTGAACTTTGTGCGCGTTGACGAGGTCATCAGCTTTGACATGCTCTACATGGGCCAGACCCATACCCTGCAAGTGCCCCTCAAGCGCGAAGCTTTGAACGCGGCAGGGTTGCTGGCCGCGTTTGAAGCGGCCTACCAACACGCCTTTGGCCGTGTGCTGCAAGGCCCGGTGATCCGTGTGATGAACCTGCGTTATGCCCGCATCGGGCGACGTCCCAAGTTTGATTTGGCCGTGTTGGCCCCGCAAGGCGAGGGCCGCACCGCCCCGGTGGGCGAGCAGCAGGTGTACCACCAGGGTCAATGGTGGACCGCGCAGCGCTACGAGCGCCTGAGCCTGCCCGTGGGCACCGTGGTGCAAGGCCCCGCGATTTTGGAACAGCCCGACACGACCGTGTGGTTGGAGCCCGGCTTTGAAGGCCGCGTCGACAAACTGGGCAACCTGTTGGTGGAGCGCAGCGAGGGTTAAGTGGGATGGCCGTGAGATGGATGGCAGTGCCTGATCGAACATCGATGCATTGGATTTCCGTAGATCGGCACCTTCAGGTCCGACGTTGGTGGTGATGCACAGGCTCATGTCAGGGCTGAAGCCACCGACCTACGAGGAGAACTGCTTCCGTAGGTCGGTACCTTCAGGTCCGACATCTGGTGTTCCGTGGCGCATGTCGGAAAAATGGGTTTGACCCGTGAGTGAATGGAGCAGAACGGATGAACTTGAAAAACGCGAAATTGGGCATGGTCATCGTGGACCTGCAAAATGATTTTCTGGCGCCCGATGGGGCTTATGCCCGGGGCAACACCCTGAGCGCTGAAGCGGTGAAGCTGCCCGAACGCATGGCCCCGGTGGCGCGTGCCATCAAGGCCCATGGCGGTTTGGTGACCGCCAGCCTGTTCACGCTGTGGCCCAACGCGCAGGGCGAGCCCATGATCTCGGCGCACCTGAAAGAGCGCCGCCCGTTTTTGCGCCAAGGTGACTTTGCACCGGGCAGCCGGGGTCAGGCCAATGTCGATGTGCTTGCCCCGCTGGTCGATGTCTCGGTGTTCAAGGTGGCGTATTCGGCCTTCTTTAACACGCAGCTCGACTGGGTGCTCAAAAAATCGGACATCGACACGCTGGTGGTGTGTGGCATCGTCACCAACGGCGGCGTGGCCAGCACGGTGCGTGATGCGCATGTGCGCGACTACCACGCCATTGTGTTGTCGGACGGTTGCGCCGCCTTCAGTGAAGCCGCGCACCAGGCCGCGCTGGCCGATATGGGCTCGGTGGCCGATGTGATGGACAGCGCCACCTTTTTGAAACAACTGGGTTGAAGCCATGAACGCGCCGTTGCCGCAAGTTCACCGGGCTGCTGATTTGCAAGCCGAGGACCACACGCCGGTGGTGATCGTGGGCGCTGGTGCTTGTGGTCTCACGGCCGCCCTGGCTTTGCACCGCTTGGGCGTGGAGTGTGTCGTGCTGGAGCGCGATGCCTTTGCCGCAGGCTCCACGGCTTTGTCTTCGGGCTTTGTGCCTGCGCCTTGCACACAGGCCCAAAAGGCGCAAGGCATCACCGACAGCGTGGAGACGTTCGCCGCTGACATCCAGGCCAAAGCGCACGGCCAAGCCGCACCGCACTTGGTGCAGGCCTATGCCCAATACATCGGCCCCGCCATGGACGCGCTGGCGAATCACCACGGCCTGCCTTGGCAGGTACTGGACAACTTTTTGTACCCCGGCCACAGCGCCCACCGCATGCACGCCGTGCCCGAAAAAACCGGTGCCGGTCTGATGAGCCGCCTGCAAGCGGCGGCCGATGCCGCCGGCGTGGTGGTGCTCACACAAGCGCAAGTGACCGAGCTGTGGGCCGACGATGCGCAGCGCATCCACGGTGTGGGTTTTGTGCGGCCCGATGGCCAGACCGAGCGCATCCGATGTGATGCGGTGATCTTGGCTTGTAATGGTTTTGGCGGGGCCACGGCCATGGTGAAAGAGATGTTGCCCGAAATGGCCGAGGCCACCTATGCGGGCCATGTGGGCAACGACGGCAGCGCTATCGCCTGGGGCCAACAACTGGGTGCGCGATTGGCCGACTTGGGCGCGTACCAGGGGCATGGCTCTTGGGCCGTGCCACAAGGGGCTTTGATTTCGTGGGCGTTGATGATGGAAGGTGGCGTGCAGATCAACGCCCAAGGCCAGCGCTTTCACGACGAAACCCAAGGCTACTCGGAGGCAGCGGTGCATGTGTTGGCACAGCCCGGTGGCGTGGCCTGGAACGTATTCGACGATGCACTGCTGAATTTTGCGCAAGATTTTCCAGACTTTGTGGCGGCGCAAGGCGCGGGGGCGGTGCAGCACGCGGGCGATGTGGCTGCACTGGCGCAACTCATCGGCTGCCCGCCAGACGCTTTGCAAGCCAGTTTGAACGCGGTGCAACCGTGCACCGACCCGGCCACGGGCCGCACCTTCCAACGCGCCTTGCAAGCGCCGTTTCACGCCATCAAAGTCACGGGCGCTTTGTTCCACACCCAAGGGGGTCTGGACATCGACGCAAAAACCCGAGTGCTGCGGCAAGACGGTACGCCCTTGCCCAATGTGCTGGCCGCAGGCGGCGCAGCGCGGGGCGTGTCGGGGCAAGCGGTCTGGGGTTATTTGTCAGGCAACGGCTTGCTCAGCGCCATCGCGGGTGGGCACATTGCGGCACACAGTGCACAACAACTTTTGAAGGATTCGGCGCCATGAGTCAGCCACACACTTTGGCCCAGCGCCTGCAACAAGACCAGGCCTTGCTCGCCCCCGGTGTGTACGACGCGCTCACCGCGTTGGTGGCCCAGCAAGCCGGTTTTGAAGCCGTGTACTTGTCGGGCGCATCGATCGCCTACACGCGATTGGGTCGATCCGACATCGGCCTGACCACCGCCACCGAAGTGGCGCAGACCCTGGCCCACATCACCGACCGGGTGAACATTCCCGTGATCGTGGACGCCGACACCGGCTTTGGCAATGCGCTCAACACCCAACGCACGGTGCGCGACTTCGAGCGGGCCGGGGCCGCGATGATCCAGATCGAAGACCAGACTTTCCCCAAGCGCTGCGGGCATCTGGACGGCAAGGGCGTGGTGCCGGTGGCCGAGATGCAGGGCAAGCTGCGTGCGGCGTTGGACGCCCGTCACGACCAGAACACCTTGATCCTGGCCCGCACCGACGCGGTGGCCGTGGAAGGCCTGGACGCGGCGCTGGAGCGGGCTGAACGCTATCTGGAATGCGGTGTGGATGCGATCTTCATCGAGGCGCTCCGGTCCGATGAACAAATGAACCGCGCCTGTGTGCAGTTTGCCCAGCGCGTGCCGCTTTTGGCCAATATGGTCGAAGGCGGCAAAACGCCGGTGCAAAGCGCGGCCGAGTTGGGCCATCGCGGTTTCAAGATCGTGATCTTTCCAGGCGGCACCGCGCGGGCTGTGCTGTACACGCTGCAAGGCTATTACGCCAGCCTGCACACCCACCAGACCACACGGCCCTGGCAAGACCAGATGCTGGATTTTGATGGCCTGAACGCGGTCATTGAGACCCCTGAGTTGCTGGCACTGGGGCAGCGCTACTAGGCCGGTCAAAAGACATGAAGCCCAACATCGCTTTACGCGGCCTCAAGGTGGGCGATATTGGTTGGGTGGCGCATCGGCAAGGCCTGTTGTACGCGCAGGAATACGGCTGGGACGGCACGTTCGAGGCTTTGGTGGCCGAGATCGCCGCGCAGTATGTCAAGAATCTGGACCCTGAAAAAGAAAATGCCTGGATTGCCGAGTGCGAAGGCCGGGTGGTGGGTTCGGTGTTTGTGGTCAAGGTCTCGGACACACAAGCCAAGCTGCGCTTGCTTTACGTGGAGCCCGAGATGCGCGGCACGGGTCTGGGCCGACGCCTGACGCAAGAATGCATCGCGTTTGCCAAAGCGCGGGGCTACCAACAACTGACTTTGTGGACCAACGACATCCTGCACGCAGCCCGGCACATCTACCAAACTGCGGGTTTTGTCTTGTTGTCTGAGGAGAAACACCATTCGTTTGGACACGATCTGGTGGGGCAGTATTGGGCCCTGGATTTGCGAAATTAAGACGGCTCAGTCCAACCCATTTCGAGCCAATGCGCATACCCTGCTTTGAATGCCCACGCGGTGTATTGCACGGGGGTGCCTTGGGGTAAAACGCCCTCGGTCAAGTGGTCTAGCCAAGGACTGATCGCACCCATTTTTCTCAGCCAAGCTTGTCCTTCTGGGGTTTCCATGGCCAATCCGGCGCCACTGCGATGGGCCATCGGAAAGCTCGTGCCGGGGGTGTGGGGGCCTGACATCCGGTCATGAACGCTGCCCCATGCAACGCGCTTGAGCTGACGTTGCAAGTTTGTTAAACGCTGAACCACCGCATCCGTCGATGGGTCAGTGAAACGCAATTGCCCCAAGACGTTGTCAAACCAGAAGAAGGCCTTGGGCATGGTTTGTATCAATTCACTCAGTGGCGCCAAGCCATCGCCTGTGTGAAGGTTCAAGCGCGTGCCTTCACGTTTGAAACCTGCGCCATGTCGCCAGCGAAACAAAGGCGCAGCCAAAGGGTCAATGTCCCAGGCATGCACCTCCTCAAATTGGGTCAGCCAATCGGTGGGCAGCATCCAGCCTGCACTGGCGCCGATCAACACCAGTTGTCGGCGCGGCATGGTTTGTGCCAGCAACCAATCCGAAATCTGTGCAGCAGCGGGTGCCCAGCGTTCTTGTGAACGCCAGGCTCGCCAGTGCCAGTGCCAGCCGCCCGTGAGGTTCAAGGACTACCTCAGGCTTTGTTCAAGCGTTCGTTTTGCGGGAACATGAACTTCTTGGCATCTGCGTCCATCTCAGCCTTGAAGGTGTATTTCGCCTTGAAGGCTTCGGCACGTTGGGCCGCTGGGCGGGCGTTGACCTGATCCAGCACGCGTTTGATGTGGGGGTATTGTGTCCAGGTGGCCTCACCTGTGCCCAGCACATAAGGGAGCATGCGGGCCCAACCCCACAGTGCCATGTCAACGATGCTGTAGTGCTCGCCCAACATGTAGGTGTTGTGTGCCAGGTGTTTTTCGAGCACGGTCCAGTGGCGATGGGCTTCAAAGTCGTAGCGGTTCAGGGCGTACTCTTTGGGCTCGGGCGCTGCGTGGCGAAAGTGCACCGACTGGCCAGAAAACGGCCCAATGCCGCTGGCGATGAAGAGCAGCCAGGACAGCGCCGCGCCCCGCTCCTTGCCCTGTGCGATGCTGGGCATGAATTTTTGTTCACGGTCGGCCAGGTACAGCAAGATGGCGTTGCTGTCGAAAACCGTCACGTCGCCATCGGTGATGGCGGGCACTTTGGCGTTGGGGTTGACGGCCAGAAAGGCGGGTGCAAATTGCTCGCCTTTGCGCGTGTCGACCGGCACGGCCTCAAAAGGCAGCTCCAGCTCTTCAAGCAGCAAGGCGATTTTCATGGGGTTGGGGGCGGCGTTGAAGAAAAATTTGAGCATGTGAGTGTTCCATCCAATAGCGGTGAAGGTGTGGGGTGACAGGCCAAGTGGTCAAGGCCCTAGGTGCCAACAGACAACAGTGTCGCCCAGACCCCGCGCTCTTCGGTCAGGCACTCAGTCATGTGTGTGACTCAGAGGGCTGCGCTTTGTTGTTACGTTCGCCCGTCGCTTGGGGCAAGTTGGCTGTTCGGGTTTGCTGAATAGGGGCTTGTGCCCGAGCTTTGGTGTTGCCCCCTTTTTTTGCAGGAATGCTTCATGACCGAACGATTGGCCCAGATCCGCTATGACGAATTAGCCCCCGAGGTGCGGCCTTTGGCCGACGACATCCTGAAGGTGTCCAGCGCGGCGCTTGGCGGCCCTTACAACGCCTTGCTGCGCAGCCCCGACATGGCCCGGCGTGCCTTTGATTTTCTGGACTACCTGCGTTTCAAGACCTCGGTCAACAAACGCCTGAACGAATTCGCCATCCTGATTCAGGCGCGTATTTCGAATGCGCAATACGAGTGGTGGGCACACGAGACCATTGCCCGCAAGGCGGGTTTTTCGGATGCGGTCATGCGCGATTTGCAGCAATGCCAGCGCCCTAGCAGCATGCAAGAGGACGAACGCTTGGTGTATGACTTTTGCATTCAGCTCTCACTCAACCACCGCGTGCCCGATGGCTTGTGGCAAGAAGCGGTGGCCAGCATGGGAGAACAAGCAGTGGTAGACCTCACGGTTTTGTCGGGCACCTATGTCATGGTGTCCATGCTGCTCAACGCCACACAAGTGGGTATTCCCGGTGGTGGTGCTGAACCCCTTCAGGTGCTGAGCCCTCTGGAGATTCGCCAGCGCTTGTTGGCCTGATCCATCACACTGCTGCGCTGATCAATAAGGAGACTTCCATGCCCATTCGTTTCATCCGCACAGGCTTGGCCCTGTTGCTGGCCGCCACCGCATTCCAGGCCTCTGCGCAAGACTTTCCCAACCGTGCCATCACCATGGTCATGCCTTACGCCGCAGGCGGCCCGGGTGACACCATCACGCGCTTGTTTGCCGGGGCCATGCAAAAGCATCTGGGCCAACAGATCGTGGTGGACAACACGGCAGGGGCCTCAGGCTCGATTGGCACGGCCAAAGTGGCCCGCGCCAAAGCCGATGGCTACACCTTGCTGATGATCCACGTCAGCCACGCGACCAATGTGGCGATGTACAAAAGCCTGCCATACCACCCGGTGGACGATTTTGAGCCGATCGGACGGGCCACCAGTGGCCCCATGGTGATCGTGGCACGCAATGAATTTCCGGCCAAAAACCTGAACGAATTTGTGGCCTACGTGAAAGCCAACGGCCCCAAAGTCAGCTTGGCCCATGCAGGGGTGGGTTCGGCCTCGCACCTGTGTGGTTTGATGATGATGAACGCGCTGAACGTCAAACTCAACGAGATTCCCTACAAGGGCACAGGCCCGGCCTTGACCGACCTGATGGGCGGCCAGGTGGACATTTTGTGTGACCAGACCTCGGGCACGGTGCCTTCGGTCAAGGGCGGCAAGATCAAGGCTTATGCCTCTGCGGGCAAAGCCCGTTTGCCCCAGTTGCCTGAAGTGCCCGCCATCACCGATGCCGGTGTGGAGGGTTTTGACATCAACATCTCTTTTGGTCTGTATGCCCCCAAGGGCACACCCAAGCCCGTGCTCGATCAGCTGACATCGGCTTTGCAAAAGTCGGTGGCCGACCCCGAGGTGCGCCAGCGCCTGGAGGCCATGGGCATTGCGGCGGTGAGCGTCGACCAGGCCCGGCCTGAAGCCTTGCGGGCCCACCTGAAAAACGAGATCGACACCTTGGGCAGCTTGTTGGTCAAGGCGGGCGTCAAAGCCAATTGATGCTGCCCATGCTTGCCGGGGCCTCATGGGGTCCCTCTCGCCTGTACGGGAGATGATCCGATGAAAAACTGGTGGCCTTTGCTGCTGACCCTGGTGATCCAGGCCATGGTGGCCATGGCTTTGCTGAGCCTGCCCGTGGTGGCTCCGGTGGTGGCGCAGACTTTGCAGGTCTCGCCCGCCTTGGTGGGCCTGTATGTGTCGGTGACCTACGCGGGTGCCATGGTGGCCACCTTGATGGGTGGCGCCACGGTGGCCCGCATGGGTGCCATCCGCGTGAGCCAGTGGGGGCTGGTCTTGTGCGCCTTGGGTTTGCTCTTGTGCGCCGTACCATGGCTGCCGTCCATGGTGTTGGGCGCTGTGTTGATTGGGCTCGGTTATGGCCCGATCACCCCGGCCAGCTCGCACCTGCTGGCCCGCACCACCCCCAAGCACCAGATGTCGCTGGTGTTTTCCATCAAGCAAACCGGTGTGCCTCTGGGCAGCATGTTGGCGGGTGCAGTGGTGCCGCCTTTGGCGCTGCTGGGCAATTGGCAACTGAGCTTGGTGGTGGTGGCTGTGGTGTGCGTGCTGTGCGCCTGGGTGTCGCAAAGCCTGAGGGCGGAACTCGACAGCGACCGCCAAAGTGACAGCGCCATCCGCTGGGGCAGTTTGATCGAGCCCATTCGCCTGGTGTTGGCGCATCGGGCCTTGCTCATCATGGCGTCCTGCTCGTTCATGTTTTCCATGGTGCAGTTGTCGCTCACCACTTACCTGGTCACCTTTTTGCACGACGATTTGTCTTACGGTCTGGTGGCGGCAGGTCTGGCTTTGTCGGTCACGCAGTTGGGGGGCATTGGCGGGCGCGTGGTCTGGGGTTATGTGGCCGACCGGTGGCTGGGTGCGCGGCTCATGTTGCTGCTGCTGGCCAGCATGATGGCTTCAGGGGCGCTGGCTTCGGCCTTTTTGACCACCGACACCCCCCAAGCGGTGGTGATTGTGATTTTGGTGGGCTTTGGGGCCTCGGCCATCGGCTGGAACGGGGTTTACCTGGCCGAAGTGGCCCGTCGCGCCCCTTCCGGCATGGCCAGCATGGCCACAGGCGGCACGCTGGCGTTCACGTTTTTGGGCGTGGTGGTGGGGCCTCCGATGTTCGGCGCCTTGTCGGGCCTGTTTGGCACCTACCGCGCCGGGTTTGTGGGCCTCATGGTCATGGCCAGCATCAGCGGCACGGTGCTCTACTGGAGCCAGCGGCCGCGCTGAACACCGGTTCTAGGCCGCCAACAAGATCCGGTCGATCCAGTCCTGAATCGCGGGCCCGTTCATGCCGTGCGCCAGGCCCAGCAGCAGGATGATGCGCACCTTGTGGGGAGGCAAAGGCCCTGCAGTCAAGATGCCGTGCTCGGCATCGGCGTACACGCTGGCGCGGGTCACGCTGCCGGTGATGAAGCGGGCGCAGCGGGCCACCAGCACGCCTTGGTCGGGCAGTGATTGAATGAACGCGCGGTAAGCCGTGGGCGTGTTGGCATTGCCCAAACCGGCATGCACGATCCCTTGTGCTCCGGCGGCCACAAAAGCACGCATGGCGGTCTCGTCCACGCCTGCATAAGCCACCGCTATGTCCACCCGGGGCCACGTAGCAGGTGTTTTCCAAGTGCTGGGGGTTTGCCAAGCCACCGTGGGCGCACGCCCTGCGGCGCGGAACCACTGCACCGCCTGATCGGCCACCTCGCCCACCGCACCGGCCAGTGGGCTGTCGAAAGCTTCCACACTGCTCACATGGCGTTTGCCCACCCACAGGCCCGAATGGATGCGGCCGTTCATGACCACCAACGTGCCGCGCCCATGAGCCGTAGGGCAGGCGGCTACGCTGCAGGCGTCCAGCAAGTTGGCGGGCCCATCCGCCGAATACGCCGTGGCCGGGCGCATGGCCCCCACCACTACGATGGGTTTGTCGTTGTCCACGCTCAGGTGCAAAAAGGTCGCGGTTTCTTCCAGTGTGTCGGTGCCGTGCGTGACCACGATGCCCACCACATCTGGGTTGTGCACGGCGTGCATCACAGCGGCATGCAGATCCAGCCAGTGGTCGGGGCGCACGTCATAGCTGGCCAGTTGCATGGGCTGCGAGACGTCGATGTTGTAGCGCTGGCGCAGCTCGGGCACGGTGTCGACCACGGCGGCCAAGCTCAGGCTGGCGGGTTTGTAATCGGTGCTGACCGAGGCGGCGCTGGCCGCGCCTGCGATGGTGCCGCCCGTGCCAATCAGTGCCAAACGGGGTTTTGTCATGTTTCAAGTCTCCGAAAAAATCATGTGGACACGGCCCAGCGGGCCGTAATCGGCGCTGACGTTGTCGCCCGCTTGCAGCTCCAGCGGCACCATGCAGGTGCCGGTGGTCACCACATGGCCCTTTTGCAGGGTGATGCCCAAGGCAGACAGCTGGTTGGCCAGCCAGGTCAGGGCGATGCGCGGGTCGCCCAGCACGTTGCCGCCAGTGCCGTCGCGGGTGTATTGAAGGGTGTTGTGGTGTTCGACTTGGGCGTGGACCGGGTAGGTGCTCAAGTCCAGATCGCGCCAGACATCGGGCGCGGCCGGGCCCAGGACAAAGTGCCGCGCACAGGCGTTGTCGGCCAGCAGTTGCGCCTCGCCTGCTGCGGTGAAGGGTTCCATGCGCGAGTCTGGCACTTCGAGGGCCGGGTGCAAACTGGCCACCGCGTTCATGACTTGTTGCTGGGTATAGGGCTCGGCTTGTGGTGGCAGGTCTTGCGCCATGGCAAATGCAAATTCAGGCTCGGCCACGCGCATGCGGTTGCCGGCTGACGGCACGGTGGCACCGTTGCCCAACACCTGCCCCGACAACAAGCGACCGGCCAGCGGCCCGCTCACGTTGATATGGGCTTGCCCGTTGGCGCTGGTGGCGGCAATTTTCCAACCGACCACTTGGCGGCCGGACACCAGTGGCAGTTGGGCTTGGGCGGCGTAGCCTTGCAAGGCGCTCAAGGGGCGGCAAGTATCAGGCAAGGCGGCCAGCACCTGGCCTGATTGCCAATGCGCCCAGACCACTTGGGCGGCTTGCTGGGCCTTGGTGGTGTCGATGGGGTGCTGGTGCAAGGAAGAGTCAGTGCTGGGCTGTGTCATCCGCACATTGTTACGCCAACTGAGCGGTTTGCTGCGGAATTTTGTGTATAATTTCGGGCTTGATGGCGACGTCAAACAGTTTCAGGTGATATAGCTCAGTTGGTTAGAGCGCAGCATTCATAATGCTGATGTCGGTGGTTCAAATCCACCTATCACCACCAAATCCAAAGCCCGCAGTTTCACGACTGTGGGCTTTTTGGTTTTCGGAGCCTGTTACCGGCTTTCCAAGCCCCCAGCCCTGTCAGACCTTCGACCCTGGGTTATGGTCAGGGGATGAACAATCAGTCTTGGATGCATGGTTTGAAGCTGGGTGCTCGCCAATTGTGGCGTGACCTGCGGGCGGGTGAATTGCGCCTGTTGATGGTCTCGGTGGCCCTGGCCGTGGCGGCCTTGACGGCGGTGGGTTTTCTGGCCGATCGCATGCAGTCGGGCCTGTGGCGCGATGCGCGTCAGCTGCTGGGGGGCGACGCGGTGGTGGTGAGTGACCAACGCACCCCCGATGCTTTTGCGCAAAAGGCCCGAGAGGCCGGATTGCAGAGCAACACCAATGTGAGTTTCCCGACCATGGCGCGGGCCACGGCACCTGCAGGTGCCGAATTGGCTTCCAACGCGGCGGCCTCGGCTTCGGGCATCGGCACACCCATACCTCCCGCCACGCGCCTTGTGGCGCTCAAAGCGGTCGAGCCCGGTTACCCCTTGCGTGGTCGCCTGGAGATTTCAGGCCAAAGCGCGGCCAGCATTCCGCCTCTGGGCGAGGTCTGGGTCGATGCGGCCTTGCTCGAAGCGCTGAATGTTCAGGTGGGCCAGATGCTGGGCTTGGGCGAGCGCAGTTTGCGCATTGGCGCCACCATCACCCGCGAGCCCGACCGGGGAGCGGGTTTTATGGGGTTTGCACCGCGCGTGATGATGAACATGGCCGATTTGGCCTCGACGGGCCTGGTCCAGCCGGCCAGCCGCGTGAGCTGGCGCATGGCGGTGGCCGGCAGCGATGCGGCTGTGGGGCAATTTTTGCCTTGGGCGCAGGCCGAGGCCGACAAGGCCGATGTGCGCGGCGTGAAGGTCGAGTCGCTGGACAGTGGCCGCCCCGAGATGCGGCAAACCCTGGACCGGGCTTCGCAGTTCTTGAACCTGGTGGCCTTGCTGGCCGCCTTGCTTTGCGCCGTGGCCGTGGCTTTGGCGGCGCGCAGTTTTGCCGAGAGGCAGTTGGATGCCTGTGCTTTGCTTCGGGTTTTGGGGCAAAGCCAGCGCACACTGACATTGAGTTATGGCCTGGAGTTTTTGGGCGCAGGCCTGGTGGCCAGTGTGCTGGGGGTGCTGGCCGGTTATGGGGTGCACCTGGGTTTTGTGCAATTGCTGGCCGGTCTGGTGGATGCCAATTTGCCCGCGGCCACACCCAAGCCCGCGCTGATGGGCCTGGCCATGGGTCTGACGCTGCTGGTGGCCTTTGGCCTGCCGCCCGTGTTGCAGTTGGCCAAAGTGCCACCGCTGCGCGTGATCCGCCGCGACCTGGGCAGCGTACAGGTGCGCTCGGGCCTGGTGCTGGTGATGGGTTTGCTCGGCTTTGCGGTCACCTTGCTCATGGTCAGCCGCAACCTCACCCTGGGCCTGATCACGGTGGGCGGTTTTGCCGTGGCGCTTTTGGTGTTTGCCGCTTTGGCGGCTGTGGCCTTGTTGTTGCTGCGCCTGGTGGTGCCCGATGAGTCCGCTCCGCGCTGGCTGCGCCTGGCCACGCGCCAGGTGGCGGCGCGGCCTGTGTTTGCGGTGGTGCAGGTCAGTGCCTTGTCGGTGGGTTTGCTGGCGCTGGCATTGCTCGTGCTGCTGCGCACCGACCTGATCGCGAGCTGGCGGCAGGCGACCCCCGTGAACGCGCCAGACCGTTTTGTCATCAACGTGCAGCCCGAGCAGGCCCAAGACTTCTTAGCCCACCTGAAAACCGCAGGCGTGCAGTCGCCCGACTGGTTTCCCATGATTCGGGGCCGCTTGGTGGCCATCAATGGCCGGGTCATCGGCCCCGATGACCTGATCGCCGATCGCGGCAAACGCCTGCTCGACCGTGAAATCAACCTCTCGCACAGCGCGGTCTTGCCGGGCCACAACCCCTTGGTGGCCGGGCGCTGGATGGCCGAGGAGGCCGATGGCGTGAGTGTGGAGGAGGGCATCGCCGAAGCGCTGGGTTTGAAGCTCGGGGACCGGTTGGGCTTTGACATCGCGGGTCAGCCCCACGAGGCGCGGGTCACGTCCTTGCGCAAGGTGGACTGGGCTTCGATGCGGGCCAACTTTTTCATGCTGTTCCCGGTCTCGCAAATGCCCGATTTGCCCATGACCTACATGGCCGCATTCCGCTCGCCCGAGGGGGCTCCGGGTTTTGAAAACGCCATGGTCAATGCTTTTCCCAACATCACCAGCGTGGACATGCGCAGCACACTGGCGCAGGTGCAGCGGGTCATGGACCAGGTGATCCGGGCGGTGGAATTCCTGTTCGCCTTCACCCTGGCTGCGGGCCTGATGGTGTTGCTGGCCGCCGTGGGCGCAAGCCGTCAGGCGCGTGAGCGCGAATACGCCATCATGCGGGCGCTGGGTGCAGGCCGCAGCTTGCTGGTACAGGTACAACGCACCGAGTTGCTCGGCATCGGCTGGCTGGCCGGCTTCATGGCAAGCGCCATGGCGCTGGTGGTGGGCTGGGCATTGGCCCGCTATGCGTTTGAATTTGCCTGGCAACCCCCTTTGTGGGCGCCCTTGGCCGGAGGACTCGCTGGTGCCTTGCTGGCATGGGGGGCGGGCAGCCTGAGCCTGGCCGGGGTGCTGAGACAGCCGGTGGTGCAGACTTTGCGCCAAGCGGCGCAGTGATCTTGGACTTTGTCACCCCGGCCTGTGCTTTGTCACCCCAGCCTTGTGCTTCGTCATCCCGGCCTTGAGCCGGGATCTAGAGCACGCAGTGGGTATTCGCAAAGGGCATCGGATCAAACTGGATCCCGGGTCTTCGCCCGGGATGACCCAAGAACCTGGACCGCATGAGGCATCGACTTTGACCGGCTGGACCCATGCCCAGCCAAGGCCCTTTGCAACACGTCACAATGGATTGCTATGAACATCGAAGAAAAGCCCCCATTTGAAACGCCCTTTGCCTGGATCGGCGGCGAAGCGGTGGTGCGTGCCCTGGCCGACCGTTTTTATGACCTGATGGACATGGAGCCAGGCTACAAGGCTTTGCGAGACGCACACGGCAGCAGCCTGGACGGTGCCCGTGACAAGCTGTTCTGGTTTTTGTGCGGTTGGTTGGGTGGGCCCGAGCATTACACCGAGCGTTTTGGCCACCCGCGTTTGCGCATGCGCCACATGCCATTTTCGATTGGGGTGTTGGAGCGAGACCAGTGGCTGGCCTGCATGGACCAGGCCATGACCGAATTGGGGGTGGACCCGGTGCTGCGCGAGCGCCTGAACGCCAGTTTTTTCAAGACCGCCGACTGGATGCGCAACCGGGGCGTGTGACGCGCCTGCGATCTTTCTTGTGCACTGAAAACGCCCCCCATGCCCAGCCCGGAGCTCCTCCTGTGAAAATCAATGCGCTGCAAGACCTGAAGAAAGTGCGCCAGAAGCTGGCCGAGGCCCACGCGCTGGCCCAGGCGCAGGCGGCTGCCCAGGCGCTGGCCGCGCGTCAGCGCGAGGCCGAAAGCAACTTGTTTGTGCGTGCCGTGGGGGCCGTGCAGCGCTTGCCTGTGCACGACCAGGTCAATCTGGACGGACCCAGCCCCGCCCCGATTGCGCACCAACGCCATAAGGACAACGAAGCCGTGCTGCGCGATTGCCTGAGCGACGAATTCGACGCCAGCACTTTGCTCGACACCGACGACGCGCTGAGTTTTCGCCGCCCGGGCATTGGGCGCGACGTGATCCATAAATTGCGCAAAGGCGATTGGTCGATCCAGCGCGAGATCGATTTGCATGGCCTGCGCAGCGACGAAGCCCGTGTGGCCTTGGCCGAGTTCATCCGCCTGGCGCACCGACAAGGCGTGCGTTGCTTGCGTGTGGTGCATGGCAAAGGTTTGGGCTCGCCAGGCAAAACCCCGGTGCTCAAGTCCAAGGTGCACAGTTGGTTGGTGCAAAAAGACCAGGTGATGGCTTTTGTGCAGGCCAAGCCCGCAGAAGGTGGGGCGGGGGCCTTGGTGGTTTTGCTCAAGCCGGGCGGCTGAGTCCCTGCCTTCAGCCCGGCAACTGCGCCTGAGTGCAGGCCACCTGAACACGCGTGTGCTGCCCGTCGTCTCCCAGACGCATGGCGCTCAGACAGCCGCCCCAGACACAACCGGTGTCCAAAGACCAAACATCGGGGCGCCCCAGCCAGCCCAGTGTGGACCAATGGCCAAAGGCCACCGTGATGTCGGCCGTGCGCCGCCCCGGCACATCGAACCAGGGCATGAAGCCTTGCGGCGCTTGTGCGGCGCTGTCTTTGGTGGCGAATTCCATGGTGCCATCGGCCGAGCAAAAGCGCAGCCTTGTCAAAGCGTTGACCACCACCCGCCAACGGTTCAGCCCCGTCAAGTCATCGTGCCAGGCGGCAGGCTCGTTGCCATACATGTGGGCCAAAAAATGAGGCAGGTCCGGTCCACGCAAAACGGTTTGCACTTCGTTGGCCAAGTCCAAGGTCTGCTCAAGGGTCCAGCTGGGCAAGACCCCCGCATGGACCGACAACACCCCGTGGGACCACAGGGCCAGATGCTGCTGCCGCAGCCAGTTGATCAGGGCTGCGCGGTCGGGCGCTTGCATCAGGTCGTCGAGTGTGTCCATCCGCTTGGTGGGGCTGAAGCCCCACAACACGGCCAAGGCATGCAAATCGTGGTTGCCCAAGAGGCACTGCACACTGCCTTGCAGCGCCATCAAGCGGCGCAGCACGCCTGCAGAGTCCGGGCCTCGGTTGACCAGGTCGCCCAAGACGATCAAATGATCTCGGCTGGGCGAAAAAGCCACCTCGTCCATTAAATGCGCCAAGGCCGCGTCACAACCTTGAATGTCACCGACCCAGTAAACCGCCATAGATTGCCTTCATTTGCCCTGCGTACAAAAATAGAATCCAAGTATTCGATATTCTGGTTCACATTCATCTGCGATTATGAGGGGCATCAGAGATCCGACACGGAATGCCTGTAAAAAATAGCCTTGCAGCATGAATGCCGATGGTTATTCTCGCGATTAAACTCAAATAATAGGTCGCCGGCTCGAAAAAATAAGCAGCTTTGATGTATATTCGTGTGTCTTCATTATTTTAAGGGGTTTAATATGTCAATGTCTTACAAAGAGTTATTGCAAAAGCGCGAAGCCTTGGAGCAAGAAATTGCCCAAGCCCGTCAAAATGAAATTGCCAGTGCGGTGGCCAAGGTGCGCGAGTTGGTGGCCGAATATGGCTTGACCGCTCAAGACGTTTTTCCTGGCCGCGGTGCCAAAACTTCGGCCCCCAAGTCCGTGAGCAAAGTGGCGGCCAAATACCGCGATCCAGCCACGGGCCAAACATGGACCGGCCGTGGCAAAGCGCCCAAATGGATCGAAGGTCAGGACCGCGCGCCTTTCGTGATTGCCTGAACCATTTGACCCGAGATCGTGATGAATCCCACTTGAATAGAAAAGTTTGATTTTTTATTTGGCGGATTCAAGTACGAGGTGCAACAAAGATAAACCCGGTGATGGGTGGCTGAGGATGTCAAGGCATCATGGCCACTCAAACCGCCAAGTCCAAGTTGCCAGATGTACAAGCACCTCAGCCGAGAAGAACGATACCAAATTCACAGCCTCTTGAAAGCCAAACAGACCATCAGCGAGATCGCCCGTTCATTGGGCAGGAGCCGCAGCACCATCAGCCGCGAACTCAGCCGTGGCCGCGGTCAGCGTGGCTATCGCGCCGAACAAGCCTGCGCCAAGGCTTCTGAGCGGGCACAGCGAAGCCGTAATGCCCGCCGTTTAGATTCCAAAGTCTGGTCCGATGTGGATTTCTACCTTGGCATTCAATGGAGCCCCGAGCAGATTGCAGGCAAGGTGGCGGTCAGCCATGAGAGCGTCTATTTGTATGTCTATGCGAACAAGGCTGCCGGTGGTGATTTACACACGCACCTGCGTAGCCAAAAGCCTCGGCGCAAACGCCACCTGTGCGGGCGTGATAGACGTGGTCAGATCCCGAACCGCCGCCCGATCAGCGAGAGACCAAGCCACATTGAAGATCGCAAGCAAGTGGGCCACTGGGAAGGTGATACCGTTATTGGCGCGGCTCACAAACAAGCCATCGTGACACTGGTAGAACGCAAGAGTGGCTTTGCTGTGCTGGCCAAAGTGCCCAACAAGTCTGCTGATTTGGTGGGCCGGGCTATTGAAGGCATGCTCAAGCCCCTGAGCTCACGGGTGAAGACCTTGACGGTAGACAACGGCAAGGAGTTTGCCGATCACCAGGCCATCGATCAGGCCCTTGGCATCCAGACTTACTTTGCCGATCCGTATTGCAGCTGGCAGCGCGGCAGCAACGAGAACTTCAATGGTTTGCTGCGCCAATACATTCCCAAGAAACGGCGCATGGAAACTGTCACCGATGAGGAGTTGACTATGATCGAAAACAGATTGAATCACCGGCCCAGAAAGCGGCTGGGATTCAAGACACCCCACGAGGTGTTTCACGCCTCGTTAAACCGTGTTGCAGTTCGTACTTGAATCCGCCTTTTTAACGATTTTGGGTCTTGAGAACAAACCCCGCTTCGGCGGGGTTTGTTTTTTCAAACAAGGGTCTTGAGATCGGTCAATTATCCTTAAAATAATCATCTAATGGGCTTGACCGACAGGAAATGGGTGTACTCTTGAATTCTGAGATCGTAGAAATTGACCAAACTGGTCTGAGCCGCTGGTATCTGGCTTACACCAAGCCCAAACAAGAATCTGTTGCGCTGTTCAATTTGGAGCAGCAAGGCTTTGAGGCCTATTTGCCCTTGTTTAAAAAGTTCAAAAAAACCGAACAAGGCCCGGTGGCGCTGTTTGAGCCCATGTTCCCGCGCTACATCCTGTTTCGACCCCGCCGCACTGAGCAAAGCATTTCAGCCGTGCGCAGCACCAAAGGGGTGAGCAACCTTGTTCGATTTGGTTTTGAGCCGGCCTTGTTGCACGACGATGTGGTGCAGCGTATCCGCCAGATGGAGCAATTGCGCGATCAGGCCACGATCGAGGAGCTCAACCAGCTCAAGGTGGGGCAAAAAGTGCGTCTAAAGCACACCGCCTTGGGCGCCATCGAGGGGTTGGTGCAAAACGTGTCCAGCAAACGGGTGGCGGTGTTGCTCGAGATATTGGGACGGCCCACGGTGGTGCAGGTGGACCACCATCAGGTCGAAGCCAGCGCCTGAAGCTGGACTGGCCGCTGCTTCACAAAGGGGCAGAGGAGCCAAAGCGCCGGTCGCGCGTGGCAAACCAGGCCAGTGCCTGTTTCAGGGTTTCGGGGGTGAAGTCCGGCCATAGTTCGTCGCAGAAAAACAGTTCGGCATAAGCCGCTTGCCAAAGCAGGAAGTTGCTCACCCGTGACTCTCCGCCCGTGCGGATCAACAAATCGACTTCGGGTGCGTCGGCCGTGCTGAGGTAAGGGCCCAACGCTTCTTCGGTCAGGCTGTCCAGCGGTGTGTCGGGATGTGCTTTTTGCCAGGCTTTGGTGGCCTGGAGCATGTCCCAGCGCCCACCGTAGTTGGCGCAAATGTTCAAAGTGATGACCGTGTTGTTCTCTGTTTCGGCCTGGGCGTCAGCAATCAGCGCTTGCAGTGACGGAGAAAATCGCCCCGTGTCACCGAGCACCTTCAACCGAACCCCGTTGGTGTTCATGTTGCGGATTTCTTTTTTCAGGTAGGTCGTGAACAAGCCCATGAGGCTGCTGACCTCTTCTTCGGGGCGTTTCCAGTTCTCGGTGCTGAAAGCAAACAGGCTGAGTTGAGGAATACCGATTTCACCGCAGGTTTTGACGATGTCGCGCACCCGTTGTGCGCCCGCTGCATGGCCTAAAGCGGCTGGCATGAAGCGTTTTTTGGCCCAACGGCGATTGCCGTCCATGATGATGGCAATGTGCTGTGGTTGAGAAGGGTTGGATGAAGGGTACAACAGAGGCACTCTATTTGGGACAGGGTCAGATTTTAGTGGCTCTGTGCACCTGTCCGTTCAGTTCATCGCCCAAACGCCCATTCGGGGTGTTCAAGCGGTCAAATCTCCATGATGGATTGTGAGCCGATGGGCATGGTGTTAAGGTGGTCTCGCAGCAGTGCCCCATCTCTGAAGCACAGCAACCCATTCTTGTGGGGACGCACCGGTCGTGTGCTGATGCCATTTGCCGTCCAAGGAGACCCCATGAACCCCCGAATTCAGGAATTTCTGGTCCGTATCCAGCAACTGGAAGCAGCCATTGAGCAAGAGGCCAAAACCCGCCGCCAGCAGTGGCAGGCGGATTTCGAAGCGCACAAGGTGCGCTTCGAAAAAGAGGTGTTGGCGCAGCAAAAGCGTTTCAAGGCGGGTTTGCTCGGTTATGTGCTCACCGCCGATTGGCGACATGTGCTGTGTGTGCCCTTCATCTACCCAGTGCTGGTGCCCATGCTGCTGCTCGATGCCTTCATCACGCTCTACCAATGGGTGTGTTTTCCCTTGTGTGGCATCCCCCGTGTCAAGCGCTCGGATTTTTTTGTGTACGACCGCACGCATCTGGCTTATTTGAATTGGCTGGAAAAAATCAACTGCGCGTATTGCTCTTATGGCAACGGCCTGATGGCCTATGGCCGTGAGGTGGTGGCGGTGACCGAAAAATACTGGTGCCCGATCAAGCATGCCCGGCGCATGGTGCAGGCGCACGCACACTACCACGGCTTTGCCGATTACGGCGATGCCGAACACTACCGCACCGAATTGGCCCGTTTGCGTGAAGAGGTTCGGAAGATGAGTGCCAGCGAGTCGCCACCTCCCGCATGAGCCCAATCTCGGCTTGTGTCACGACATCGACACCTTGAACACGCTCGAGTGAATAAAGTCATGTGCATGAAAACATTTGAAAACTTGGCCGATTTGGCCGCTTGTGTCGGCCAAGACGTGACCGCCACCGATTGGGTCACCATCACCCAGCAACAGGTGAATCAGTTTGCCGAGGCCACGGGTGACCACCAGTGGATCCACGTCGACGTGGAGAGGGCCCAACAAGGCCCCTTTGGTGCACCGATTGCTCACGGCTTTTTGACCCTGTCCTTGCTGTCGCAGTTCTTTGACAAAACGATTGTGGTCACATCGGCCCGCATGGGCGTCAATTACGGCTTGAACAAGGTGCGCTTCATGGCCCCGGTGCCGGTGGGCAGCCGTTTGCGGGCGCACCTGCATTTGCATTCGGCCACGCCCATTGATGGCAACGGCATGCAGTTCCAGTGGAATGTGACGGTGGAGCGCGAGGGCAGCGACAAACCAGTGTGCGCCGCCGAGTCGCTGGTGCGCATTTACGCCTGAGCGGGCAGGCCAGGCGCCTGGCTGGCCCCGGCAAAGCCGTTTTGCCGCCAGGCCTCGAACACGGTGACCGCCACCGCATTCGACAGGTTCAGGCTGCGCTGGCCTTCGCGCATGGGCAACTTGATGCGCTGGGCCGGTGCGAACTGTTCGCGCAGCTCGGGCGACAAGCCCCGTGTTTCCGAGCCAAACACCAACCAGTCGCCCGGCGCAAAAGCCACGCCGTGGGCGGGGCGGCTGCCGCGTGTGGTCAGGGCATACATGCGCTCGGGCTGGGGTTTTTCTTGGGCTAAAAAGCTGGCCCAGTCCGCATGGCGGCGTAAATCGGCGTATTCGTGGTAATCAAGACCCGCGCGGCGCATGTGTTTGTCGTCCATCGAAAAACCCAGAGGCTCGACCAGGTGCAGTGTGCAGCCCGTGTTGGCCGCCAAGCGGATGACGTTGCCGGTATTGGGCGGGATTTCGGGCTCAACCAAGACGATATGGAACATGGCCGGTATTGTGCCTTGGCCTTCAGGCTTCGCCTCCCGCTTCGGTTCGGGCCAGCACCAAGGCGCTGACCTGCGCTGCGCCCGCATCGCGCAAGACCCGGGCCGCTGTGTGCAAAGAGGCGCCACTGGTCATGACGTCATCGATCAGCACCACTTTTTTGCCGCGCAGCTGCGCCGCCCGCATTGGCTCCACCGCAAAAGCCCCCACCAAATTGGCCAACCGCTCAGCCCGAGGCAGGGTGCGCTGCGACGGTGTGTCACGGGTGCGCAGCAGCAAACGGGCGTCGGCTTTGTGGGGGCTGAGTTGGCGTGCCAGCAGCCACGACTGGTTGTAGCCGCGCTCGGCCAGGCGCTGTGCCGACAGCGGGATCGGCAGCACCCAGTCGGCCTCGTCCAGAGTGTCTTCGGCCAAGGGGGTGCTGAGCATCAGGGTGGCCAAAGCGCCCGCCCAGCCAGCTTGCTGCTGAAACTTGTAGCGGGCAATCAGCTCCACCCAGGGCCAGGTGTAGGCGGTGGCCGTCAAGCACAAGTCCAGTGGGGGTGGGCATTTCAGGCAGGCGCCACAGCGCCTTATTGGGTGGGACAAGGGCAAGGCGCAGCTGGGGCAGCGGTGCTGGGGCTGGGCAAAGCGGCTGATGCAGGCCTCACAAAGCGGCGGGTGGGGCCAGCTTTGGCAGATGGCGCAGCGGCTGGGCAGCCAGCGCCCCCATCCACCGGCTCGCGGGCCGGTCGATGTATTCAACAAGCCCTGAAGCCAAGCGGGTGTCATCTAGTCAATATACTCAGACCGGGCAGATGAAACAAGTGCAAAACCTGTTTGTGCTGGTGTGCAGCTGCCCCATTTTGACTTCTGCCCCATGCCCCAAGCCCTTCGCCCTCCTTCTTTGGATCCCGTGGCCGCTGCCCGCTGGCAATCCCTGCCCGCTCGCGAAGCGCATTCACCTTGGCTGCATGAAGAGGTCGCCAAGCGCATGCAGGAACGGCTGGATTTCATCAAATTACAGCCCCAGCAGTGGGTGCATTGGAGCCCCTTGCGCGGCGGCCTGTTGGCGCAACTCGCTTTGGAGCAGCGTTACCCCAAGGCCCAGGTTTGGCTGACTGGAGAGCCCCCAGCGCACGCACAGGTCACGCGGCAGGCACTTCACAGCGCATGGTGGCAAGCCCAGCACTGGCGCAGCCCCAAGCGGCATGAGGGTTTGCCGCCCGATCACACCGCACAAATGCTGTGGGCCAACATGCACCTGCATGCCAGCGCCGAGCCCCAGGCCTTGCTGCAAACCTGGCACCAGGCCTTGGCGGTGGATGGATTTTTGATGTTTTCTTGCCTGGGGCCCGACACGCTGCGTGATGTGCGTCAGGTGTATGCCCGCGCTGGTTGGCCTGAGCCCGCACACGCGTTTACCGACATGCACGATTGGGGCGACATGCTGGTGGAGGCGGGTTTTGCCGAGCCGGTCATGGACATGGAGCGCATCACCTTGACGTACGCTAGCCCTGACACTTTGCTGGCCGAGTTGCGCAGCCTGGGCCGCAACTTGCATGTGCAGCGTTTTCAGGGCTTGCGTTCGCGCCTGTGGCGTGATCGCTTGTCAGAAGCCTTGCTGGCGCTGGCCCGCCCCGAAGAAGGCGGACGCCTGTCCTTGGGCTTCGAGATCGTGTATGGCCACGCCCTGAAACCTCGGCCACGAATGAAAATGGCCGCAAAAACCGAAATCGGCCTCGATCAGATGCGGCTTATGCTGCAACCGGGTGGGGGTATACAGGACAAAGTTTGAGATCTGTCAAAAGATGATTTGATCTCGGGTAAAATCCGCCCGTTTTGACCACAGAACATGCTTGACAGGGTGTTAGGTTATTGAAAGTTGACGGATGTCAAATCAGTCTTACCAGTTCGCGCAAGTGTCGGGGCCATCCGTTCAATGGCGGCTCAAACGCAACTGTTCGGTCACACCTGTCCAATTGGGCTGGATGTACCTGTCGCTGTGCACGGTATCTTTGGGTATCGGGGTGTTCTTCTGGATGCAAGGGGCCACTTTGGTGTTGGCTTTTGCGGGCTTAGAGGTGGCGGTGGTCGGGCTGGCTTTTTTGGCCTATGCCCGCCATGCCGCGGATGGTGAAATGATTTCGCTGCAGGGCAGCAACTTGGTGGTCGAGCTGGAAACAGCTGGCCGCCTGGAGCGGGCTGAATTTTCGCGCCAATGGGTGCGGGTTGAGCCCAAGTCTGGAGACCAAAGCCTGATCGAGTTGTCGGGTCAAGGTCAGACGATTGAGGTGGGGCGTTTTGTGAGGCCCGAGCTCCGGCAAGTGCTGGCGCGAGAAATCAGGAAGGCATTGCGCTCAGCGTGATGCCGTGTGGGCAGCCGGATCTTTCTGGCGTGGCCCTGGGTGTGAGTTCAACAGAGTCTTGGAAGTTAGTGAGAAACATGAAGAATATTTCCAACCAATTGGCTTCGCTGCTATCCCGCGCGGGCATTTTTGCAGGCGCTTGGCTGGCTACGGCCGCTCATGCCGTCAATGATTTGCCAGGTGGCCCTGCTGTCAACCAACTCAACTTTGCACCACCGGCTACCAAAATCGCCGAAGAGCAGCACTGGCTGCACTGGTTCATGCTGATCATTTGCACTGTGATCTTCATTGCGGTGTTTGCGGTGATGTTCTATTCCATTTGGAAGCACCGCAAATCGGTCGGTCACAAGCCCGCCACTTTCACCGAGTCCATCACAGTCGAAGTGATTTGGACGGCTGTTCCCTTCATCATCGTGATCTTGATGGCCTTGCCGGCCACCAAAGTGCTGGTGGCCCAGAAGGACACCACCAACGCCGATCTGACGGTCAAGGTCACGGGCTACCAGTGGAAATGGGGCTACGACTACATCAAGGGCGAAGGCGAAGGTTTGAGCTACATCTCGACCTTGGATTCCGGCCAACGTGCCATGTCCGACGCAGGCAAGCCAGAAGGCGACAACTACCTGCTCAAAGTGGACAATCCCTTGGTGGTGCCTGTGGGCCAAAAAGTGCGAGTCATCACCACAGCCAATGACGTGATCCATGCATTTGCGGTGCCAGCCTTTGGTATCAAGCAAGACGCGATCCCCGGTTTTGTGCGCGACACCTGGTTCCGTGCGGAGAAAACTGGCGACTTCTACGGCCAGTGCCAAGAACTGTGCGGCAAAGAACACGCTTACATGCCCATTCACGTGAAGGTTTTGTCTGCGACCGATTACGCTGCTTGGGTCGACACCGAGAAGAAAAAGCAAGCCGCCAAAGCCGATGACCCGGCCAAAGTCTGGGCGCTGGACGACCTGTCCAAGCGCGGCGAGAAGGTCTATGCCGCCAACTGCGCGGCCTGCCACCAAGCCACCGGTAAAGGCGCAGGTGCCATCAAAGCCCTCGACGGTTCAGCCCTCGTCTTGGATGCAGACAAGTCCAAACAAATTGCAGTGATGCTCAACGGTCAAAACAACGGCGCCATGCCTGCATGGAAGCAACTGTCTGACACCGAAATTGCTGCGGTGATCACCTACACCAAGAACAACTGGTCCAACAAGACCGGGCAAATCGTGCAGCCAGCTGAAGTTCTGGCCGCCCGCAAATAAGCCGTACCGTATACAAATCAAAGGAAATCAAGATGAGTGCCGTTCTAGACCATCACGATCACGCCCATGACGACCACGGTCACGCGCCTGCAGGCTGGCGTCGTTGGGTGTATGCCACCAACCACAAAGACATCGGTACCTTGTACCTGCTGTTCAGCTTTGCCATGCTCATGGTCGGTGGCGTCTTGGCCCTTGGCATCCGCGCCGAGTTGTTCCAGCCCGGACTGCAAGTGGTCAACCCCGAATTGTTCAACCAATTCACCACCATGCACGGCATCATCATGGTGTTCGGCGCCATCATGCCAGCTTTTGTGGGTTTCGCGAACTGGATGTTGCCTTTGCAAATCGGTGCGTCTGACATGGCTTTTGCTCGCATGAACAACTTCAGCTTTTGGCTGATGATTCCTGCTGCTTTGATGCTGGTCGGATCGTTTTTCATGCCTGGTGGCGCACCTGCTGCTGGCTGGACACTGTATGCACCCCTGACTCTGCAAATGGGTCCTTCCATGGACGCGGGTATTTTTGCCATGCACATCCTGGGTGCTTCGTCCATCATGGGCTCGATCAACATCATCGTGACCATCTTGAACATGCGCGCGCCTGGCATGACTTTGATGAAGATGCCCATGTTCGCCTGGACATGGCTGATCACCGCTTACCTGCTGATTGCCGTGATGCCCGTTTTGGCCGGCGCGATCACCATGACCCTGACAGACCGTCATTTTGGCACCAGCTTCTTCAACCCTGCCGGTGGTGGTGACCCGGTCATGTACCAGCACATCTTCTGGTTCTTCGGTCACCCCGAGGTGTACATCATGATCTTGCCGGCTTTCGGCATCATCAGCCAGATCGTGCCCGCCTTTTCACGCAAGAAGCTGTTTGGCTACGCCTCCATGGTGTACGCCACATCGTCCATCGCGATTCTCTCTTTCATCGTGTGGGCGCACCACATGTTCACCACCGGCATGCCGGTGACCGGCCAGTTGTTCTTCATGTACGCGACCATGTTGATCGCGGTGCCAACCGCGGTGAAGATTTTCAACTGGATCGCCACCATGTGGCGCGGCTCCATGACCTTTGAAACCCCCATGCTGTTTGCGGTGGGCTTCATCTTCGTGTTCACCATGGGTGGCTTCACGGGTCTGATTCTGGCCATGGCCCCGATCGATATCCAGTTGCAAGACACTTACTACGTGGTGGCCCACTTCCACTACGTGTTGGTGGCGGGTTCCTTGTTTGCTTTGTTTGCAGGCGTTTACTACTGGATTCCCAAGTGGACCGGAGTGATGTACAACGAAACCCGTGGCAAGATCCATTTCTGGTGGTCGCTGATTTCTTTCAACATTACCTTCTTCCCCATGCACTTTCTGGGCCTGGCCGGTATGCCCCGTCGCTACGCTGACTACCCCATGCAGTTCACCGACTTCAACATGATTGCTTCGGTGGGTGCTTTCTTCTTCGGCTTTGCACAGGTGTACTTCTTCCTGTTCATTGTGTTGCCTGCCATGATGGGCAAGGGCGAAAAAGCGCCTCAGAAGCCTTGGGAAGCGGCCGAAGGTCTGGAGTGGGAAGTGCCTTCGCCAGCACCATTCCACACCTTTGAGAACCCACCCAAGCTGGACGCCACTGCAACGCGCGTGATTGGTTGATCCCCATGGCCATGACACCCGAACAAAGAAAAAGCAATGTGCGCCTGGGCCTGATCCTGGCCTCGGTGGCACTGGCTGTGCTGCTCGGTTTTGTGGCCAAGTTGTTGATCTTGAATCCCTGAAAGAACATGATGAACCTGCGCGGTGAAAACCTGAAAATGGTCGGCAAACTGGCGATCGTCACCGCTGGCATGTTCGGGTTTGGCTATGCGCTGGTGCCCATTTACAAGGCCATTTGCGAAATCACGGGCATCAACATCCTGTCCATTTCCGAGACCCAGGTCCCAGGTAACGCCAAGGCTGGCAAAGCCGCCGAGGTGCTGCGCAACACCCAGGTCGACACCACACGGACCGTCACGGTGGAGTTTGATGCCAATGTCCGTGGCCCTTGGGAGTTCAAGCCAGAAAAGCGTTCCATGCAAGTTCACCCCGGTGAACTGAGCACGGTGATGTACGAGTTTCAGAATGTGCAAAACCGCCGCATGGCGGCTCAGGCCATTCCAAGCTACGCACCACGCAATGCAGCCAGTCATTTCAACAAGCTCGAGTGTTTCTGTTTCAACCAGTACACACTGGAGCCTGGCGAGAAAAAATCTTGGCCCGTGGCTTTTGTGATCGACCCCAAGTTGTCCAAAGACGTGACCACCATCACCTTGTCTTACACCTTCTTTGAGGTCGGCGGCAAAACACCGGCTGCGCCAACAGCGCCTTTGGCGGCTGCAGTACAACCCCTGCCGATCAAGACAGGCTTGGGGTCATGAGCGTGCCAAAGCCTACCGTGTCCAAAGCGTCTTGGCTGCGCACCATTCAGGCCGTGTTGTGGTCCTTTGTGGGTCTGCGCAAAAATTCCGAGTACCAACAAGACATTGAAAAGCTCAACCCATTCCACATCATCGGTGTGGCCATCGGGGCGGCATTGTTGTTTGTTCTGGGGCTGATGGCCCTGGTCAATTGGGTCGTGGTTCAACCCACAGGCCTTTAATCGCCCAACAGAAGATTTAGATAGAAGAGAGAGCAGGAGTTTCCATGAGTTCAGCAGCACACGGCAGCACGCCTTATTACTTCGTACCGCACGAGTCACGCCACCCGGTCATGTCGGCCATTGGCTTGTTCTTCGTCATCCTGGGCGCAGGCCAGTGGATCAACGGCGTCGAATGGGGCATGTATTGCCTGTTCTTCGGCCTGGCTTGGTGGTTGATCGTTTTGTACCAGTGGTTCTCTGAAGCCATTCACGAAAGCGAGACCGGCATGTACGGCCGCAAGATCGACCTGTCCTACCGCTGGAGCATGACCTGGTTCATCTTCTCGGAGGTGATGTTCTTCGGTGCTTTCTTCACCGCATTGTGGTGGGCACGTTCACATTCGATTCCTGCACTTGGTAGCCTTGAAAACGCCTTGCTCTGGCCGGACTTCAAAGCCGCATGGCCCAGCATGGTGGCAGGTGCCACCACTTCTCCTGCTGGCATTGTGGAGCCCTTCCAGACCATGGGTCCCTTCTGGTTGCCCACCATCAACACCGCCTTGCTGCTGACCTCAGGCGTGACATTGACCATCGCACACCACGCCATCCAGGTGGGTGACCGCAGCAAAACCATCAAGTTCATGTGGATGACGGTGATTTTGGGCTTGGTTTTCCTGTTCGTTCAGGGTTACGAGTACGCCCACGCTTGGGGTGATTTGAACCTCAAATTGTCGTCCGGCATTTATGGCTCCACCTTCTACATGCTCACTGGTTTCCACGGTTTCCACGTGTTTGTCGGCATGTTGATGCTCTTGTTCATCACCTTGCGTTTGCAAAAAGGCCACTTCACCAAAGACCGCCACTTCGGCTTCGAAGGTGCTGCTTGGTATTGGCACTTCGTGGACGTGGTGTGGTTGGGTCTGTACATCCTGGTGTACTGGATGTAACCCTGCCAATGGCACAACAAAAAAGCGCCTTTGGGCGCTTTTTTGTTGGGATCAGAATCTGGCGTCCATGCCCTGTTCCCAAGAGTTGGGCCGCAGACAAAGCGCAGAAAAAATCAAGCGCCAGGGGGAATGCCGGTGGGCTGGATCCAGCCCATTTTCCAGGCCAGCAACACACAGATGAAGAGGACAATAGAAAAGCCGACTCGGAAAGCCAACGCGGTGGCCATATTGCCTTTTTTAGGTGATTGGCCCTCAGCGGGTGGGGCGCTGCCTCGCATCATGTACATCAGGGCCGAGCCCAAACTGACCAAAATGGCAAGAAACGCGATGGCAACGAGGATTTTCATGGACACATTATCCAATGACTGACAAACCCCTTCACTGGAAAAGATGGATGGTGCTCGCAGGTGCAGCCATCGGCGTGGCCATCACCTTTTCACTGGGCTTGTGGCAACTTGGTCGCGCAAGTGAAAAAACCGCTTTGCAAGATGCGCGGACGCAGCAGGCGGCCAAAGAAGCACTGGACGGCAAAACCCTCAGGCGCGGGTCTGAAGACGTGGCCCAAAGGAGTGAGTTGATGCACCGACGGGTGGTGGTCACCGGGCGCTGGTTGCCCCAATTCACGGTGTATCTGGACAACCGCCAAATGAATGCCAAACCCGGATTTTTTGTGTTGACCCCCATCCAGATCGAAGAAACGGGAGAGGTGTTGGTGGTGCAACGGGGTTGGGCGCAGCGCTCCTTCACCGACCGGACCGCCTTGCCACCCGTGGAGACATCTCCAGACGTGGTCGAGGTACAAGGCCATTTGGCCCCATGGCCTTCAAGGCTCTACGACTTCGGTGGGGCTGAGACGGGGTCGATACGGCAAAATCTCGACCTGACGACTTATCGGCAAGAAACGGGTTTGAAAGTGCTCGAAGTCACCTTGCTGCAGTCGGGCGGCCCCTCTGAAGGTCTGCTGCGCGAATGGCCTGTGGTGGCCAGTGGTGTCGAAAAGCACCATGGTTACGCTTTTCAATGGTTTGGCCTGAGTGGCCTGATCGCTTTACTTTATGTCTGGTTCCAAATTGTCCAACCCCGCCGCCAAAAACGACCTGCCTGACAGCCCCCTGGCCATGACGGTGCACGACATGCCCAGCCCGGCGACGGTGGTGCAGGCCGATGCCCAACGCACCCGCATGGGCCGCTGGAAAATGATCGCCATGTTGCTGATCTGCGCTTCCCCGGTGATTGCCTCTTACCTGACCTACTACGTCATCCGCCCCGAAGGCCGTCGTGTCTATGGCGAGCTGATCCAGCCGCAAAAAGACATGCCCCAAACCAGTGCCAAAAATCTGCAGGGCCAAGAGGTCCCACTGGCCAGCCTCAAAGGGCAGTGGTTGCTCGTGACCGTGGCCTCGGGCCAGTGCGAAGAGCGTTGTCAGCAAAACCTGTATTTCCAGCGGCAGTTGCGTGAAATTTTGGGGCGTGAAAAGGACCGCCTCGACCGCGTCTGGTTGGTCAGTGACGATGCGCCTGTCGCCCCCGGTCTCTTGCCCGCTTTGAACATGGCCCATGTGCTGCGACTTGATGCGACCACGGTGCAAAGTTGGATCACCCCAGCCCCGGGGCAGCAGTTGCAGGACCACTTGTATGTGATCGACCCCATGGGCAACTTCATGATGCGTTTCCCGGCCAACATGGATGTATCCGGCGCCTCCAAAGCCAAACGCGATCTGGACCGATTGCTCAAAGCCTCTTCGTCCTGGGACCAGGCGGGACGCTGAGCCATGACCGAAGTGGACCTGTACAACCTCGAGCCCATTTTGGAGCTCATGGCCGTGGGCTTGGCCGTGGCGGCCTTGCCCTTGGGCTGGTGGCTTTGGCAGCAGCGCAGGGCCTCGCCCTCGGGCCGACTCAAGGCCCTGACCCTGATCACCTTGTTCCTGACCTTTGATCTGGTGCTGTTTGGAGCCTTCACGCGCTTGACCGATTCCGGCTTGGGCTGTCCCGACTGGCCGGGTTGCTACGGCAGCGCCACCCCAATCGGTGCCAAAGCCGAAATCAAGGCGGCAGAAACCGCCATGCCCACCGGGCCGGTCACCAAGAGCAAGGCCTGGATCGAGATGGTGCACCGCTATCTGGCCACCGGGGTGGGTGTCTTGATTTTGACCTTGGCCGCACTGACCTGGTGGCTGCGCAGCCAAAGCCGAGAGGTCAGCCCCTGGTTGCCCACCTTGACCTTGGTGTGGGTCTGCATGCAAGGGGCTTTTGGGGCCCTCACGGTGACCATGAAACTGTTTCCAGCCATTGTCACCTTGCACCTGATGGGCGGCATTGGTTTGTTGGTCTTGTTGATGGCACAAGCCGTGCGTTATGACGGCGCAGGCTCGCGGCCCTTGCCTTCGGTGTTGCGCCTCGGTTTGTGGGCGGGCTTTGTGCTGCTGTGTTTGCAAATTGCCTTGGGAGGCTGGGTCAGCACCAATTACGCGGTGTTGGCTTGCCCCGACTTTCCCACCTGCCACGGGCAGTGGGTGCCCGAGATGAATTGGCAAGGCTTCAGCATCTGGCGCGAGTTGGGCCACACCCCCAACGGCGAGTTGCTGCCTTTTGCATCGCTGGTGTCCATCCATTTTGTGCACCGCTCGGCCGCCTGGCTGGTGTTGGCGGTGCTGCTGTGGCTGGGCTGGCGTTTGCGCCAGCAGCCCGGCTTGGCCGTGGCAGGCCGTTGGTTGCTGGGCCTGTGTGCTTTGCAGTTCGCCACGGGCCTGAGCAATGTGGTGTTGGGCTGGCCTTTGTTGGCGGCTGTGATGCACACGGGTGGCGCCGCTGCCATGGCCTTGACCCTGACCTGGGCCTTGAGTGTCAGCCGGGCTGATAATTCAGGGCCTTCCCCCCTATCCGAAAAGCTCGCCGCATGACCGTCGCCACCGCCCGTTTGCCCCTGAATGCCTGGCAACAGTACTACGCGCTGACCAAACCGCGCGTGGTTCAACTGATCGTTTTTTGTGCCCTGATCGGTATGGTGCTGGCCGTGCCCGGTGTGCCCAGTTGGGCCGAGCTGAAGCTGGGCCTGTGGGCTTGTATCGGCATCTGGCTGGTGGCGGGCGCGGCGGCGGCCTTCAATTGCCTGGTCGAAAAAACCATCGACGCCAAAATGAAGCGCACCGCCTGGCGACCCACCGCCAAGGGCGAGCTCAGTGACCAACAGGCCTTGCTGTTTTCAGCCGTGCTCTGCGCCTTGGGCTCGGCGGTGCTCTATGTGCTGGTCAACCCGCTGACCATGTGGCTCACCTTTGCCACCTTTGTGGGCTACGCCATCATCTACACCGTGATCTTGAAACCGCTCACGCCCCAAAACATCGTGATCGGCGGCGCCAGCGGGGCCATGCCGCCAGTGCTGGGTTGGGCCGCCATGACCGGTCAGGTGGGGCCGGAAGCCTTGATCTTGTTCCTGATCATTTTTCTGTGGACGCCACCGCATTTCTGGGCGCTGGCGCTCTACCGGGTCGAGGACTACCGCAAGTCGGGTTTGCCCATGTTGCCCGTGACACACGGCAACGAATTCACGCGCTTGCAAATTCTGCTCTACACCTTCGTGCTGATGGCTTCGTGCTTGATGCCCTTTGTGTATGGCATGAGTTCCTGGTTGTACTTGGCGGCAGCGGTGGTGCTGAGCATCGGCTTCATTGGTTACGCGGTGGCTTTGTACCGCGAATACTCGGACGAACTGGCCCGTAAGACCTTCCGTTTTTCCTTGATCCACCTGAGCGCCTTGTTTGCCGCTTTGCTGCTCGATCATTACATTTTTTGAGGCCCAGGGCATGATGCAACGCAGAGATTGGATGAGAATAGCTTTGGCCTTGGGTTTGGCGGGTGCGGTGTGGGGATTGAGTGGCTGTGGCCAAGACAAACCCGCTTTCCGCGCTGTGGACATCACGGGTGCCGACTATGCGCAGGGCTGGGAGCTGAGTGACCAAAACGGTCAGGTGCGCACCCTCAAGGACTTTGCGGGCAAGGCCGTCGTGGTGTTTTTTGGTTTCACCCAATGCCCCGATGTCTGCCCCACGGCCTTGCAGGAAATGGCGCAGGCCAAGCAACTCTTGGGCGCCGATGGGGCCAAGCTGCAAGGTGTTTTCATCACCGTGGATCCCGAGCGCGACACGCCCGAATTGCTCAAGGCCTACATGGCCAATTTTGGGCCGGACTTTGTGGCCTTGCGCCCCACCGCCGAGCAGCTGCCCAAGGTGACCAAAGACTTCAAGATCTATTACAAAAAGGTCGAAGGCAAAACCCCCACCAGCTACACCATGGACCACTCGGCGGGCAGCTTCACCTTTGACCCGCAAGGCCGCATTCGCCTGTACAACCGTCACGCCAGTGGGGCCGAGGCGCTGGCCGCCGACGTGAAGATCTTGCTCAGCGGCAAGTGAGTCCGGGCCACAGGGCCCGGGGCTGCACGCGCCGCTTCAAGGCCCGATTTCGGCCCGTCAATTCACCTCGATTTTTTGGCTGCGGATGATGTCGCCCAGCGCTTTGGTGTCGGACTCAATCCGGTTGCGCAAGCCTTCAGGCGAGGAGCCCACCACTTGCCAGCCCTGCTGGAACAAACGCGCACGCATCTCCGGTGCCCGCACGATGTCGCTGACCATGGCCGACAACTTGCTGGCCACCGCCGCTGGCATCGAGGCGGGGGCGGCCACCGCGTTCCAGATCTCCAACTGGTAATCCTTCACCCCGATCTCACTGAGGCTGGGCACCTCGGCAGCCACCGGGCTGCGCCCAGTGCTCGAAGCCCCGATGGCCCGCAGTTTGCCCCCGCGCACTTGGGCGGCCGCCATGGCCGGTGGCAACAAAGCCAGTTGCACCTGACCCCCCAGCATGGCAGTGATGATTTGCGGGTTGCCGGGGTAGGGCACATGCACCGGGGCAATGCCGGCTTTGGTTTTGAGCAACTCCATGCCCAGGTGCGCCACAGTGCCGACACCGGGCGATGCGTAACTGAGCTTGTCACCTGCCTTTTGGGCCTGGCTCAGCCACTCGGCTGCGGTTTGGCCAGGCACCACTCCGGGACCTGACGCGGGAATAGCCAACACCAAGGGCGCTTTGCCGATCAGGCTGATGGGCGCGAGGTCTTTGAGCGGGTCGTAAGGCACCTTGGGGTTCAGGATGCGGGCAATCGTCATGTTGCCGTTGATCATCAGGCCCAGGGTGTGGCCGTCGGTGGACTTGGCCACGAAGTCCGCGGCGATGTTGCCGCCTGCGCCCACTTTGTTTTCAACGATCACGTTTTGCCCCAGCGCTTTGGCCAGGGGTTCGGCCAAGGCGCGGGCCGTCAGGTCGGGGCTGGAGCCGGCGGGGAAACCGACCACCAGTCGCACGGTTTGGGTGGGCCAAGGGGCCGAGGCGTTGGCGCTCCAGGCGGGCGTCAGTCCCAAAGCCAAAGCAGCGCCAAGGGCTTGGGCCACATGGCGACGAGAAAAACCAGTGGGGGTAGGAGTGGTCACGGCGGAGCCTTTCAAAACAAAACTGCCGTGACTTTAGCGTACAGCATGCGAAAAAATACCCGGCCTGGGCCGGGTATCCGAAATCAGGATGGCCCTTGGGCCGGGTGGTCAAGCGAACTCGACCAGCGCCTTTTTCATTTTCTTCATGGCCGCCACTTCGATTTGGCGGATGCGCTCGGCGCTCACGCCGTATTCGTCGGCCAGGTCGTGCAGCGTCATGCCGCCCGAGCCGTTGTCGTTGACCTTGAGCCAGCGCTCTTCCACGATGCGGCGACTGCGGTCGTCCAGCACGCTCAGGGCGCTGGCCAAGCCATCGCTGGCCATCACATCGCGCTGGTGCGCTTCGATCATGGCAGTGGGTTCGTGGTTCACATCGGCCAGGTAAGCGATGGGGCCAAAGGCCTGCTCGCCATCGTCCGATGGGGCCGGGTCCAGCAACACATCGCCGCCGGACATGCGCATTTCCATCTCACACACTTCCTCGCGCTTGACGTTCAGGCTGTTGGCCATCGAGTCGACTTGGTCGGGCGTCAGCGTGTCGCGGTGGGTGCCTTCGTCGGCATCTGCTTTGTAGCCTTGCTTCATCGAGCGCAGGTTGAAAAACAGCTTGCGCTGGGCCTTGGTGGTGGCCACCTTGACCATGCGCCAGTTTTTCAGGATGTACTCGTGGATCTCGGCCTTGATCCAGTGCAGCGCATAGCTGACCAGGCGCACGCCTTGATCGGGGTCGAAGCGCTTGACGGCTTTCATCAGGCCCACATTGCCTTCCTGGATCAGGTCGCCGTGCGGCAGGCCGTAGCCCAGGTACTGGCGCGACACCGAAACCACCAAGCGCAAGTGCGAAAGCACCAGCTTTCGGGCGGCTTCCAGGTCGTCGTTGGCTTTGAGTTGGCGGGCGGCCTCTTGCTCTTCCTCGAGAGTGAGCATGGGCATGCGGTTGACCGCAGAAATGTAGGCGTCCAGGTGGCCGAGCGAGGGCACAACCGCCCAGGGGTTGCTCAGCGCGAGGGCTGTGGCGGGGGAACCAGTTTGAATGTTCATACCAGAACTCCTTTCAGAATACCCCAATATTAGCACTCTCTTGGGAGGAGTGCTAATCAGCGGCATCAAGGGGCCGTTGGCTTCAGGGTTTTCCCGCATTTTGCGGGCAGGGCGTCGGCAGGTCTGTGCACTGGGAAACGGCGCAGTTTCGGTGGGTCAGTTCAACAGGGCCTGGGCAAACTCACGGGCATTGAAGGTTTCCAAGTCTTCTAGCTTCTCGCCCACGCCAATGAAGTAAACCGGAATCGGCTTTTCGCGGGCAATGGCACACAGCACGCCACCCTTGGCAGTGCCGTCCAGCTTGGTCACGATCAGGCCCGTCAGGCCCAGCGTGTCGTCAAAGGCTTTGACCTGGGCCAGTGCGTTTTGCCCGGTGTTGCCATCGATCACCAGCAGAACTTCGTGGGGGGCAGTGCCGTCGGCCTTTTGCACCACACGCTTGATTTTTTTCAGCTCTTCCATCAGGTGCGTTTGGGTGGGCAAGCGGCCTGCTGTGTCCACCAGCACCACATCACGACCTCGGGCGCGGCCGGCGCTCACAGCGTCAAAGCTCACAGCGGCCGGGTCGCCGCCTTGCTGGCTGATGATCTCGACCGTGTTGCGGGTGGCCCAAACGGCGAGCTGCTCTTTGGCAGCAGCACGGAAGGTGTCGGCTGCAGCCAGCAGCACGCTCAGGCCTTCGTCGGCCAGGTGCTTGGTCAGTTTGCCAATCGAGGTGGTTTTGCCCGCGCCGTTGACGCCCGCCACCATGATCACCGTGGGGTGGTGGTCGCCAATGCTCAGGGGCTTTTGCAGGGGTTGCAGCAAGTCGGTGATGGCATCGGCCAGCAGGGTTTTGACTTGTGAAGGGTCTGTGGCCTTGCTGTCTTTCACGCGGCGCTTGAGGTCTTGCAGCAAGTGCTCGGTGGCTTTCACCCCGGTGTCGGCCACCAGCAGCGCGGTTTCTAGCTCTTCATAGAGCTCGTCGTCGATGCGTGTGCCGGTGAAAACGGTGGTGATGCTGGCGCCGGTCTTGCGCAATCCAGCTTTGAGGCGGTCGAGCCAGCCTTGGCGTGTTGCGGGGGCACTTGCTGTTGCTTCTGCAGCGCTCAGTGCAGCCGATGTGGGGGTGCTGGCAGGCGCGGGTGCCTGTGCGGCCAAGGGTGCTGAAACAGTTGGCGAAACAGCAGGTGAGGCTGCCGCTGGGGCCGATGGGACCTCAGCAGGTGGGGATTTTTTTTTGAAGAAACTGAACATGGCGTGGATTTCAAGGATCATGCATTCTATGAAACCGAACTTTCTATTGGGACTTTCTTTGGCCACAGCCCTGTTGGCCAGTAGCTTGAGCGCCTCGGCGCAGGCCCCACAAGGCCAGGCGGCACCCCAGACCTCAGGCCAGGCCCCAGTGGCCAGCGTGGCTCAGGTCCACACCTTCACCTTGGCCAATGGCATGGGTGTGTGGGTCAAACCCGACCGCCGCGCCCCCACTGCGGTGCACATGGTGTGGCTGCGTGTGGGCTCCATGGACGAGGTGGACGGCACCAGCGGCGTGGCCCATGTGCTTGAGCACATGTTGTTCAAGGGCACGCCCACGTTGGCACCGGGCGAGTTTTCGCGTCGCGTGGCCGCTTTGGGTGGGCGCGAAAACGCCTTCACCGCCAAGGACTACACAGGCTATTTCCAGCAAATTCCGTCGAACCAACTTGAAGTCGTGATGCGTCTGGAGTCAGACCGTTTTGCCAACAACCAGTGGCCCGACGCCGAATTTGCCAAAGAACTCGAGGTGGTGAAAGAAGAACGCCGCCTGCGCACCGAAGACAACCCCCGCGCCCAGTTGCACGAAATGCTCTCAGCCACGGCCTTGTCGGCCTCGCCCTACCGCCGCCCCATCGTCGGCTGGATGAGCGACCTGGAGGCCATGACGGCGCAAGATGCCCGCGACTTTTACCGCAAGTGGTACAGCCCGGCCAACGCGGTGGTGGTGGTGGCAGGCGATGTCGACCCCCTGCAAGTCAAAGCGCTGGCTGAAAAATACTACGGCGTCATCCCCGCCCGCGCCGTGCCGGAGCGCAAACCCCGGGAAGAGCCCGCGCAGCAAGGCCTGCGCCGCTTTGAATTCAAAGCCCCGGCCGAGCAGTCGTATGTGGCCTTGGCCTTCAAGGTGCCGCGTTTGGCGAGCCTCGCGGCCTCGCCCGAGCACGACGATGCCTTGGCCCTGACGGTGCTGGCGGCTGTGCTCGACGGTTACAGCGGTGCCCGTCTGGACCGTGCCCTGACCCAAGGCGAAAACCGCCTGGCCGACAGCGCGGGTGCTTACAACGGCCTCATGGGCCGTGGGCCGCAGTTCTTCTATCTGGAAGGTGTGCCCGCCAAAGGCCAAACCCCTGAAGCCCTGGAAGCGGCCTTGCGGGCGCAGGTGCAGCGCGTGGCCACTGAAGGCGTGAACGAGGCCGAGCTGCAGCGCGTCAAAACCCAATGGGTGGCCAGCGAAATCTACAAACTCGACTCGGTCTTCAACCAAGCCCGCGAGCTGGGCGTGGCCTGGACGCTGGGCTTGCCGCCGGACTACGGGGCGCAGCTGATCGCCCGGTTGCGACAGGTCACGCCCGCTCAGGTGCAGGCAGTGGCGCAAAAGTATTTTGGTGACGACAGCCTCACCGTGGCCATATTGCGGCCTCAGCCTTTGTCGGGCCAGCCCCGGGCGCGTCGCGCCTTGCCCGGCGCGCGCCATTGATCGCCCTTCAAGCGCCTCGTCATGAAAGTCCAACACCCCATGTCCCTGATGACTTCTTTGAACGCTCTCGCTTGGCGGCGCACGGCCTTGGCACTGGCCTGTTGGGCCTCGGCCAGCTGGGCGCAGGCTTCCTTGCCCATTCAGCACTGGACCCAGCCCAGTGGTGTACGGGTTTATTTGGTGGAGAGCCACGCCATCCCCATGGTGGATGTGCAGATCGACATCGACGCGGGCAGTCGCCGTGATCCGGCTGCGCAGGCGGGCCTGGCCTCGATCATGGCCGGTCAAATGGCCAACGGCACCCGTGCCGAACCCCAAGTGCAAGGGCAGGGCCCAGGCCCTTACCCCCAAGCCATGGACGAAAACCAGATCGGTGAAGCCTGGGCCGACCTGGGCGCCAGCTTTGGGGCCAGTGCGAGCGGTGACCGCATGAGTTTTGGCCTGCGCAGCTTGAGCTACCCTGACCTGCTGGCCAAAGCCGTGGCTCTGGCTGCGCGGCAAATGGCCCACCCGGCTTTCCCCGAAGCCATGTGGTTGCGCGACCGCGAACGCATCAGTGCCTCCATCCGCGAATCACTCACCAAGCCCGGTACCGTGGTGCAACACCGCTTTTCCGAGGCTGTGTATGGCGTGCACCCCTATGGTTATCGGGCGACGCCTGACACCCTCTCGCGCATCAACGTGCAAGACCTGAAAAACCTGCACGCACAAGCCTTGCGGGCTTGCCGCGCCACAGTCAGTGTGGTGGGTGCTTTGACCCGGGCGCAGGCGGACGACTTGGTGCAGCGTCTGCTGGCGCAATGGCCCCGCGAGTCAGGTTGCCCCAGCTTGCCGCCTGTGCCCGAAGTGGCACCACTGGGCGCCGCACAAAGCCTGAACCTGCCCTTTGACTCGGCCCAGGCCCATGTGCTGATCGGCCAGCCCGGCTACAAGCGCACCGACCCCGACTTTTTTGCCCTGCTGGTGGGCAACCACATTTTGGGTGGGGGCGGTTTTGTCTCGCGCCTGACCGAGCAGGTGCGCGAAAAACGCGGCCTGAGCTACAGCGTTTACAGCGCTTTTGCACCGGGCCTGCATGCCGGGGCCTTCATGGTGGGGCTGCAAACACGGCCTGACCAGGCCAAACAAGCCGTGGCGGTGGCTCAAGAGGTGGTGCAAGACTTTGTTCGCCAGGGCCCAACCGAAGCCGAACTGACCGCGGCCAAATCCAATCTGGTGGGCGGCTTTGCGCTGCGCATCGACAGCAACCGTAAGTTGTTGGACAACGTGGCCAACATCGCCTGGAACCGGTTGCCGCTGGACTATCTGAGCAACTGGACGCGCCACATAGAGCGCGTGACCGTGGCCGATGTGCAACGCGCCATGGCCCGGGTGCTTCAGCCCGAGCGCATGGTGACGGTGGTGGTGGGCGCTGCGCCTTGACAGCCAGGCCATGGGCAGATCTGGCTGCTGAGCCAGCCAGCTCAAGCCCGGCTCAGGGCCAGCTGCATGCTTTCCTTGACCTCTTCCATCACCACATAGCTGTGTGACTCGGCGGGCACCGGGATGTTCTTGAGCAATTTGCCCAGCAAGCTGCGGTAATCGCTCATGCCCTTCAGGCGGGCCTTGATCAGGTAGTCAAAACTGCCCGACACCAGGTGGCACTCCATCACCTCGGGCAAGGCCTGCATCGCGGCACGCACTTTTTCAAACACCTCGTCTGATTTGCTGGACAGCCGTATCTCCACAAAGACCAGCAGTGTGCGCCCCAGCGCCTGAGGGTGCAGGTGCGCGTGGTAGCCGGTGATCACGCCTTCGCGTTCCATGCGGCGCACCCGCTCGGTGCAGGGCGAGGCCGACAGGCCCACCCGCTCGGCCAGCTCGGTCATGCTCAGGCGGCCTTGGGCCTGCAGGGCGTCCAGGATTTTCAGATCGATGCGGTCAAGTTCGGTCATTTCACTGCGTAGCCTTTACTGAGAGTACCTTGGGGGTTGGATTTCACTGGTATTGGCGATATTTTCAATGAAATTCACTGATAAGCGATTTCTAGAATCCACTTCATTGCACAAATGAGAGGTCAGATCCATGAAAGTCCTTGTTTTGGGTTCCGGTGTCATTGGCACCACCACCGCTTATTTTTTGGCCCGCGCCGGGGCCGAGGTCACCGTGATCGACCGCCAAAGCGGCCCCGCCCTGGAGACCAGTTTTGCCAACGCCGGGCAGGTCTCGCCCGGCTACTCCACCCCCTGGGCGGCCCCGGGCATTCCCCTGAAAGCGCTCAAATGGCTGTTCCAAAAACACGCGCCCTTGAGCCTGCGCCCCGACGGCAGCGCGTTCCAGTGGCGCTGGTTGCTGAGCATGTTGGCCCAGTGCAATGCGGCCGACTACGCCGTCAACAAGGAACGCATGATGCGCCTGTCCAGCTACAGCCGCGATGTGCTGCGTCAGCTGCGGGCCGACACGGGCCTGAGTTATGAAGAGCGCCAAGGCGGCACTTTGCAGCTGTTCCGCACCCATGCCCAGCTGGACGCGGCACAAAAAGACATTGACGTGCTGCGCGACTGCGGCGTGCCTTTTGAGTTGCTCGGCCGCGAGCAACTCACGGGTGTGGAGCCTGGCTTGGCCGATGCATTGCCAAGGCTGGCAGGTGGCCTGCGCTTGCCGGACGACGAAACCGGGGACTGCCACCTGTTCACCACCCGTTTGGCCGCTATGGCCGAGGCCGCAGGCGTGCGCTTCGAGTGGGGGCAGAACATCGCCTCACTCGATGTGCAAGGGGGTCGGGTGCATGGCGCCTGGGTCCAGGCGGGCGATCAGCCCCTGCGCCATGTGGCGGCAGACCGAGTGGTGCTGGCGCTGGGCGTGCAGTCCCGGGACTTGCTGCTGCCTTGGGGCATGGATTTGCCGGTCTACCCGGTCAAAGGCTATTCACTCACATTGCCCTTGGTCGACGCCTCGCGTGCCCCCGAGTCCACGGTGCTCGATGAAACCTACAAAGTCGCCATCACCCGCTTTGACCAACGCATCCGCGTAGGCGGCATGGCGGGGCTGGTGGGCCACGACCTGTCGCTCGACGAGCGCCGCCGCCAGACCCTGGAGATGGTGGTGCAGGACCTCTTCCCGGGTGGCGACCTGTCACAGGCGAAGTTCTGGACCGGGCTGCGCCCGATGACGCCGGACAGCACCCCGGTGGTGGGAGCTTGCCCGGTGCAGGGTTTGTTTTTGAACACCGGGCACGGCACCCTGGGCTGGACCATGGCCTGCGGCAGCGCCCAGCTCACGGCCGATGTGATCACCGGGCGCCAGCCCGCCATCCGGCACGATGATCTGGCTTGGCAGCGCTATGCGGGTGCGACGCGTTTGCCCATGGGGCGCAGGCCTCGGGCGCAGCCCAAGGCCGCCTGATCAGATCGCCTGGTCGGGTGATGCGCGTGGTGCGACAAGGCCACGGGCTGCACCCACAGGGTCAAAGGTACACAGGGCCGCTTTACACTTGCGGCCTATGCCTTCTTCCAAAACCTCACGCACCACACGTGCCAGTGGCAGCGCCCGTTCGGCCCCGGCCAAGAAACCGGCTCCCCGCTCCCCCAAAGGCCAACCTTCGCACGAGGTGCGCATCATCGGCGGCCAGTGGCGGCGTACGCGGCTGAAGGTGCTGGACAAGCCGGGCCTGCGGCCCACGCCCGACCGCGTGCGCGAGACCTTGTTCAATTGGCTGGGCCAGGACCTGAGCGGCTGGCGCTGCGTGGACGCGTTTGCGGGCACGGGTGTGCTAGGGCTGGAGGCCGCTTCGCGCGGTGCTGCCCATGTGCTGTTGGTCGAGCAGGACGCTGTGTTGGTGCAGCTGCTGCAGGACAACGTCACCCGCCTCAAGGCCGACGCGGTCAGCGTGCAGCGTGGCGACGCAGTGAGCGCTCTGGGCCGTTTGCCCGCGGGCAGTGTGGACCTGGTCTTCATCGACCCGCCCTTCGATGGCCCCTGGTTTGAACCGGCCCTCAAGGCGGCCACCCGGGCCGTGCCTGTCGGTGGCTGGATTTACCTGGAAGCGCCTGTGGCCTGGCCTGCCGAGGCGCTGGGGGTTTTGGGCTTGCAGTGCGAGCGCCACCTCAAGGCGGGTGCGGTGCACGCACATTTGCTGCAACGCACCAGTCTCGAACCTGTGCCCACCCCGACCGTCATACCTACTGAAGGAGACACGCCATGAGCCGATCTGCCAACACCGCTGTGAACGCTGTTGTCACAGCCGTTTATTCGGGCACCTTTGACCCGTTGACGCTGGGGCATGAAGACGCCATCCGCCGCGCCGCAAAAATGTTTGACCAGGTCGTCATCGCGGTGGCTCGGGCGCACCACAAAAACACTTTGTTCAGTCTGGACGAGCGTGTGGCCTTGGTGCAAGCCGCGCTGGCCGATTGCCCGAATGTGAAGGCGCTGCCTTTTGACGGTTTGATCGTGGAATTTGTGCGAGCGCAAAACGCCCAGGTGATCGTGCGCGGCCTGCGCTCGGTGACCGATTACGACTACGAAACCCAGATGTCCGGCATGAACCGCCACCTGGCCCCGGAAGTGGACACCGTGTTTTTGCACACCAGCGCCCCTGTGCAGCACATCAGCAGCACCTTGGTGCGAGAAATTGCCAAGCTGGGCGGCGATGTGTCGGGCTTGGTGTCTGCACCGGTGCTCAATGCCTTGCAGGGCAAGGTCGCGACCAAACATTGAGCCATTGGGGATTTAAAGCTCAGCGCCCTCCACCAAAAAGCGCACCCGCTTTTGGCCCTGCCACTCGTCGGCATCCAGCCGGTAGGCCAATTTGACGCGTGATGGCAAAGGCTCGGTGCGGCCAAACCAGATGCCCTCGACCGGCTGGCCTTGGTGCTTCATCTTGAGTGACAGGTGTTTCTCGCCCACCAAGCGTTGCGACACGATTTCGATCTCTTCGCAAAACACGGGCGGTGCAAATCCCTGGCCCCAGACTTCGTGGTGCAGCATCTCCACCAAATCCACCCGGCGGTATTCGGCGGGCAGCGGCCCATCGGTTTCCAGACGGCGTTGTAGCGTGGCCGCGTCCAGCCATTCCAGGGCCACTTGGTTCAGCGTTTCTTCAAACACATCCAGGTGCTCTTCGGCAATCGTGCAGCCCGCTGCCATGGCGTGGCCACCAAAACGCAGCAACACGCCCGGGGTGCGTTTGGCCACCAAATCAAGCGCGTCACGCAAATGAAAGCCTGCGATGGAGCGGCCTGAGCCTTTGAGTTCATGCTCCTTGCCCGGGGCGCTGCTGGCCGCGAACACAAAGGTGGGGCGGTGCAATTTGTCCTTGATGCGCGAGGCCACGATGCCGACCACGCCTTCGTGAAAATCCGGGTCGAACACACAAATGGCGGGCGGCGGCTCGTCGCCTTCGTCAAACAGCGACTCGGCCATCTCCATCGCCATCTCGCGCATGTCACCCTCGATCACGCGGCGCTCGCGGTTGATCGCGTCCAGCTGCCGCGCCAGCTCGTCGGCGCGGCCTGTGTCGTCGGTCAGCAAGCATTCGATGCCCAGTGTCATGTCGGCCAAGCGGCCTGCCGCGTTGATGCGTGGCCCCAAGGCAAAACCAAAGTCAAAAGTGGTGGCCTTGGCGGTTTCGCGGCTGGCGGCACGCATCAGCGCGGCCATGCCCGGCGGCATGGCCCCGGCCCGCACGCGGCGCAGGCCCTGCGCCACCAGGCGGCGGTTGTTGGGGTCGAGCTTGACCACATCGGCCACCGTGCCCAAAGCGACCAGCGGCAGTAAAGCGTCCAAGCGCGGTTGGTTGCTCGCGTCAAACACGCCGCGCTGGCGCAGCTCGGCCCGCAGGGCCAGCAGCACGTAAAACATCACACCCACACCCGCGATGGATTTGCTGGTGAAGCTGCAGCCGGGCTGGTTGGGGTTGACGATGACTTCGGCGCTGGGCAACTCACTCCCAGGCAAATGGTGGTCGGTGACCAGCACCTGCAGGCCCAGGGCCTGCGCGGCCTGAACGCCCGCTACGCTGGCGATGCCGTTATCCACGGTGATCAGCACATCCGCGCCTTGTGCGTGCACCCGCTCGGCAATGGGTGGGGTCAGGCCATAGCCGTCGACCACGCGGTCGGGCACCAGGTAGCTCACATTGTTTGCCCCCAGCATGCGCAGGCCACGCACACCCACGGCGCAAGCGGTGGCGCCGTCGCAGTCGTAATCGGCCACGATGCACAGGCGCTTGTTGTGCGCCATGGCATCGGCCAGCAACTTGGCTGCTTCTTGCGTCCCCAACATGCCCGCCGGGGGCAGCAGCAGGTTCAGCGCGTCATCGAGTTCGTCTTTGGACAGTACGCCACGCGCCGCATACAGGCGGGCCAGCAGGGGGTGGACGCCCGCTTGTTCCAGCGCCCAGGCGCTGCGGGGGGGCACATCTCGGGTGAGCAAATTCATGGCGTGATTCAGGGGGGGCAGGAAGTGATGAGGGCTTGCAAGGCCGCTTCAGTGGAAGGTTGCTTGAACAGTCGGTGGATGCGCTGGTGCCAGGCGGCGGGCGCGGCTGTGTAGGTGTGGGCGGTGTGTTCGCTGCACAGGCTAAGCTGGCCTTGGCCCGTGGCTTTGACGTGTTGTACCAAATCGGCCACGGCCGTTGCATCGAGCTGCTGCCAAGCTTGCCGCCAAGCTGGCACATCCCCATGCAAAGCGCTGGACCGGAGGGCGTCCGGCACGGTCATCGTCCCGTTCATGGGTGCGGCAGCGGCAGGCAGCGAGCCCGCACCGTGCAGCCAAAAGGCATTGACCGTGTGTTGTCTGCGGGCGTCGCGGGCGTCGTTCACTGGGTGGTTGTAGAGCAGCATCTGCATCTCGCTTTGCAAGCGTTGCAGTGGCCGCGCCGCAGGGTGCTGGGGCATCCAGTCTTTCACGTTTTGGCCAATCACCCGGTCGAGCGAGGCGGTGGGCAGGTCGGCCAGCATCGCGCCTTGGGCGTGCCAGCGCAAGGCGCTGTGCCAAGTCACTTGCAAGCCGTCTTCTTGCAAAAACGGTTGCATGGCTTGCAGCAGTTGCTGCGATTCATCGTCGCTCAAGCGCAAATGCGCGGGGTCGGCCATCACCACCTGGTCCATGCCGACCTGCCAGTGGCAGGGCGTCATCCAGGCTTGGGGCGCGGCGCTCTGCTGGCCTTGTTGCGCCTGGTGCCACGCAGCCCAAGGCAGGGTGGGAGCGTCCAGCGGCCAGCCCAAGGCTTGGGCTTGCAGGCGTTCGTGGGGCAGGTGCAGTGCTGTGGGGCCAGCGTCTTGCAGGACCTGCTGGCGCTGCAGCAGGCTCAGCAGGGCTTGCAAATAGGGCAGCTGCCAACCGGCCCAGACCTCGGGGCCGGAGAAGGCTTGGCTGGCCGCATAAGGAATGATCAGGTGCATGGGGCCTGATTGTCGCAGGCCCCATGCGATGGGCTGGGGGGTGTGGTAGGTGAAGCCTTGGTTTGGGGTGTTGGAATTTGAACGCTCAACGTTCAAAGCTCAACGTTTCAGTGCATCAGCTTCAGCAGCGCAGTCTTTGCGGTCAGACTTCAGGCCCCTGGCTCGGGCGGCGTCGATTTCGGCTTTGGCCAGTTGGGCCTGGGCCTGAAACACCGGGTCGGCCTGCAAACGGGCCACAGCGGCTGCGCCCACCACCCGCCCAGCTTCCAGGTCACTTTGCCAGTGCACGCCACACACCATGCGGCTGTCGCCAAAGGCGTGGCCGCGTTGGAGCAAGGCGTTGGCCTTGTCAGGGGCCAAGCCTGCCAGGATCAAACCCCAGCCCCAGCCCAGTGCGGCGTGGCCCGAGGGGTAAGAGCCGTCCTTGGACAGGTGGGCCTCTTCCTTGGGTGAGCAGGTGGTTTCACCCAGCTCGGCAAAGGGACGCTTGCGCTGGTAGTGGTCTTTGGCTTTGTAAGTGGCAAAGCCCGCGTCAATCAAGCTGCGGCGCAGCAGCATGTTCAGGTGGGGCGTGGCCTCTTGCGAAATCGGCATGTCCAGTGCGCAAGAGAACACCCCAGCCGCTTCGGGAAACTTCAGGTTCACGTCCTTGAAGGCGTATTCCCAGCGTGGTGTGTTGCGCAGGGCACGCGTTTGCTGGTGCAGCTGTAGATCGGCTGCATGGCGGGCCGATCCGGGGGCGGGCGGTGGCGGCACCAGGGCCAGGCTGTCGGGCAGTTCCTTGCGATCGATGTAACCGTTCAGATAGCCTGTGCCCTTGCGAAATTCACCCACCACTTCGGGTGAGGTGGGGGGTGTGGCGGTCTTCAACGGAACGGTTTGGCAGGCGCTGAGCAAGGCGGCACCGGCCAGAGCGCTCAGGGTGCAAATGTGGGTGTTCATGGTCGTGTCTCCTTTTTTGTGGCTTGCCCCATCCGGCGGGGTTCTTGGATTTCAGACGCCTTGGTGGCTTCAAAAGGTCTCCATTGCGACTTTTTAAGTGAAAACACTGGGTGGGCTGTCTGTGCTCAGGCTTTGTGCCTGTGCGCCGGGCGGTGGCCTTGACCGATTCGTCACAATAGCGGCTTATGGCTTTTTTCAAGAACATTCCCTACGAGCTGGTGCTGGGCTGGCGCTACACCCGCGCAGGCCGTGCCACCCGGCGCAATGGCTTCATCTCCTTCATTTCGGGGGTGTCCATGATGGGCATTGGCCTGGGGGTGGCCGCACTCATCATCGTGCTGAGTGTGATGAACGGTTTTCAAAAAGAGGTGCGCGACCGCATGCTGGGTGTGGTGTCGCACATCGAGGTCTATGCCGTGGACGCTGCCGCGGTGACCGATATGCCCGGCTTGCTGAGTCGGCTGAAGGCGCACCCCCAGGTGTTGGGTGCAGCTCCCTTCATCACCGCGCAGGCCTTGCTGGCGCGGGGCGAGGACATGAAGGGCGTGCTGGTGCGCGGGATCGACCCGGCGCTGGAGCCCGAGGTCAGCGATTTGTCGAACGAGACCCAAGCCGGGGTGCTGCAGCGCCTGCAGCCGGGCGAATTCAGCCTGGTGCTGGGCCGTGACCTGGCCAACAACCTGGGTTTGCAAAGTGGCGACCCGGTGACCCTGGTTTCCCCCTCGGGTCAGGTGACCCCCGCGGGTGTGGTGCCACGCATGAAGCAAATGGGCGTGGTGGGCACCTTTTCGTCGGGCCACTACGAATACGACTCGGCGCTGGCGCTGATGCATGTGGAGGACGCTGCCCGCATGTTTCGGCTGGAAGGCCCAAGCGGCGTGCGCCTGAAGCTGCGCGACCTGCACCAGGCACGCGAGGTGGCGCGGGACCTGCAACTGGACCTGGGCCCCGCGTTTTTTGTGCGCGACTGGACGCAACAAAACAAGACCTGGTTTGCAGCGGTACAGGTTGAAAAACGCATGATGTTCATCATCCTCACGCTCATCGTGGCGGTGGCGGCTTTCAATCTGGTCAGCACGCTGGTGATGACGGTGACCGACAAACGCGCCGACATCGCGATCCTGCGCACGCTGGGCGCCAGCCCGCGCAGCATCATGGGCATTTTTGTGGTGCAGGGCGCGACGGTGGGCGTGATCGGCACGATGAGCGGCTTGTTGCTAGGCTTGCTCGTGGCCTTCAACATCGATGTGATCGTGCCCGCGCTGGAGACGCTGTTCAACGCCAGCTTTTTGCCGCGTGACATTTACCTGATCAGCCGCATGCCCAGCGAGCCGCTGGCCAGCGACATCCTGCCCGTGGCCATCATTTCTTTGGTCTTGGCTTTCGTGGCCACGCTCTACCCCAGCTGGCGTGCCAGCCAGGTCAACCCGGCGGAGGCCTTGCGCTATGAATGACACGAAAAACCACGTGGTGCTGCAGGCCCAAGGCCTGACCAAGCGCTTTTCCGAAGGGCGCCTGGATGTGACGGTGCTGCAAGGCGTGGACCTGGCCGTGCATGCGGGCGAGACACTCGCCATCGTGGGCGCGTCGGGCTCGGGCAAGAGCACCTTGCTGCATTTGCTCGGCGGCCTGGACGCCCCAAGCCAAGGTTCGGTGCAATTGAAGGGCCAGTTGCTGTCGGCCCTGAGTGCGACCGCTCAAGGCCAGTGGCGCAATCGCTACTTGGGTTTTGTTTACCAGTTCCACCATTTGCTGCCCGAGTTCAGCGCCCTGGACAATGTGGCCATGCCGCTGTGGATTCGCCGCCAAGACCGCGCCGAAGCCGCGGCCGTGGCCAGTGGCTGGTTGCAGCGTGTGGGCTTAGGCGATCGCCTGCACCACAGGCCTTCAGAGCTGTCGGGCGGGGAGCGCCAGCGTGTGGCCCTGGCCCGCGCCTTGGTCAACGACCCGGCCTGCGTGCTGGCCGATGAGCCCACGGGCAACCTGGACCGCGAAACCGCCGACGGCGTGTTTGCGCTGATGCTGCAACTGGCCCGCGAGCGCGGCACTGCCTTTGTGGTGGTCACGCACGACCAGGCCTTGGCGGCGCGTTGCGACCGGCAATTGCATTTGGTCAAGGGCGTGCTCCAAGCGCCTGTCTGACCGGTTTGTCGCGCCATGTGGATCGACACCCACTGCCACCTGGACGCGGCCGAGTTTGACGCCGACCGCGACGCGTTGCGCGAAGCGGCACGCGCCGCAGGCGTGACGCACTGCGTGATCCCGGCGGTGCACGCCGCCCACTGGACCCAAGTTGCGCAGCTGGCCGAGCAGCATGGCGACGCATACGCTTTGGGCATCCACCCTTTGTATGTGCCCCAAGCGCAAGAGACGGATGTGCAGGCACTGGACCGCGCATTGACCGAGCGGCGTGATGACCCGCGCCTGGTGGCCGTGGGCGAGATCGGGCTGGATTTTTTTGTGCCCGAGCTGTGCACGCCCTCCATGCGCGAGCGGCAGTGGTGGTTTTACACCGCGCAGCTCAAACTCGCCCAAAAGCAAGGCTTGCCCGTCATCCTGCATGTGCGACGCTCGGCCGACCTCTTGCTCAAAGGCTTGCGCCAATGCCCGGTGGTTTCGGGCATTGCCCACGCCTTCAACGGCAGCCACCAGCAGGCCCAGGCCTTTGTGGACATGGGCTTTGTCCTGGGCTTTGGTGGCACCTTGACTTACGAGCGCTCCTTGCAGCTGCGCCGCCTGGCCTGCGAGCTGCCTCTCAGCGCCTTGGTGCTGGAAACCGACGCGCCCGACATCCCGCCGCAGTGGCTCTACCAAACCGCCGAGCAGCGGGCACTGGGCGCCAAGCAGGGCCGCAACAGCCCCGCTGAGTTGCCGCGCATCGCGCAGGTGCTGGCCAGCTTGCGTGGTTTGCCGCTCACCGATCTGGCAGCAACCAGTACCGCCAATGCCTGCCGTGTGTTGCCCCAGCTGGCCGCTCTGTACCATCACGCCCCATGACCCGAAAAAAATCCCCTGTCGCCAGCCTCGAACTGCCCGAAGTTAACTTCTCCGAAGACGGTGAGATCCGTTACCTGCACTTGGGCACCGAATGGATTCAGGGCTCCATGTTTCTGGACCGGCCTTTTGACATTGAGCTCGAATATGTGCAGCGCATGTTCGGCTGGCTGCTTTTTTTCCCGCACGACGACGTCAAGGGCGCTCACGCCATGCAGCTGGGGCTGGGCGCAGGTACCATCACCAAGTTTTGCTACAAGAAACTCAAGATGACCTGCACCGCTGTGGAGCTCAACCCCGGTGTGCTGCACGCTTGCCGCGGCTGGTTCCGTTTGCCCCCCGACGACGAGCGTCTGCGTGTGGTGCTGGCCGATGCGTCGCTCGAAATCCAGAAAGACGAATGGCTCGGCACCGTGGATGCGCTGCAAGTGGACCTGTACGACGAAGAGGCCGCCGCCCCGGTGCTGGACACACCCGACTTTTACCGCCATTGCCGCGAACTGCTCAGTCCACAAGGCTGCATGACGGTGAACCTGTTTGGCCGCTCATCGAGTTATGCCGAGAGTGTGGAGAAAATTTGCGCCGCCTTTGGCGAAGACGCGGTCTGGGCCTTCAAGCCCACACGAGAGGGCAATGCCATCGTGCTGGTGCAGCGAACCCCCAGCCGCCCATCGCGCGTTGCATTGCTGCAAACGGCCAGTGCCATCGAAGAAAAATGGGGACTGCCTGCATCCAAATGGCTCAAGGTGTTCAAACCTCTGACCCTGTGAATTCGTGCGAAAGAGGAGCGCACCGAAGTAAGTTGCGCATCAGGGTTAACCATGGTTTCGTCGCGCCGGGGACATAGGTGTAACCCACATTCATCAAGTGGCTTTGATCACGCAGAATCAGTCCAACTCAATACAGAGGAGATATCGCGTGAACATCAAGAGTCAAAAAGACTTTTTCTCAGGGCTGTTTTACCTGGTGGCGGGGGGTGCCTTTGCCATTGGTGCCACCAACTACAACGTAGGTACAGGTGCTCGAATGGGGCCGGGCTACTTCCCGCTTTTGCTGGGCATCTTGTTGGCCATCATTGGTGCCTTCGTCATGTTCAAGTCCCTGACCGTGGAAACCCAAGATGGTGAAAAAATTGGCAAATGGGCTTGGAAGCCTTTGTTCTTCATCATCGTCGGCAACTTGTTGTTTGGCATCTTGCTTGGCGGGCTGCCCAGCATCGGCGTGCCGGCCATGGGACTGATCGTGGCGATTTTTGGCACGACCCTGGTCGTCAGCCTGGCGGGAGACACTTACAAACTCAAGGAAGTTTTGATTCTCTCCATCATCCTGTCCATCGGCAGTTACGGTGCATTCGTGAAGCTGTTGAATTTGCAGTTCCCCGTCTGGCCCACCTTCATCACCGGTTGAGGAGAAATAATTCATGGACTTGTTTGACAATCTTGCACTCGGTTTTGGGGTGGCGTTCACCTTCCAAAACCTGATTTACGCCTTCGTCGGTTGTTTGCTGGGCACCTTGATCGGTGTGTTGCCAGGGGTGGGCCCTGTGGCCACCATCGCCATGCTCTTGCCCGCCACCTACGCGCTGCCCCCTGTGGCCGCGCTGATCATGCTGGCCGGTATTTACTACGGCGCGCAATACGGCGGTTCCACCACTGCGATTTTGGTCAACTTGCCCGGTGAAGCCTCGTCGGTCGTGACCATGATCGACGGCTACCAAATGGCCCGCAAAGGCCGTGCCGGTCCCGCTTTGGCGGCAGCCGGTCTGGGTTCGTTCTTTGCCGGTTGTGTGGGCACTTTGGTGTTGGCCGCTTTTGCCGTACCCTTGACCGAAGTGGCCTTCAAGTTCGGCCCGGCCGAATACTTCTCGCTCATGGTGTTGGGCTTGATCGGCGCGGTGGTTTTGGCCTCGGGCTCACTCATCAAAGCCGTGGGCATGATCGTGTTGGGCCTGTTGATGGGCTTGATCGGTACCGACGTGAACTCCGGTGTGGCCCGTTTCAGCTTCGACATTCCTGAGTTGACCGACGGTGTCGGCTTCATCGTGATCGCGATGGGTGTGTTCGGTTATGGCGAAATCATCTCGAATCTGTCCAAGCCCGAAGAAGACCGCGAAGTCTTCACGGCCAAAGTGACTGGCCTGATGCCCACTGCGCAAGACTTCAAGCGCATGGTGCCTGCTGTTTTGCGCGGTACGGCTTTGGGTTCTGCTTTGGGCATCTTGCCCGGTGGCGGTGCACTGCTTGCAGCTTTTGCGACTTACACCATCGAGAAGAAAACCAAACTTCAACCCGGCGAAGTGCCATTTGGGCAAGGCAACATCCGCGGTGTGGCTGCGCCTGAGTCGGCCAATAATGCGGCGTCGCAAACTTCCTTCATCCCCTTGCTGACACTGGGCATTCCACCCAACGCGGTGATGGCTTTGATGGTGGGCGCGATGACCATCCACAACATTCAGCCTGGCCCTCAGGTCATGACCAGCAACCCCGAGTTGTTCTGGGGTTTGATCGCCTCGATGTGGATCGGCAACGCCATGTTGATCATCTTGAACCTGCCTTTGATCGGCATCTGGATCAAGTTGCTGTCGGTGCCTTACCGTTGGTTGTTCCCGGCCATTGTGTTGTTCTGTGCGATCGGCGTTTACTCGACCAACAACAACACCTGGGACATCTGGATGGTGGCCATGTTCGGTGTGATCGGTTACATGTTCATCAAACTCGGCATGGAGCCTGCGCCACTGCTCTTGGGCTTCATCTTGGGCCCGATGATGGAAGAGAACCTGCGCCGCGCTATGCTGCTCTCGCGTGGTGACTGGAGCGTTTTTGTCACCCGCCCCTTGTCGGCCAGTTTGCTGGCGATGGCGTTGCTGCTGCTCATCATTGTGGCTTTGCCATCGATCAAGTCCAAACGCCAAGAGGCTTTTGTGGAAGAGTGATGCGTCTTAGGATTTGACAGGGCTTCTGTGCCCCCCTCTGCAACGGCCTCCTTGGAGGCCGTTGTCTATTGGGCTTGGCCTTGTTCAGCTTCACACGCTGGCACAGACCGTGGTCTTGTCACTTGGGCGCTGCAGCGGCGCAGGGCCTCTGAGACAATGGATTTTTTGATTTTTGCGCCTGACATGGGTGGAGGAACTTGACCATGAAAAAACGACATCTCTTGCGTGGCTTGTGTGCCGCCACCTTGGCCGTTGCCAGCCTGGGCTTGGCCCAGGCCCAAAGTTACCCCAGCAAAGCCGTGCGCCTGATCGTGCCCTTTCCGGCGGGCGGCGCGACCGATTTGTTTGCCCGCACCTTGTCGCAAAAAATCAGCGAAAAACTGGGCCAGCCTTTGGTGGTGGAAAACCGCCCCGGCGCTGGCGGCACCTTGGGCTCTGATCTGGCCGCTAAGGCCACGCCTGATGGCTACACCTTGCTGCTGTCCACCTCCAGCACGCACTCGATTGGCCCCAACCTGAACCCGCGCATGCCTTACGACGCGGTGCGCGACTTCACGCCCATCGCGCATTTGGGCAATGCGCCCAGCATCATGCTGGTGCCCAACAACTCGCCCGCCAAAACCGTCAAGGAATGGGTCGACTACGCCAAGAAAAACCCAGGCCGCCTGAACTACGCATCCAGCGGTAACGGCACCATCGTGCAGTTGTCGGCCGAGTTGTTCAAGGCGCAGGCCGATGTGTTCGTGGTGCACATCCCCTACAAGGGCACGGCGTTGGCCATCCCTGACCTGATTTCGGGCAAAGTTGACGTGTTGTTTGACAGCTTGCCCACGGGCATGCCGCATGTGCGCGACGGCCGCTTGCGTGCTTTGGGTGTGACCACCCTCAAGCCCACGGCGCTGGCACCGGGCATCCCCGCCATCGCCGATGTCTTGCCGGGCTACGAGTCCAACACTTGGTTTGGTTTCTTTGGCCCCAAAAACCTGCCCGCCGAGGTGGTCACCCGCATCAACTCCGCAGCCAACCAAGTCCTCAAAGACCCTGAGGTGATGGACAAGCTTTTGCGCTTTGGCATTGAGCCCGTGGGCGGCACGCCTGCCCAGTTCACCACCATGCTGGCCAGCGAATCGGCCAAGTGGAAAAAGATCATTACCGAGCGCAAGATCACATTGGATTGACATGAATTTCGATTACCAGTTTCCCTACACCAGCACCCGCTTGCCGCTGTTTGCACGCAATGTGGTGTCCACCTCGCACCCACTGGCCGCGCAAGCTGGCTTGCGCATGATGCTCAAGGGCGGCAACGCGGTTGACGCCGCCATTGCCGCTGCCGCCGTCATCACCCTGACCGAGCCCGTGAGCTGTGGTTTGGGCTCTGACGCTTTCGCCATTTTGTGGGACGGCAAAGAGCTGCATGGCCTCAACTCGTCTGGCCCGGCCCCTGCCACCTGGACCCCCGAATACTTTCACCGCAAATACGGTGCCGAGACCAAAACACCGCCCAAGCGCGGCTTTGACTCGGTCACCGTGCCGGGTGCCGTGGCCGGTTGGGTGGCCCTGAGCGACCGATTCGGCAAGCTGCCCTTTGCCGACTTGATGGAGCCCGCCATTGAAGTGGCTGAGCGTGGTTATTTGATCCCGGTGGTGGTGCAGCAAAAGTGGGCTGCTGCCACACCCGAGCTGCAGTCGCAGCCCGGCTTTGCGCAAAGCTTTTTGCCTTGGGGCCGTGCGCCACAGGTGGGCGAGTTGTTCCAGTTCAAAAACGCGGCGCGGGGCCTCAAGGCCATTGCCGCCACCAAAGGCCAGGCGCTGTATGGCGGCGAGATCGCCCAGGCCATTGAAAAGTTCGCCAAAGAAAACGGCGGCAGCATCACCGCCAAAGACCTGGCCGATTTCAAGCCCGAGTGGGTCAAACCCATGGCGCAAGACTACCGGGGTTACACCCTGCACGAGATCCCACCCAACGGCCAAGGCATCGCCGCCTTGATCGCGCTGGGCATCCTGTCCAACTTCGACATGGCCAGCCACAAGGTCGACAGCGCCGACTCGCAGCACCTGCAGATCGAGGCGATGAAACTCGCCTTTGCCGACACTTACCGCTACGTGGCCGATCCGCGTTTCATGGAGTTGCCACCCGAGCAAATGCTGGACCCAGCTTATCTCTCCAGCCGCGCCAAGCTGATCGACATGAAAAAGGCCCAAGACTTCAAGGCGGGCAACCCGGTCAAGGGCGGCACGATTTACCTCACGGCTGCCGATGAAAACGGCATGATGATCAGCTTCATCCAGAGCAACTACATGGGCTTTGGTTCGGGCGTGGTGGAGCCCACTTATGGCATCAGCTTGCAAAACCGGGGCCACGGTTTCAGCACCGACCTGCAGGGCCAAAACCCCGCCAACCTGGTCTTGCCCGGCAAGCGCCCCTTCCAGACCATCATCCCGGCCTTTGTCACCAAAGACGGCCAACCCGTGATGAGCTACGGCGTGATGGGCGGCAACATGCAACCCCAAGGCCACATGCAAACCCTGGTGCGCATGCTCGACTACGGCCAGAACCCGCAAGCGGCGTGTGACGCACCGCGCTGGCGCTTCAACACGGGCCTGAACATCAACGTCGAAGCCGCGATGAATGGCGGCACGGTGCAAGAGCTGATCGCACGCGGCCACCAGCTCGACATCATCAACGACTCGTACCAGGACTTTGGTGCAGGCCAGTTCATCTGGCGCATGGGCGATCCGGCCGTGCAGGGCTACCAAGTGGCCAGTGACCCGCGCCGCGACGGCCAAGCCGTGGGCTTTTGATGGTGCCCAGCCCCACGCCGCACCTGACGGCGGGTCTGTTGTTGGCTGCGGCTGGGTCCATGGCCTTCAGCGGCAAGGCCATCATCGTCAAGCTGGCTTACCGGCACGGTGTAGACGCGGTCACCTTGGTCATGTGGCGCATGCTGCTGGCCCTGCCTTTGTTTGTCCTCATGGCCTGGTGGGCTGGGCGGGGTAAAGCGCCGCTCACCCGGCAAGACTGGCTGGGCGTGTTGGGCTTGGGCTTTTGTGGTTATTACCTCTCGAGCTTTCTGGACTTTTGGGGCCTGGAGTTCATCAGCGCCTCCTTGGAGCGATTGATCCTCTACCTCAACCCCACACTCGTCTTGCTGCTCGGTTGGGTGTTGTTCAAAAAACGCATCACCCAGCGTCAAGGCGTGGCCATGGCCATCAGTTATTCGGGCGTGTTGCTGGTGTTTGGGCACGAGCTGGGGCTGGCTGGGCCGCACGCGGCTTGGGGGGCTTTGCTGGTGTTTTTGAGCGCAGGCACTTATGCCCTGTACATGACCTACAGTGGGCAACTGGTCCAGCGCTTGGGTTCATTGCGCTTGGCGGGTCTGGCCACTTCGGTGGCCTGTGGTTTTTGTTTGCTGCAGTTTGTGCTGCTCAGGCCCTTGGCCACAGCGGTGGTGCCCGAGCCCGTGATGTGGCTGTCTCTGCTCAACGCCACCGCTTGCACCGTGCTGCCAGTCCTTTTGGTCATGATGGCCATTGAGCGCATCGGGCCAGGCCTGACAGCGCAAACGGGCATGATCGGCCCCATGTTCACGCTGCTCATGGGCGTGTGGATTTTGGACGAACCGTTCAACATGTGGATCATCGCCGGGACCGTGTTGGTCTTGAGCGGTGTGTTTTGGGTCACGCGGCCAGTGGGCCGCACAACGTAACGCGGCCAGCAAGCCGCACAACATCAAATCAGGAGATTGACATGGACTTGGGCATTGCAGGCAAGTGGGCTTTGGTGGGTGGCGCAAGCAAAGGCTTGGGCTGGGGTTGCGCCCGGGCCTTGGCCTTGGAAGGCGTGAACGTGGTCATGGTGGCACGCGGTGCCGAGGTGCTGAACAAAGCCGTGGACGACTTGCGTGCCGAGACCGGCGGTAAGGTTCAGTTGATCGCTGTGGCGGTGGACATCACCACCGAAGCGGGACGCGAAGCCATCTGGAACGTGGCAGGCGGCCCAGGCAAAGATTACGACATCGTGGTCACCAACGCTGGCGGCCCGCCGCCCGGCGACTTCCGCGACTGGGGCCGCGAGGCCTGGCTCAAAGCCATCGACGGCAACATGCTCACCCCGATTGAGCTCATCAAGGCCACCGTGGACCGCATGGCCGCACGAGGCTTTGGCCGCATCGTCAACATCACCAGCAGCGCCGTCAAAGCGCCCATCGACGTGCTGGGCCTGTCCAACGGCGCACGCAGCGGCCTCACGGGCTTTGTGGCCGGGGCTTCGCGCAGCGGCATTGCTGCCAAAGGCGTGACCATCAACAACCTGCTGCCCGGCAAATTTGACACTGACCGCATCCGGGCCACCCTGCCCGCCATGGCGCAAAAGCAAGGCAAAACGGTGGAAGAGCTGCGCGTGATCCAGCAAGCGCAAATCCCTGCAGGCCGCTACGGCAATCCGCAAGAGTTCGGTGCCATCTGCGCCTTTTTGTGCAGTCAGCATGCGGCCTACATGACGGGGCAGAACGTGTTGGCGGATGGTGGGGCCTACGCGGGGACGTTCTGACGCCAGCAGCTTGTGGTGTTTGTTGCGGTGCTCAGCGCCGCGATGACACCCAGATCCCACCAATGATCAGCCCGAACGCCAGCACGTGATAAAGCTGCGGCAGCTCACCCAAAAAGGCGGCTGAGAAGACGGCCGCGAACAATGGCGTGAGGTTGGCAAAAAACCCCGCCACCGCAGGCCCCGCTTGCTGGATGCCCAGGCCCCAGCAGCGGTAGGCCATCACGGCCGGGCCTACGGCCACAAAGGCCAGTGCACTGACCAAGGGCCAACCCCAGTTGATGTGGGCATCGGTCAATCCCCATTCCATGCCCGCAAACAAGCCCGACCAGCCCAGACCAAAGACCACTTGCGCGAGCAAGAAGGCGGCCCAGTCCTGTCGGATGGCTTCGGGCTCGTCTTTGCGGCTGAGCATCCAGCTGTACCAAGACCAGCAGGCGGTGGCCAACAAAATGAACAGGTCACCGATCACCAGTTTGACCGCCAAGAGTTGAGCCCAATCACCCCGTGACAAGACCACCAGCACGCCCACAATCGACAGGGCTGCTCCGTACACCTGGGCACGGCGCACCGGGGCCTGAAAAAACAGGGCCCCAATGGCCAGCATCCACACCGGGCCGCTGGCGGCCACCAAGGTCACGTTGAGCGGGGTGGAGGTTTGCAGGGCCAGGTATTGCAGCGCGTTGTAGCAACCCACACCCAGCAAACTGAGCAAGGCAAAGCGCCGCCAGTGTTGCCACAGGCCACTGTTGCGCTTCAAAACCCAAGCGGCCAAGGGCAGCAAGATGAACAAGGCCACCGCCCAGCGCAAGAAATTGAGCGTGATGGGCGGCACCAGGTCGCTGACCAAGCGGCCCACCACGGCATTGCCCGCCCACAGCAATGGGGGAACGGTCAGCAGCAAGGCTGTGACAGGCGTGAGTTTTTGGGTCATGCGGCACTGTATCGGCATTCGGGTTTTCCCGCTGTCGCCAAACTGTCCCCCAACTGCCCCTTTTACCGGCTCGGGCTCGTGTTTCGTGGCAAAGTGTCCGGTCTGTCACCCCATTCCAACAGGAGAACAACATGAGCCTTGCAGTCCAGATCGACCAGAACGGCGGTCCCGAAGTCATGAAATTGGTCGATGTCACCGTGGGCGAGCCCGGCCCTGGTGAGATCCGCATCCGCCACAAGGCCATTGGCCTGAATTTCATCGACGTTTACCAGCGTGGTGGTTTGTACCCACTGCCCATGCCCCTCAAATTGGGCATGGAAGGCTCGGGCGTGGTGGAAGCCGTGGGCGAGGGCGTCACGCACCTGAAGGTGGGGGACCGCGCAGCCTACGCCAGCCAGCCGCCTGGCAGCTACTGCGAAGTGCGTGTGATGCCCGCCAAATGCGTGTGCAAGCTGCCCGATGCGATCTCGTTCGAGACGGGCGCGGCCATGATGCTCAAAGGCCTGACAGCGCAATATTTGCTCAAGCGCACGCTGCCCCAAGGCGGTTTGAAAGCCGGTGACTTTGTGTTGTTCCATGCCGCCGCCGGTGGCGTGGGCCTGATCGCTTGCCAGTGGGCCAAGGCCCTGGGTTTGCGTTTGATTGGCACTGCAGGAAGCGATGCCAAGTGCGCATTGGCCAAAGCCAATGGCGCCGAGTTTTGCATCAACTATTCCACCGAAGATTTCCAAGCCAAAGTCAAAGAAATCACCGGTGGCAAGGGCGTCAAAGTGGTTTACGACTCGGTGGGCAAAGACACTTGGGACAAGTCGCTCGATTGTTTGGCGCCGTTTGGTTTGATGGCCAGCTTTGGCAACGCCTCAGGCCCTGTGGCCCCGTTTGCGCCTGGCATCTTGGGCCCCAAGGGTTCGATCTACGTGACACGCCAAACCTTGTTCAGCCACATCACCACCCGCGAAAACACGCAGGCCATGGCCGACGATTTGTTTGAAGCGGTGACCAGCGGCAAGGTGAAGATCCACATCGACCAGACCTTCCCGCTCGCACAAATTCAGGACGCCCACATCGCTCTGGAAGCCCGCAAGACCACGGGTTGCACCATCATCACCTTGTAAGGTGAGGCATCGGCGCTTGGGGTTTTCACCCCGGGCCTCGATGCACCCAACAAAAAACCGCTGCCCTCACGGGTCAGCGGTTTTTTTGTGGGGCGAGTGGTCCCGATCAGGCTGCCAGCTTGGCCTTGGGGGCAAGGGTCTCGAGTGCGCCGCTCAGTTGCTGCAGCGTGCGGTCCACGTTGTGCCATTTGTCCAAGCCAAACAGGCCCATGCGGAAGGTGCGGAAGTCGGCCGGTTCGTCGCACTGCAGGGGCACGCCCGCAGCGGTCTGCAGGCCCAGCGCCAAAAACTTCTTGCTGCTCTGAATTTCGGGGTCGGTGGTGTAACTCACCACCACGCCGGGCGCTTCAAAGCCGGGCGCGGCCACGCTGGGGAAGCCATGCTCCAAAAGCAAGGCTCTCACACGGCGGCCCAGTGTGATTTGTTCTTCGCGCACCTTGGCAAAGCCATAGGCTTCGGTCTCCAACATGGCGTCTTGCAGGCGCAACAAGGCGTCGGTGGGCAAGGTGGTGTGGTACATGTGGCCCCCACTTTCGTAGGTTTCCATCACTTGCAGCCACTTCTTCAGGTCCATCGCAAAGGTGGTGCTGGTGGTGTCGTCGATCGCTTGGCGGGCACGCTCGCTCAGCATGACCATGGCGCAGGCCGGTGAGCTGCTCCAGCCTTTTTGGGGCGCGCTGATCAGCACGTCTACACCCGTGGCCTTCATGTCCACCCACATGGCGCCAGAGGCGATGCAGTCCAGCACCAACAGGCCACCCACGGCGTGCACAGCATCGGCCAATGCTTTCAAGTAGTCGTCGGGCAAGATCATGCCGGCCGAGGTTTCGACATGCGGCGCAAAAACCAAGGCGGGTTTTTCGGCGGCAATGGCGGCGGTCACTTCGGCAATGGGGGCAGGCGCCCAGGCGGCTTGTGAGCTTTCCGACACGCGGCGGGCTTTGATCACCGTGTGGCTCTTGGGGATCTGGCCCATGTCAAAAATCTGCGTCCAGCGGTAGCTGAACCAGCCGTTGCGGATGACCATCACATGTTGATTGGTGGCAAATTGGCGAGCGACTGACTCCATGCCAAAAGTGCCGCTGCCGGGCACCAGCGCGACCGAGTGCGCACCGTACACGGTTTTGAGCATGCGCGAGATGTCGGTCATCACGCCGCCAAAGCGCTTGGACATGTGGTTGAGCGCACGGTCGGTGTAGACCACCGAAAACTCAAGCAGACCGTCGGGGTCGATGTGGGGCAGCAATCCGGGCATGGTGGTCTCCGTGTTTTTCAATCAGGGGAGGTAGCTTACCTGAGTTGTGGGTGCTGTGGGTTGAGGTCGCTGGGTGAAAGCTGAGTCTCACCAATCGCTGATATGGACACTGTGGTCAGCGATGTGGCTTTGAAACTCTGGTGAAGTGCTGGCCCAGTCCACCACATCTACGCGCCAAGGCAGATCGCTGTTGGCAAAAGCGTCTTGCAATTGGCCCAATGTGCTCAGAGGTAAGGGCGTATCGCCCATGATGACCAGGTCCAGGTCGGAGTAGGGCTTGGGCTTGCCGCGGGCACGCGATCCAAACATGCGCACTTCGTGTGAGGGCAACCAGGTGTTCAGGATGCTTTGGACCAGCGTCAGTTCCGTGACGCTCATGCCGTGTGCTGGCTCACTCAATGGCATCTTCAAGTCGCGCTAACAAAAGGCGGGCATCCAGCATGAAGGCTTGCGTGCCTTCATAAACTTGCTGGGCCTTTTGATGGTCGTAGGTGTGCGCCGTGATGTTGCGCATTTGGCGGTAGCCAAACCACACGGCCACATCCGTGATCAGGCCTTTTTCAGCAGCGATCCGCAGCACATCACGAAAGTTGGCAAAGTCCACTTCGCTGGGGTTCAGCGCGTCCATTTCCAGACGACGACGCAGCATTTTGGTGCTGATTTCATAAACGAATTCGAAGTTTTGAATCACCCCAGCGATCAGGGTGTGGCGTACTTTGTCGTTTTGCTGATGGAACCAAGCGGTGTCCCGCACAACATCCAGCCCGTCTTCCAGCGAGGCCAAAGCTTGGCGAAAAGGCGCGAGGTCGAGTGCAGGGGTGTTCATGGGGCTATTGTCTGAAGCCAGCAAGGTCTGGTCAACGCCCGCGACGAACGCGCAGGATTTCGTCCAAGATCAAAAGCGCCGCGCCCACACTGATGCCCGCATCGGCCACGTTGAAGGCCGGGAAGTGCCAGGCACCCCAGTAAAAGTCGAGAAAGTCGACCACGTAGCCGTGCAGCAGGCGGTCCACCACGTTGCCAATGGCACCGCCCAAAATGAGCGAGATGGCCAGGCTGAAGAGTTTTTGGCCGGGGTGTGCACGCAGCATCCAGACCATGAAGATGGCCGCTGCCACGCCAATGACGGTGAAAAACCAGCGCTGCCAACCCCCTGCACCTGCCAAAAACGAAAAGGCTGCGCCGTGGTTGTGCACCCGCACCAAATTGAAGAACGAGGTGATGGGTGTGCTGTCGCCCAGCTGAAAAGCACCCAGCACCAACACCTTGGTGAACTGGTCGAGCACCAGCACCAGCAGGGCAATGCCCAGCCAGAGTGCCATACCAGGCCCTTTGCCGATTTTTTTGGAGCTGGCCATGTGCTTGCCTTGTCTTTTGGGGAGGTGAGGGTCAGGCGACGAGGCGGGTTTCGCCCGCGCCGTGCAGGTTGCTCACGCAGCGGCCACAAATCGTGGGGTGATCGGCATCGTGGCCCACGTTGTCCACGTAGTGCCAGCAGCGCTCGCATTTGGTGGCCTGGCTGGCGGCAACTTCCACCACCAGTGCATCGCCTGCCAACAAAGTCACCTTGGAGGTGATGAACACAAACTTGATGTCTGCGCCCAAGCTGGCCAGCAGGGCGTGGTCAGCGGCTGGTGCCGTGAGTGTGATCTCGGCTTGCAGCGATGCCCCCACTTGGCCTGCGGTGCGCAGGTTTTCGATGTCTTTGTTCACCAAGTCGCGGATGTCGCGGATGCGGGCCCACTTGGCCAGCAGATCAGTATCGGCTGCGCCGAAGTCGCTGAAGGTTTCCAGGAAGATGGACTCGGAGGTGCCGAAGGTCTTCCAGGCCTCTTCGGCCGTGAACGACAAGAAGGGCGCCATCCAGCGCAGCATGCCGTGGGTGATACGGTAGAGCGCGGTTTGCGCACTGCGGCGGGCCAGGCTCTTGGGCGCTGTGGTGTAGAGGCGGTCTTTGAGCACGTCCAAATAAAACGCACCCAGGTCTTCCGAGCAATAGATCTGCAGCTTGGAGACCACGGGGTGGAACTCGTACTTGTCAAAGTGGGCGCGGATGTCGGCTTGCAACTCAGCGGCGCGGGCCAGCGCAAAGCGGTCGATTTCCAGCAATTGGTCGTCGGGCACGGTGTCAGTTGCCGGGTCGAAGTCGCTCACGTTGGCCAGCAAGAAGCGCAGCGTGTTGCGGACGCGGCGGTAGGCGTCCACCACGCGGGCCAAGATCTTGTCGTCGATGTTCAGGTCGCCCGAGTAGTCGGTCGAGGCCACCCACAGGCGCACGATTTCGGCGCCCATTTTGGAGGTGATGGTTTGCGGGTCCACCGTGTTGCCCAATGACTTGCTCATCTTGCGGCCTTGGCCGTCGGTGGCAAAGCCGTGGGTCAATAGGCCCCGGTAAGGGGCGCGGTCGTACAGGGCGCAGCCCAGCAGCAGCGAGCTGTGGAACCAGCCGCGGTGTTGGTCGTGACCTTCCAGGTACAGGTCGGCCTCAGGGCCTTGGTCGTGGAAGGGCGCCACGCCATAGGCGTCTTTGTGGCTGGTGCGCAGCACATGCTGGAATGTGGAGCCGGAGTCAAACCAGACTTCCAAAATGTCGGTGCTCTTGGTGTAGCTGGGCGCGTCAACCGCACCCAAAATTTCTTCTACGGTCACGCGGCTCCAGGCTTCGATGCCGCCTTTTTCCACGATGTCAGCGGCCTGGTCCAAGATGGCCATGGTGTTGGGGTGCAGCTCGCCGCTGTCCTTGTGCAAGAAGAAGGGCACCGGCACGCCCCATGAGCGCTGTCGCGAGATGCACCAGTCGGGTCGGTTGGCGATCATGTCGCGCAGACGCGATTTGCCGTTCTCAGGGTAGAACTGGGTCTGCTCAATGGCGTCCAGCGCCAGCTGGCGCAGGGTTTTGGGGGCTTTGTCTTTTGTGAACACGCCTTCGCCCTCGTCCATGCGCACAAACCACTGGGCGGCGGCACGGTAGATGACGGGCGTTTTGTGACGCCAGCAGTGCGGGTAGCTGTGGGTGATTTCCACCGTGGCCATCAGTCGGTCGCTTTGGCCCAGCACCTCGATCACGCGGGCACAAGCTTTCCAGATGTGCTGGCCGCCAAAGAAGGGCAGCTCTTGTGCGTACACGCCGTTGCCCTGCACCGGGTTCAAGATGTCGTCGTATTTCAGGCCGTTGGCCACGCAGGAGTTGAAGTCGTCCACACCGTAGGCAGGTGACGAGTGCACGATGCCTGTGCCGTCGGTGGCGGTCACGTACTCGGCCAGGTACAGCGGTGATTTGCGGCGGTAGCAATATTCGCCACCTTCGCCTTCAGCCACGGTGTCGTACAGCGGGTGGCGGAACACCAGACCACGCAGTTTTTCGCCCACCGCTGTGGCGATCACGTTGCCTTCTAGCTTGTAGCGCTCCAGGCACTTCTCGACCAGGCTGGCGGCCAGCAGCAGCACGCCACGCGGCGTGTCCACCAGCGCGTATTCCAGCTCGGGGTGGGCGTTCAGCGCTTGGTTGGCAGGAATGGTCCAGGCGGTGGTGGTCCAGATGACGGCAAAAGCTTTTTTGCTGCCCTCGCCGGGCAGTTTGGGCAGGCCAAAGGCCGCGGCCAGCGCGGCGTTGTGGTCGGCTTCAAAGGCCACGTCCAGCGTGTCGCTCTTTTTGTCGGCGTATTCGATCTCGAATTCGGCCAAAGACGAGCCGCAGTCAAAACACCAGTACACGGGCTTCAGACCCCGGTACACAAAGCCGCGCTCGATCACGCGTTTGAAGGCGCGGATTTCACCGGCCTCGTTGGCGAAGTCCATGGTGCGGTAGGGGCGCTCCCAGTCGCCCAGCACACCCAGGCGCTTGAAGTCTTCGCGCTGCTGACCAATTTGCTCGGTCGCAAAAGCACGGCTCTTGGCCTGCATGTCGTCACGGCTCAGGTTGCGCCCGTGCAGTTTTTCAATCGCGTTTTCGATCGGCAAGCCGTGGCAGTCCCAGCCGGGGATGTATTGCGCGTCAAAGCCCGCCAATTGCTTGGACTTGACGATCATGTCTTTGAGCACTTTGTTGAGTGCGTGGCCGATGTGCAGTTTGCCGTTGGCATAGGGCGGACCATCGTGCAGCACAAACAGCGGAGCACCCTGGCGGGCAGCACGCAGCTTTTTGTACAAACCGCCATCGTTCCACTCGCTCACCCAGCCCGGCTCGCGCTTGGGCAGGTCGCCGCGCATGGGAAACGGCGTGTCCATCATGTTGATGCGGGTGTCGGGGTTTTGGTCTTTGTCGGTCATGGTGCGTCAAGTCGAGAGGGCTTCGACAAGCTCAGCCCGAGCGGCGGGCCGTTCGGAGAGATCAAAAGGGGGTGGGCCGTGGAGGTTGTTTGCCCTGAGCCTGTCGAAGGCGGCAAACGCGGGCCGGAGCGTCAAATTCGGTCGCGGGTGGTTTGGCGGCTGGTTTCACCATGGCGCGAAGCAAACCACGCCTGTGCGTCGTCGCAGTCTTTGGCGATGCCCTTTGTCAGGGCGTCCAGACCGTCGTATTTGAGCTCGTCGTGTAATTTGTGCAGCAAGTCCACCCGGATGATTTTACCGTAGCCCCCCTCGGCCCCCAGCTGGGCAGGCCAGTCAAAGGCATGGGTCTCCAGCAGCACGCGCCCGCCGTTCACATCGTTCGGGTCCAGCGAGGGGCGGATGCCCAGATTGGCCACGCCCCGCAAGGGCTGCTCGGCCAAGCCATGCACCTGCACCACAAAGATGCCGCTGGCGGCGGGTTTCCAGTGCGAAAAACGCAAATTCAGCGTGCGAAAGCCGTCGCCTGCGCCTTCGGCCGTGGCGGCCAATTCGCGGCCCAGCTTGCGTCCATGCACCACATGGCCACTGATGCTGTAGGGGCGACCCAGCAGGGCCTGCACCGCGGCCATGTCGCCTTTGGCCAGTGCCTCGCGCACGGCCGAGCTGGACACGCGCAAGCCGCGCACCTCGTAGCTGTTCATGCGGGCCACGTCAAAGCCCAAGTTTTGCCCGGCAGCGTCGAGCATGGCGTAGTCGCCTGCGCGTTGGGCACCAAAGCGGAAATCGTCGCCCACCAGCACATAGCGCACGCCCAGGCCCTTCACCAGCACCTGCTGGATGAAGTCTTGGGGCGACTGGCTGGCCAGCCGGGCGTCAAAGGGCACCACCACCACTTGGTCCACACCGCAGCGCTCGAGTTCCTGCAGCTTGTCGCGCAGCGTGGCGATGCGGGCCGGGGCCAAGTCGGGTTTGTTCAAGGCCTTGGCAAAGTAGTCGCGCGGGTGCGGCTCGAAGGTCATCACGCAACTGGGCACGCCGCGGTGCGCCGCTTCGCTGCGCAACAGCGCCAGCATGGCCTGGTGACCCCGGTGCACGCCGTCGAAGTTGCCAATCGTCAGGGCGCAAGCGGGGGCCAAGTCGGGGTGGTGGAAGCCTCGGAAAACCTTCATGTCGCTGCTCATGTCCTGCCGGTGCGCTGGGCCAGGCGCCAGCTTTCACGGATTTGTCAATGTAAGAGGGTATATTGTGACTGAGCCCGATCCTTTTGGCCGCGGCACCATCCGCACCCAGCAGGATCGAGACGGAACTTTTCGTGTCAGTGGTTTTTTAAACTGTTGGATGGAGGCGTCTGTGAAGGTTTTGAAACTCTCGGCCCAAGGCCTGCCGCAATCGTGGATCACGTTGGAGCAAGCCGTCACCCATTACGCGGCCGACGAGGTGCGCTGGGAAGCGGGCCAGCAAGTGGCCGTGTTCCATGGGGGGCACAACGCGCTCACCGGCCAGCAATCCATCATCACCGTCAACAGCATCATCGGCACCCAGGGCGTGCCCCGCATCAACCCGTTTGACCTGGTTTCGGGCTTGACCAACCCCAAATTGTTTGTGCGCGACCGCAACGTCTGCGCGTATTGCGGCGGGCATTTTCACGAATCGGTGCTCACCCGTGAGCACATTGTTCCCGTGAGTCAAAAAGGGCCTGACCATTGGATGAACGTGGTCACCGCCTGCCGCTCCTGCAACCACCGCAAAAGCAGCCGAACGCCAGAGCAAGCCAACATGCCGCTGCTCTACGCGCCCTATGTACCCAGCCTGTGGGAAGACTTCATCTTGCGCAACCGCCGCATTCTGAGTGACCAGATGGCGTTTTTGATGGCCCATGTGCCCAAGAGCTCGCGTTTGATGGCCTGAGCGGGCAGCCGCGCGACGCCGCTTGCGCTGCCCAACAAAGCGCCGCATCATCCATCCCTGAAAACAAAAGAACCCACGCCGCCATGCTTTCAAGGCATGCGTCGGTTGATGGGACCATCAGGGAGACCCGCCATGCCTCACCCACCCTTGGCCTTGCGCCAACAGCTTGCCACCACCCCAAGCCTGAGCCGACGCGCCAGTTTGTCGGCGCTGCTTTTGTCGCCTTGGCTGATGCCACGTGTTGGCGCTCAGGTCGTGCAGCCTGTGGACTCCGATGGGCACAGCGGCGTTCAGCTGGCCATGCCCTGGCCCGCTGGCCGATCTCCACAAGGTTTTGGGGTGAGTGAGAAATTCGATGGCGTGCGGGCCGTTTGGGATGGGCGCGTTTTGCGCTTTCGAAGTGGCCGCGCCATCGCGGCCCCGGCTTGGTTTTTGTCAGCTCTGCCCCGGGTGGCGCTCGACGGCGAGTTGTGGATGGTGCGGGGGGCTTTTGACCAGCTGTCTGGCGTGGTGCGCCAAGCCGAGCCCGACGACGAGGCTTGGCGGGCGGTGAAGTACCTGGTGTTTGACGCCCCCGGTCATGCCGTACCGTTTGCGCAGCGTATGGTTTTTGTGCAATCCACGCTGGCGCAAGCGCAGCAGCCTTGGTTGATGCCGGTTGAGCAGCGCGAGGTGAAGGACAACCGTGCTTTGCAGGCTTGGTTGCAGGAGACGGTGCGCCAAGGCGGCGAGGGGCTGATGCTGCACCGTGCCGATGCCCTGTGGCAGCCGGGCCGCACGGATGCACTGTTTAAGTTGAAACCCGAGTTGGACGAAGAGGCTCTGGTGGTGGGCCACCAGCCGGGCAAGGGCCGTTTGCTGGGCATGACCGGGGCTTTGCTGGTGCAAACGCCCTCGGGCCAGCGATTTGCCTTGGGCTCGGGTCTGAGCGATGCCCAGCGCCGCAACCCGCCGCCCTTGGGGGCGTGGGTCACTTACCGCTACCGCGATCGCACGCCTTCGGGCCTGCCGCGTTTTGCGTCTTTTTTGCGGGTGCGTGAGGCGGAGTGAGCATCAAAAAAGGCCCCTTTCGGGGCCTTCTTGTTGGGCTGCTCATTCAGGCGATTTTGGTGAAGAGCCGCAAGACGAGAGAGCAGCGCGTTTCAGGCTCAGAGGCGCTTCGCTTTGCCACATCGCCCGTCCCGCGCCGCCGTCCCGTCTTGCTCGGGTTCCTGTTTCTCTTCAGGCGAAAACGCCCGCCGTCTCTTGCATGCGGGCCGACACTTCGCCCAACTGGTGCAGGGTGTCGCCAAAGGTCATGTCCAGCTGCGTCAATTTCTTGAAGTAGTGGCTGGCGATGTACTCGTCGGTGACGGCAATGCCGCCATGCAACTGCACAGCCTGCTGGCCGATGAAGCGCATGGACACGCCCAGCTGGTACTTGGCACGGGCCAAGGCGCGGCGGCGTTCGTCGGCAGGGGCGTGCAGCTTGAGAGTGGCGTAATAGCTCATCGAGCGGCCCAACTCCAGCTGCATCTTCATGTCGGCCACGCGGTGGCGCAGGGCTTGGAAGCTGGCGATGTTCACGCCGAACTGTTTACGCGTGTTCATGTAGTCCACGGTGATGGCCATGGTCTTGTCCATCACGCCCACGGCTTCGGCGCAGGTGCAAACAATGCCGATGTCCACGGCCTCTTCCAATGCGGTCAAACCATTCAGGGTGATCAGTTGGGCCGGGGCTTGTTGCATCACCACTTCAGCGGCGCGTGAGCCGTCTTGTGTGCCGTAAGCCTGGGTGCTCACGCCGCTGGCGCTGCGCTCGACCAAAAACAAAGCAATTTGACCGTTCACCGTGGCGGGCACCATAAAAGCGTCGGCTTGGTCGCCAATGGCCACCACGCTCTTGGTGCCGCTCACGGTCCATGCGCCGCCAGACTCGCTGGCCTGTGCGGCGCAGCGGTTCAGTTGGTAACGGGCACCGCGTTCTTGCTGCGCCAGCACCACGATGGCCTCGCCTGCGGCCATGCGGGGCAACCATGCGGCTTGCAGGGCTGCCGGGGCGTGTGTTTGCAGCGTGGCGCTGCAGATCAGGGTCTGGGTCAGAGGCTCGAGCACGATGCCGCGGCCGAGTTCTTCCATGGTGACCATGGCTTCGGTCGGGCCCATGCCCATACCGCCGTGCTCTTCGCTCACGTAAAGGCCCGTCAGGCCCAGCTCGGCCATTTCGCCATAAGCGGCGCGGTCGAAACCGCCCGCAGCGACGATGGCGCGGCGGCGGTCAAAGTCATAGCCCTTGTCCACCCATTTGCGCACCGCGTCGCGCAGTTGTTCTTGGTCGTCAGAAAAATCGAAATCCATGTGTGTCTCCTTAACCCAGAACTGTCTGAGCGACGATGTTGCGTTGCACTTCGTTGCTGCCGCCGTAAATGGTGGTCTTGCGCATGTTGAAGTAGTTGGCGGCCAGGGGCGCGTTGGCCACCACACCGCCAGGGAAATTGCCTTGCCAGCCTGCGTCCATGGCTTCGAAGATGAAGGGCAGGGCAAAGGGGCCTGCGGCTTGCATCATCAACTCGGTGTAGCGCTGCTGGATCTCGCTGCCTTTGATCTTCAAGAGGCCCGCAATGTCGAGCGAGTTCTTGCCGGACTTTTCGGCCGACAAAACACGCAGCACCAGCATTTCGAGGGCGACGATGTCCACTTCGAGCTTGGCGATTTCGTCGCGGAAACGCATGTCGTCGTACACGCCTTCGGCTTTGGCGATGCGCTTCAAGCGCTCGAGTTCGCGCTTGGCGCGGTTCACGTCGGCGATGTTGGTGCGCTCATGGGCCAGCAGGTGCTTGGCGTAGTTCCAGCCCTTGTTTTCTTCGCCAATCAGGTTTTCGGCGGGCACTTCGACGTTGTCAAACCAAACCTCGTTGACTTCGCACTCGCCGTCCAGCAGCTTGATGGGGCGCACGGTGATGCCGGGCGACTTCATGTCGATCAAGAGGAAAGAGATGCCGGTTTGTGGCTTGCCCTCGTTGCTGGTGCGCACCAGGCAGAAAATCCACTCGCCGTATTGGCCCAGGGTGGTCCAGGTTTTCTGGCCATTCACGATGTATTTGTCGCCCACGCGCTCGGCGCGGGTTTTGAGCGACGCCAAGTCCGAGCCAGAGCCTGGCTCGCTGTAGCCCTGGCTCCACCAGACTTCGCCGCTGGCGATGCCGGGCAAAAAGCGCTGCTGCTGCTCGGCGTTGCCAAAGGCCATGATCACCGGGGCCACCATCACCGGGCCAAAGGGCACCACGCGGGGGGCGCCGGCCAGGGCGCATTCTTCTTCGAACAGGTGTTTTTGCACCGCGGTCCAACCGGGGCCTCCAAACTGCGTGGGCCAACCCCAGCCCAGCCAGCCTTTTTTGCCCAAAATCTTGGCCCAGCGCTGCATGTCTTCGCGCGTCAGGCGCATGGCGGCATGCACTTTTTGGGAAATGTCGGCGGGCAAGTTGTCCTTGACCCAGGTGCGGATCTCGTCGCGGAACGCGAGTTCGTCGGGGGTGAATGCCAAATCCATGGGGTTTTCTCTCAAAATCAAACGACCGTGCTTTTTATCACGCGCAGACCGATTCGGCTTGTCCTTGGGGCGACAAAAGCCAAGAGACTTTCAGTGAGCAGGGATAATCCGGCCCTTCATGAGAAACATCGTCATTCTGATTTCGGGCTCGGGCTCCAACATGGCCGCCATCGTGCGTGCGGCAGAGCAGGGGCGTTGGGACCAACGCTTGAACGCCCGGGTGGCCGCCGTGCTGAGCAACCGGGCAGATGCCCAAGGTCTGGCTTTTGCCCGTGACCACGGTATTGCGACGCAGGTGCTGGACCACAAGACCTTTGCCAGTCGCGAAGCGTTTGATGCGGCCCTGATGACCGAAATCGACCGCTACACGCCCGATTTGGTGGTGTTGGCGGGCTTCATGCGCATCCTGACGCCTGGCTTTGTGGCGCACTACGCCGGGCGTTTGCTCAACATCCACCCGTCCTTGTTGCCCGCCTTTGCGGGGCTGAACACGCACCAGCGGGCGATCGATGCCGGATGCCGCTTTGCCGGGGCCACGGTGCACCAGGTGACGGCCGAGCTCGACCATGGCGCCATCTTGGCGCAGGCCGTGGTGCCGGTGCTGCCGCATGACACGGCTAAGTCACTGGCAGCGCGGGTGCTCACCCAGGAGCACTTGATTTACCCGCAAGCAGTCGCTGAGTATTTGGCTCAATCGCCAATGCGTTCAAATCGGGGCTGAACTTTTCCATTGAATTCGGCCACATCGGCAAACATGGCCGCAGGCCTTACCCACAGACCCTGTTCACCATAGAGCGCCTGGTACAGCGTCATGGGTTGCAGGTCTTCGCTGTGGCGCACGGTGCCCAGCACACGGTATTGGCCGCCTTTGTAATGGCGGTACAGGCCTTTGGGCGTTTCGATCATCGGTGGCAGTGGTTCTGACATGTCTTTCCTGTGATGTGTGTCGGACCAAGGGTTGGGGATGGGACAATGCAGTCCTATGCATCCAAAAGCCCTTTTAGACGCCTGTGCCGATCTGGTCAGGCTGGTCCTCCAATTTGAACATCCTGCCGACGCCGTGGTGTCGCGCTATTTCCGCGAACACCGCTCTTTGGGCCCCCGCGAACGCGCCACCTTGGCCGAAACCGCCTTTGCCGTCTTGCGCAAAAAGCTGCTGTTTGAGCAGTTGGCCCGCTCGGGCTCGGGCGCCAAAGAGCGCAAGCTGGCGATTTTGGGCTTTTTTGGCCCGCGCGATTTTTTGGCCTCTGCGCTCAACGACACCGAGAAAAAATGGCTGGCGACCTGCGACGCCATTCCGCCCGACGCCCTGATGGCCCCACACCGCCACAACCTGCCCGAGTGGATGGCGCAAGCCCTGCAATCCCAATTGGGTGAAGATTTCTGGGACTTGGCCGAGCATTTGCAGCAGCCCGGCACGCTGGATCTGCGCGTGAACATGCTCAACGCCAAACGCAGCGACATCCAAAAAGAGTTGGCGCAAGCGGGCATTGCCTCTGAGGCCACGCCTTATTCGCCTTGGGGTTTGCGCCTGCAAGGCAAACCCGCCTTGCAAAAGACAGAAGCCTTCACTCGGGGTGCGATCGAGGTGCAAGACGAAGGCTCGCAGCTGTTGGCCTTGCTGGTGGACGCGCACCGGGGCGAGATGGTGGTGGACTTTTGCGCGGGCGCGGGCGGCAAAACGCTGGCGCTGGGCGCGGCCATGCGCAGCACGGGCCGTTTGTACGCGTTTGACGTGTCGGGCCACCGCCTCGATGCCCTCAAACCCCGCATGGCCCGCAGTGGCTTGTCGAACGTGCACCCGGCCGCCATTGCGCACGAGCGCGATGACCGCGTCAAGCGCTTGTCAGGCAAGATCGACCGCGTTCTGGTCGACGCCCCTTGCTCAGGCTTGGGCACTTTGCGGCGCAACCCCGACTTGAAATGGCGGCAAAAGCCCCAAGCTGTGCAAGAGTTGACCGAAAAGCAGCAAGCCATCCTGCAAAGCGCCTCGCGCATGGTCAAGTCGGGCGGCCGTTTGGTCTATGCCACCTGCAGCGTCTTGCCCGAAGAAAACGAGTTGATCGCGCAAGCCTTCAGCGCCGCCAACCCGGACTTTGTCCCTTTGAACGTGGCACAAGAGCTCGACAGGCTCAAAGTGCCCCACGCAGCCAGTTTGTGCTCACCGGCCCCATCGGGCGATGCCCGCCCCGATGCTCCGCCAGCGGGCACATTCCTGAGGCTGTGGCCCCATCGCCATGCCACGGATGGTTTTTTTGCCGCAGCCTGGGTTAAAAAGTAATACTTTAAAACCCTTATCGGCCGAAGTCGGCCGAAAACGCTGTCCTTTTTGGGGCGGCAAACTTAAAATTGACGGATTGCCTGAATTCAGGTGCCAGTAGAAAGACAGACTCATGTTGTTGCCTGATTGGGCTTTTTTGGATGCCGTGGTTCATTGGATGGGCCATGGCCTGTTCGATTTCTCTTGGTGGCAGATGGTGTTGATCACCTTGGGCTTGACCCACATCACCATTGCCAGCGTCACCATATTCTTGCACCGTCACCAGGCGCACCGCGCTTTGGACCTGCACGCCATTCCTTCGCACTTCTTCCGTTTCTGGCTGTGGTTGACCACCGGCCAGGTGACCAAAGAGTGGGCGGCCATTCACCGCAAGCACCACGCCAAGTGCGAGCAAGCCGAAGACCCGCACAGCCCCCATGTGCACGGCATCAAAACCGTGTTGTTCACAGGCGCTGAGCTGTACCGCAAAGAGTCCAAAAACCTCGAGACCATGAAGCGTTTCGGCCACGGCACGCCCGACGACTGGATCGAGCGCAATCTGTACACCCGCTTTTCCTGGCAAGGCGTGGCCCTGATGCTGATCATCGACGTGGCCTTGTTCGGCTTCATTGGCCTGACCGTCTGGGCTGTGCAAATGGCTTGGATCCCGATCACGGCGGCTGGCATCATCAACGGTGCGGCCCACTACTGGGGGTACCGCAACTTTGAGGCGCACGACGCCAGCACCAACATCTCGCCCTGGGGCATCCTGATCGGTGGCGAAGAGTTGCACAACAACCACCACACCTACCCCACATCGGCCAAGTTGTCGGTCAAGCCTTACGAGTTCGACATCGGCTGGCTTTACATCCGCATGCTCGAAACCGTTGGTCTGGCCACCGTCAAAAAGACACCGCCCCGCCTGGCTTATGGCGACATTCGCCCGGTGGCCGACGAGAAGACCTTGGAAGCCCTGATCGCCAACCGCTACGAAGTGATGGCGGGTTATGCACGCAACGTCAAAGCCGTGATGCAGCAAGAAGCTGGCAAGCTCAAGCTGGACGCCAGCGTGTTGCAAGCGGCTCAGCGTTGGTTGCACCGCGATGCGGCCAAAGTGCCAGCCGCTGCGCAAGCCCAGCTCAAGCAAGCCCGCGATGCCAGCCCAGTGCTCGACAAGATGGTGCAAATGCGTGAAGAGCTGAGCCAGATCTGGCTCAACACCTCACACTCCCGCGAGCAACTGGCCGCCGACCTGCAGGCCTGGTGTCGCCGTGCCGAAGAAAGTGGCATTGCCGCATTGCGCGACTTCTCGGTCAAGCTGCGGGCTGTGCGCCAAACTGCCTGATCTTTTTCAGCAGCCATACACACAGGGCCTTCGGGCCCTGTTTGCTTTTGGGGCACGGTGTTTCGATGGCGGTGTGGAGGGTTGCGAACCCATTGCGCCGCTAGATCTGCGGTCTGGGCCCTTCAGTGAGGCCTTGTTAGGTCGGTGCTCTCGGGGCTGGTGTTGCCATGCAATGCAGTGCTTTTTCCCATGAAAAAACCCGCCAGAGGCGGGTTTTTTGCGAGGGGATCAGGCCGAATTACTTCAGCTTGATTTCCTTGTACTCAACGTGCTTGCGAGCTTTGGGGTCGAACTTCATGATCGACATTTTCTCGGGCATGGTTTTCTTGTTTTTGCTGGTCGTGTAGAAGTGACCAGTGCCAGCTGTGGATTCCAGCTTGATTTTTTCGCGTCCGCCTTTGGTTGCCATGGTGTATGACTCCTAATGTTCTGGGTTTAGGCTTGACCGCGTGCACGCAGGTCTGCGAGCACGGCATCGATGCCGTTTTTGTCGATCAGGCGCAGAGCAGCGCTGGAGACGCGCAGACGCACCCAACGGTTTTCTGTTTCAACCCAGAATCGACGATATTGCAGGTTCGGCAGGAACCGGCGCTTGGTTTTGTTGTTGGCGTGGGAAACGTTGTTCCCGGTCATTGGGCCTTTGCCCGTTACGTCGCAAACGCGTGCCATGTGGACACTCCGATACTTTTTAAACAGCCGGTGCCGATGGGTCTCGTGCAGATGTGCACGGGGCCTGGCGCTCCAGCCTCACCTCGCCAAGATGGGTGGCGGTATCCCAGATCGCTGGCTCTGTGACCCCGAATGAAAACCCGGGCAGTTCCAGCAAAGCCTTGAATTATAGCCAGAAAGCGGGGGCTTGGGCTATTTGGATTGTCTTTGTGACGGATTGAGGGTGGTTTGGGGCGTTGTGGTGAGGCGTTGAGGGTGTCTGCCGGGGTTCAGAGGCGCTTCGCTTTGCCACATCACCCCGGCAGACACCCTCAACGCCTTTGCCGAGATTCGTTGTCACAATGACAGCAACTTGGACGCCGACTTCGGCATTTCGTCTTCACCCGTTGTGCTGTTCCAGAAAACGTTGCGCATCGAGCGCGGCCATGCAGCCGGTGCCCGCGCTGGTGATGGCTTGGCGGTAAACGTGGTCTTGCACGTCACCTGCAGCGAAAACGCCGGGCACCGAGGTCTGGGTGGCAAAACCCTTCAAGCCGCTTTGGGTCACGATGTAGCCGTTTTCCAGTGCCAGTTGACCCTGGAAGATGTCGGTGTTGGGGGCGTGGCCGATGGCGATGAAGCAGCCCTTGAGTTCGACATCGTGCAGAGAGCCGTCTTTGGTGCTTTTCAGGCGAATGCCGGTCACGCCGGAGGCGTCGCCCAGGACTTCTTCCAGCGTCTGGAAGGTTTTGAGTTCGATCTTGCCTGCAGCGACCTTGTCCATCAGTTTGTCCACCAAGATGGGCTCGGCCTTGAACTTGTCGCGGCGGTGGACCAAATAGACCTTGCTGGCGATGTTGGACAGGTACAGGGCTTCTTCGACGGCAGTGTTGCCGCCGCCCACCACGCAGCAGACCTGGTCTCGGTAGAAAAAGCCGTCGCAGGTGGCGCAGCCGCTCACGCCGCGGCCCATGAAGGCGGTCTCAGAAGGCAGGCCCAGGTATTTGGCCGATGCGCCTGTGGCGATGATCAGGCTGTCGCAGGTGTAGGTGCCGCTGTCGCCGATCAGTGTGAAGGGGCGCTGCTCCAGTTTGACGGTGTGGATGTGGTCAAAGATGATTTGGGTGTTGAAGCGCTCGGCATGCTCCTGAAAGCGTTGCATCAGGTCTGGGCCTTGCACGCCGTGCACGTCGGCGGGCCAGTTGTCCACTTCGGTGGTCGTCATGAGCTGGCCGCCTTGGGCCATGCCTGTGATCAACAGGGGTTTGAGGTTGGCGCGGGCGGCGTAAACGGCGGCGGTGTAGCCGGCGGGGCCAGAACCCAGGATCAGGACTTGTGCGTGTTGTGTGGGGGTCGACATGAAAAGGGCCATCCGGTAGAAAAGACAAAGGGGCGCGGAAAAATACTTCCAACAAACGCCATTGTAAGAAACACCCCAAACTGAGCGGGCACCATGGCTTTGGTGGGGCTTTAAAGAGACTTTGTGGGGGCTATGTGCGGCTCGACCACAAGGCTTGTGGATAGCCAATGCCCCCGCAGGTGGGGGAACGGCCATGGCCCCCTGATGAGGCCTTGATCGGGTAAGCTTGACACCTGATTTATGACTTACTCACTGAACACCCTGACCCGAGATGGCGCTGCCCCTGCGCCGGCAGCGCCCCCCACGCTGTGGTCACGTTTTGCCCAAGAAATCCTCTTGCTGCTGGGGGCTGGGCTGCTTTTGTTTGTGACGGTGGCCCTGTGGAGCTACCACCCGCAAGATTCGGCCTGGTCTACCTCGGGCAGCGGGGAGTTGGTGCGCAATGGGGCGGGTCGCTGGGGTGCGTTGATTTCGGATCTGGCGTATTTCCTGATGGGCTTTTCTGCCTGGTGGTGTGTGGCGGCGGGTTTGCGGGTCTGGTTGGTGTCTTTCGCCCGGTGGTTGCGTGGCGCTGGCCCGCAAGACACGGTGGACGAGCCCTTCTGGCAGCGCAGTTTGTGGGTATTCTGGCTGGGCCTGGCGGTGTTGCTGATGGCCAGCTGCGGACTGGAGTGGACACGCCTGTACCGGCTTGAATCGGCCTTGCCTGGGCACAGCGGTGGGGTGTTGGGGTATCTGGTGGGCACGGCTGCCGTGCGCGGCCTGGGCTTCAATGGCTCGGCCCTGTTGTGCATTGTGCTGGCCTTGGTGGGTGTGGCCATGGTTTTCCGTTTTTCCTGGGGTCAGTTGGCTGAAAAAATCGGGGGTCGCCTTGACGCCTTGATCCAGTCGCGGCATGAAAAGCGCGAGATCGAAGAAGACTTGGCTTTGGGTCAGCAGGCTTTGCGCGAACGACAGCAGGCCCTCACGCCCCAGGCCATTGAGCCCGAGTGGGATCTGGCGCAACCCGTTCATGATTCGCCCGATGGCCAGTTGGACTTGCCGCCGGTGCCGGTGACCAAGCCTGTCTCACGTGTCATTGAGCCGCCCGTGATGGAGGTGCCGCGCAGCGATCGCGTGGTCAAGGAGCGCCAGAAACCCCTGTTCAACGAGCTGCCCGACAGCAAGCTGCCGCAGGTGGATTTGCTCGACAGCCTGTCCATCCGACAAGAAACCGTGTCGCCTGAGACGCTGGAGATGACCAGCCGCTTGATCGAGAAAAAGCTGTCTGATTTTGGTGTCAAGGTGCGTGTGGTGGCCGCAGCCCCAGGCCCTGTGATCACCCGCTACGAGATCGAGCCGGACACGGGCGTCAAGGGCTCTCAGGTGGTGAACTTGGCCAGAGACCTGGCGCGTTCGCTCAGCCTGGTGTCCATCCGGGTGATCGAGACGATTCCCGGCAAAAACTACATGGCGCTGGAGTTGCCCAACGCCAAGCGCCAATCCATCAAGCTCAGCGAAATTCTGGGCTCTCAGGTCTACCACGAGGCCAAGTCCATGCTGACCATGGGTTTGGGCAAGGACATCATTGGCAACCCGGTGGTGGCCGACTTGGCCAAGATGCCGCATGTGTTGGTGGCCGGTACCACCGGCTCGGGCAAATCGGTGGGTATCAACGCCATGATCCTGTCGCTGCTGTACAAGGCCGAGGCCCGTGATGTGCGTTTGTTGATGATCGACCCCAAGATGCTGGAGATGTCGGTTTATGAAGGCATTCCGCACTTGCTGGCCCCGGTGGTGACCGACATGCGGCAAGCCGCGCATGGCCTCAACTGGTGTGTGGCCGAGATGGAGAAACGCTACAAACTCATGAGCAAGATGGGTGTGCGCAACTTGGCCGGTTACAACCAGAAAATCGACGAAGCCACAGCCCGCGAGGAGTTCATCTACAACCCGTTCAGTCTGACGCCCGACGATCCCGAGCCGCTCAAGCGCCTGCCGCATATCGTGGTGGTGATCGACGAGTTGGCCGATCTGATGATGGTGGTGGGCAAGAAGATCGAGGAGCTGATTGCGCGTTTGGCCCAGAAGGCCCGTGCCGCCGGTATCCACCTGATTTTGGCAACCCAACGCCCCAGCGTGGACGTGATCACTGGCCTGATTAAGGCCAACATCCCGACCCGCATTGCCTTTCAGGTGTCGAGCAAAATCGACAGCCGCACCATCTTGGACCAGATGGGGGCCGAAGCCCTGCTGGGCATGGGCGACATGTTGTACATGCCCTCGGGCACGGGCTTCCCGATCCGGGTGCACGGCGCTTTTGTCAGCGACGAAGAAGTGCACCGCGTGGTGAGCTACCTCAAGAGCCAGGGCGAGCCCGACTACATCGAAGGTGTGCTCGAAGGCGGCACCACGGACGACGATGGCGGCATGCTCGGCGAAGGTGACAACGGCGAGAAAGACCCGATGTACGACCAGGCCGTGGAAGTGGTCTTGAAAAACCGCAAGGCCAGCATTTCGCTGGTACAGCGCCACCTCAAGATCGGCTACAACCGCGCCGCCCGTTTGGTGGAAGACATGGAAAAAGCAGGCCTGGTCAGTGCCATGAGTGGCAGCGGCCAGCGTGAAATCCTGGTGCCCGCACGGGCAGAGTGAAACGAATGACAAACAGTGTTGTGCAGCGCCGAGCGCTGCTGGGTTGGGGTGGAGCTTGGCTCTTGGCCGGGGCGGTGTGGGCTTGGGCCATGCCCGCGCAGGCCGACAGCGTCGATGTGCTGGCCCAGTTCATGAAGCAGGCCCGCAGCGGCCGGGCCGACTTCACCCAGGCGGTCACCTCGCCAAGCCGCCCGGGCCAGACCCCGCGTGTCAAAACGTCGAGTGGCCGTTTTGAGTTTCAGCGGCCCGGCAAGTTCCGTTTTGATTACCGCAAGCCCTTTGTGCAAACCTTGGTCGCCGATGGCCAGACCTTGTGGATGCACGATGTGGACCTGAACCAGGTCACGGCCCGTGCGCAGTCGCAGGTGCTGGGTTCGACTCCGGCCGCCTTGCTGACTGCCGCGTCGGATTTGCAGGCCCTCAAAAGCGATTTCAAGTTCAGCCCCGAGCCCGACCAGGGCGGCCTGCAGTGGGTGCGGGCCACGCCCCAGTCCCCCGACGGGCAAATTCGCGCGGTGATGGTGGGCTTGCGTGCCAGCGCTTCAGGTCCAGAACTGGCCGTGCTCGATGTCCAAGACAGCTTGGGCCAGCGCTCTGTGCTGACTTTTTCGGGTTTTGAACTCAACCCGGTTTTGCCCGCTAACACCTTTGTGTTCAAGGCCCCAGCGGGCGCGGACGTGATTCGGCCTTGATGCTCCCCGGGTGCCGATGAAAGCCGCCAGTCCGTCACCCCATGCCCCCTTGGCCGAGCGCTTGCGCCCGCGCCACTTGGGTGAGGTGATTGGCCAGCAGCATTTGTTGGGCGAGGGCATGGCACTGCGCCTGGCCTTTGAGTCGGGCCAGCCGCACAGCTGCATTTTGTGGGGGCCGCCGGGTGTGGGCAAAACCACCATCGCCCGTTTGATGGCCGACGCGTTTGACGCGCAATTTTTGAGTATCAGCGCGGTCTTGGGTGGCGTGAAGGACATCCGCGAAGCGGTTGAAAAAGCCGAAGCTGCCCGCACAGGCTTGCACCCGCAGCGCACCATCATGTTTGTGGACGAGGTGCACCGCTTCAACAAAAGCCAGCAAGACGCGTTTTTGCCGCATGTGGAAAGTGGCTTGTTCACCTTCATCGGGGCCACCACCGAGAACCCTTCGTTTGAGGTGAATTCGGCCTTGCTGTCGCGAGCGGCGGTGTATGTGCTGCAGCCCTTGACCGAGGACGACCTGCAAAGCATCGTGCAACGGGCGCAGGCCATTGATGCCATCCCCGCCATCGAGCCGGAGGCGCTGACCCGTTTGCTGGCCTATGCCGACGGCGATGCGCGGCGCTTGCTCAACACGCTGGAAACCTTGGCCATGGCGGCTAAACAAGAAAGCATCGACCCGGTGACCGACACTTGGCTGATGCGGGTGTTGGGCGAGCGCATGCGCCGTTACGACAAAGGCGGCGAGCAGTTTTACGACACCATCAGCGCCCTGCACAAATCGGTGCGCGGCTCGGACCCGGATGCCGCCCTGTATTGGTTCGTGCGCATGCTCGACGGTGGTGCGGACCCCCGCTACATGGCGCGTCGCTTGATTCGCATGGCCAGTGAGGACATTGGCCTGGCCGACCCGCGAGCGCTGCGCATGGCGCTGGACGCCGCCGAGGTGTATGAGCGCCTGGGCAGCCCCGAGGGGGAGCTGACGCTGGCGCAGTGCGTGATTTACCTGGCGGTGGCCCCCAAATCCAATGCCGCCTACAAAGCCTTCAACCAGGCCAAGGCCTGGGTCAAAAAAGACGGCACCCGCCCGGTGCCCATGCATTTGCGCAATGCCCCCACCCAGCTCATGAAGCAGCTGGACTACGGCAAGGGTTACCGCTATGCGCACGATGAGGAAGACGGCTTTGCCGCAGGCGAGCATTACCTGCCCGATGGGATGCCCGAGCCGGGCTTTTACCAACCCGTTCGCCGGGGTCTGGAGATCAAAATTGCCGACAAATTGGAAGAACTGAGAAAGAAAAATGCGGCCAAAGGGTAAGTCCCGACGGCAATGAATACTGACCCGAGACTTTCTTTCACTACAATCCCGCCACCCCGCCCGGTAACGCATGAATCTGGCGGGGTTTTTGCTAGTTGTCAGGGTTCACCCAAAAGGTGACTCTTGACCCTAAAACAACAACCGAAGCTAAAACCCGCTAAGCGCAGGTCAAAACACGGAGAAATCAATGGACGTCTTCCTCCAGCAGGTCATCAACGGCCTCGTCATGGGCAGCATGTACGCCCTGGTGGCCTTGGGCTACACCATGGTGTACGGCATCATCAACCTGATCAACTTTGCGCACGGAGAAGTGCTGATGGTGGGCGCTCTGACGAGCTGGTCCGCGATTGGCATGATGCAAGGCGCCATGCCCGACGCACCCGGATGGGTCATCTTGATTTTGGCCACCCTGATCGCCTGTGTGGTGGCGGTGGTCCTGAACTTTTCGATCGAAAAGATCGCCTACCGGCCATTGCGCAACAGCCCCAAATTGGCCCCCCTGATCACAGCGATCGGCATGAGCATTTTGTTGCAAACCCTGGCCATGATCATCTGGAAGCCCAACTACAAGGCTTACCCCACTTTGCTGTCCAGCACCCCCATTAACATGGGTGGTGTGGTGATCACGCCCACCCAGATCATGATTTTGGGCGTGACGGCGGTGTCTTTGGCCATTTTGATGTGGCTGGTCAACTACACCCGCCTGGGCCGGGCCATGCGGGCCACGTCCGAGAATCCGCGTGTGGCGGCCTTGATGGGTGTCAAGCCTGACATGGTGATTTCGGCCACGTTTGTGATTGGCGCCATTTTGGCGGCGATTGCGGGTGTGATGTACGCGTCCAACTACGGCACAGCGCAACACGCCATGGGCTTCTTGCCTGGCCTCAAAGCCTTCACGGCAGCCGTGTTTGGTGGCATTGGCAACCTGGCCGGAGCGGTGATTGGTGGCATTTTGCTGGGCCTGATTGAGGCCATTGGCTCTGGCTACATCGGCTACCTGACGGGTGGTGTGCTGGGCAGCCACTACACCGACATTTTTGCGTTCATCGTGTTGATCATCGTGTTGACCCTGCGCCCTTCGGGCCTCTTGGGTGAACGTGTGGCCGACCGCGCTTGATGGAGGTGAACATGAAAAACAACAAGACACTTCAATACGTCCTGATCGGTTTGGGTCTGCTGATCCTCCCGCTGATCCTGCAAACGTTCGGCAACGCCTGGGTTCGCATTGCCGACATGGCGCTGCTCTACATTTTGTTGGCCATTGGTCTGAACATTGTGGTGGGCTACGCGGGTCTGCTTGACCTCGGTTACGTGGCTTTCTTTGCGGTCGGTGCGTACATGTATGGCCTGCTGTCCTCGCCGCATTTGACCCAGACTTTTGCGTGGATCGCTGCGGCTTATCCCACGGGCATGCACATGCCCATTTGGCTCATCTTGCCTGTAGCCGCCGCTTTGGCGGGTATTTTTGGCATGCTGCTCGGGGCGCCCACGCTCAAGTTGCGCGGTGACTATCTGGCCATCGTGACCTTGGGCTTTGGTGAAATCATCCGTGTGTTCATGAACAACCTGGACCACCCGGTCAACATCACCAACGGCCCCAAGGGGCTGTCGCAGATCGATCCGATCTCGATCTTTGGCGTCAACATGGGTCAAAAGCTGATGATTGGCGATGTTGAAATCGCCTCGGTCTCGCTGTACTACTACCTGTTTCTGAGCCTGGTGTTGGTGACGATTTTGATTTCGCACCGCCTGGAGGTCTCGCGAATTGGCCGCGCCTGGATGGCGATCCGCGAAGACGAAATCGCCGCCAAGGCCATGGGCCTGAACACCCGCAACCTCAAGTTGCTGGCGTTTGGCATGGGCGCTACGTTTGGTGGCGTCTCCGGCGCGATGTTTGCTGGTTTCCAGGGTTTCATCTCGCCCGAGTCCTTCAGCCTGATGGAGTCGGTGATGATCGTGGCCATGGTGGTGTTGGGCGGCCTGGGCTATTTGCCCGGTGTGATCTTGGGGGCCATTTTGTTGTCGGCCTTGCCCGAGGTGCTGCGCTATGTCGCAGGACCCTTGCAGGAGATGACCGGCGGCCGACTGGACGCCGCCATCTTGCGCCAGTTGTTGGTGGCCTTGGCCATGATCGTGATCATGTTGATGCGTCCTCGCGGGCTGTGGCCTTCGCCTGAGCATGGCAAATCGCTCACGACGAAATGAAGGAGCAGACCATGAATCCAACTGCCAACAAAGACACTGTCCTCAACGTTTCTGGCATTTCCAAGCGCTTTGGTGGCCTGCAGGCCCTCTCGGATGTGGGCATCACCATCCAGCGCGGCCAGGTCTATGGCCTGATCGGCCCCAACGGCGCGGGCAAGACCACGTTTTTCAACGTCATCACCGGCCTGTACACCCCCGACAGCGGCACTTTTGAGCTGGCAGGCAAGCCCTACCAACCCACGGCTGTGCACGAAGTGGCCAAGGCGGGCATTGCCCGCACTTTCCAGAACATCCGTTTGTTTGCCGAAATGACGGCCCTCGAAAACGTGATGGTGGGCCGTCATGTGCGCACCCACTCGGGTTTGCTGGGCGCGATTTTCCGCACGCCCAGCTTCAAGGCCGAAGAAGCCGCCATTGCGCAGCGTGCGCAAGAGCTGCTCGACTACGTGGGCATCGGCAAATACGCCGATTACAAAGCCCGCACGCTGTCGTATGGCGATCAACGTCGCCTGGAAATTGCCCGTGCTTTGGCGACCGATCCACAGCTGATTGCGCTCGATGAACCTGCAGCCGGCATGAACGCCACTGAAAAAGTGCAACTGCGCGAGTTGATCGACCAGATTCGTAAGGACAACCGCACCATCTTGTTGATCGAACACGATGTGAAGCTGGTCATGGGCTTGTGTGACCGCGTCACGGTGCTCGACTACGGCAAACAAATTGCCGAAGGCACGCCTGCCGATGTGCAGAAAAACGAAAAAGTGATTGAAGCCTATCTGGGCACGGGAGGGCACTGAGATGGCCAATGTTCTTTTGAAAGTCAAAGACCTGCAAGTGGGTTACGGCGGCATTCAGGCCGTGAAGGGCGTGAGCCTGGAAGTGCGTGAAGGTGAGTTGGTCTCTTTGATCGGCTCCAACGGGGCGGGCAAAACCACCACCATGAAAGCCATCACCGGCACCTTGCCTTTGCAGACGGGTGACATCGAGTACCTGGGCAAGAGCATCCAAGGCCAAGGCCCTTGGGATTTGGTCAAGCAGGGCCTGGCCATGGTGCCGGAAGGCCGTGGCGTGTTCACCCGCATGACCATCACCGAAAACCTGCAAATGGGCGCTTACATCCGCTCAGACGCCAGTGGCATCGCCGACGACATCGAGAAAATGTTCACCATCTTCCCGCGTCTGCGTGAGCGCAAGGACCAGCTGGCGGGCACCATGTCCGGTGGTGAGCAGCAAATGCTGGCCATGGGCCGCGCCCTGATGAGCCGCCCCAAGGTGTTGTTGCTCGACGAGCCGTCCATGGGCTTGTCGCCCATCATGGTCGACAAGATCTTCGAGGTGGTGCGCGATGTGTACGCCCAAGGTGTGACGGTGCTGCTGGTGGAGCAAAACGCCAGCCGTGCGCTGGCCATTGCCGACCGTGGTTATGTCATGGACTCGGGCCTCATCACCATGACCGGTGTGGGCAAGGAGATGCTCGAAGACCCCAAGGTGCGAGCAGCCTACCTGGGCGAGTGATTTCAAACCCTTCGTCACCCCGGACTTGATCCGGGGTCCATCTCGTCAGCATGTCAGCGGGTATGGATACCGGATCAAGTCCGGTATGACCCAAAAAACCGCGAGTGAATTTTGGCTCAATCCACCCGAGCGCCACTGGCCTTGACCACGCTTTCGTAGCGTGTCAGCTCTTTCTTCATGAAGGCACCAAACTGCTCGGGGGTGTTGCCCACCGGCTCGGCCAGCAGTTGGCCAAAACGGGTTTTGGTTTCGGGTGTTTGCAGTGCCGCCACAAAAGCTTTGTTCAGACGCTCCACCACATCGCGTGGTGTCGCCGCGGGTGCCACCAGGCCCCACCAGGTGTCGATTTCAAAATCCTTGAGTGTCTCGCTCATGCTCGGGATGTCGGGCAGGGCGCTGCTGCGCTGTCCGGTGGTCACGGCCAAGGCCTTGAGGCGGCCCGCCTTGATGTTGGCCGCAGCGGTTGCCAGGTTGTCGAAGTTGAAGTCGACTTGGCCCGACAACAAAGCCAGCTGCGCCGGGTTTCCGCCGTTGTAGGGAATGTGCACCGCAAAAATGCCGGCAGCCCGCTTGAACATTTCACCCGCCAGGTGACCGGCGCTCCCGTTGCCACCGGAGCCAAAGTTAAGCTTGGCGGGGTTGGCTTTGGCGTAGGCCACCAAATCGGCCAGGGTGTTGATCTTCAGGCGCTGCGCGGTCTCGGCGTTCATCACCAGCACATTGGGCACACGCAGCATTTGCGTGATGGGCGCAAAGTCGCGGCTCGCGTCATACGGCATCTTGGCAAACAGCCAGGGGTTGATCGCGTGTGTGGCGGTTGCCGCGATGCCGATCGTCAGGCCATCGGGCGCGGCCTTGGCGACCAGGTCAGCGCCCAAGTTGCCACCTGCGCCGGGTCGGTTTTCAATGATCACCGTGCCCAGGCTGTCTTTCACGCGCTCGGCCAAGGCCCGCGCGGTGACGTCGATGGGGCCACCGGGTGCATAGGGCACGATGATGCGGATCGGTTTGCCTTGCGCCCAGGCAGGCGCCCAAGCGGGGGCGCTGAGTGCGAGGCTGCGGGCAGCAAATTGGCGGCGGGTGATGGACATGGGATGCTCCGTGAAACAGGTCAACTTCAAGCCTTGGCTTTGTCGGCCTCGGACGTGAATGAATCGGCGTAAAACTCTTCTTCAGGCAGATGGCCCAGCGCCGCATAGTCGCGTTTGGCCGAGTCCACCACGATGGGGGCACCACAGGCATAAACCTGGTGGCCCGACAAATCGGGGAAGTCTTGCAAAACCGCCTGGTGCACAAAACCCGTGCGGCCTGTCCAGTTGTCTTCGGCCTCAGCGTTTGAGATCACGGGCACGTAGCGCAGGTTGGGCATCTCGGCCAAACGGGCCTCGACCCAATCGGCCATGTACAAATCGGCTGGGCGGCGGCCGCCCCAGTAAAGGGTGGCGGGGCGGGTGATGCCGCGGTGCTGCATGTGTTCGATCAGCGCCTTGATGGGCGCAAAGCCCGTGCCCGAGGCCAGCAGCACCATGGGCTTGTTGCTGTCTTCACGCAAGTAGAAGCTGCCGTACGGGCCTTCGGCACGCAGGATGTCTTTTTCCTTCATGGTGGTGAACACCGGGTCGGTGAACTTGCCTCCGGGCATGTGGCGGATGTGCAGCTCCACCGTGGGTGGCGCCACCTCGAGGGTGTGCGGCGCATTGGCCATGCTGTAGCTGCGGCGAGAGCCGTCGCGCAGCAAAAACTCGATGTACTGGCCCGCGTGGAACTTCATCACATCGTTGGCGGGCAGTTGCAGTTTCAGCACGATCACGTCGTGAGACTTTTTCTCCAGACTCACCACACGCACCGGCATCTTCTTGACGGGCAAGCCGCCTTCTGCGGTCACCTGTTTGGATTCAAGCACCACATCGCTTTGGGCGGTGGCGCAGCAGGTCAGCACCAAGCCCTGGGCTTCTTCGTCTGCAGACAGGGCTTTGTCCTGGTGCGGGCCATGCACCACGGTGCCCGAGATTTTTTTGCATTTGCACGAACCGCAAGCGCCGTCTTTGCAGCCATAGGGCAGGCCAATGCCTTGGCGGATGCCAGCTGCCAGCAGGGTTTCGTTGTCGTCGGCGGTGAAGCTGCGGCCACTGGGCTGCACAGAAATTTGAAAGCTCATCTTTTGGGTATCCTAGAGGGTGTGAATATCACCCGGAACCCCTGATTTTGCCTTCAAACCAAACCCCCCTGGGCGCACGGCCTGCCCGCTTTCGCCGCCAGCGTGTTTTGATCGTGGGCTGTGGCGATGTGGGCTTGCGCACCGCGGGTCAGCTGGGGGCGCCGCAAGGCCAGCGGGTGCGCCTGATGGCGCTGACCTCTTCTCCAGAGCGCGTGCGGCTGCTGCGGGCTTGTGGCATCACCCCTTTGTCTGGCAACCTGGACGATGCGGCCAGCCTGAAACGCCTGGCAGGCATCGCACACCGGGTCATCCACCTGGCCCCACCGCCCACCGACCGGCAAGGGGGTTCGGACCGAGATCCGCGCAGTTTGGCCTTGGTGCGTGCTTTGCGCTTGCGCACGGCACCACAGGCATTGGTTTATGGATCGACCACCGGGGTTTATGGCGACTGCGCCGGGCAACGGGTGGATGAGACCCGAACCGTGAACCCCCACACCTCCCGCGCCCAGCGCCGGGTGGACGCGGAAAATTGGATGCGTTTTCTGGGGCGCAGTGGCGTGCGGGTGAGTGTGCTGCGCATCCCCGGCATTTACGCCCCCGACCGCGAAGGCGGAACGCCCCGTGAGCGTTTGCTCAAGGGCACGCCCGTGCTGGTGGCCAAAGAAGATGTGTACACCAACCACATCCACGCCAACGATCTGGCCCGGGCCTGCGCCGCCGCTTTGTGGCGCGGCAAGCCCCAGCGCGTGGTCAACGTGACCGACGACACCGATTTGAAAATGGGTGACTACTTTGACTTGGCCGCTGGCCTGTATGGCTTGGCCAAGCCTCCACGGATTTCACGCCACGATGCCAACACCGCCTTGCCCCTGATGCTGCTGAGCTTCATGAGCGAGTCGCGGCGGCTGGACAACACCCGCATGAAAAAAGAGTTGAAAGTCCGCTTGCATTACCCGCATGTGCGTGACGGCCTGAGCCCGCAAGGCGCTTTGTTTTTGGGGACGCGATGACTTCCCTGCGCATTGACAAATGGCTGTGGGCAGCTCGGTTTTACAAAACCCGCAGCCTGGCCAGCGATGAGATCGGCAAGAACCGTGTGCAGGTCAACGGGCAAGACGCCAAGCCGTCCAAAGAGGTCAAACCCGGCGACACCGTGTGTCTGCGCCAAGGCGCGGTGGAGCGCACGGTGGTGGTGCAAGGTCTGAGCGGCGTGCGTGGCCCGGCGCCGGTGGCGCAGCTGCTCTACACAGAAACCCCGGAAAGCATCGCGGCCCGCCAAAAAGCCGCCGAGCAAAACCGCTTGGCCCGCGAGCCCGCACTCAGCATTGAGCAGGGCCGCCCCACCAAACGCGACCGCCGGCAGATTGAGCGCAATTGGAACGACCGTTGGAGTGCGGGGATCGATTGATCTGAAAACCCAAGAAAAAAGCCGCAAGTTGCGTGAACTTGCGGCTTTTTAGTTTGGTGCCCGGGGCCGGACTCGAACCGGCACGCCTTGCGGCGGGGGATTTTGAGTCCCCTGAGTCTACCAATTTCACCACCCGGGCGGAATGTGTGGAGACCCGAATTATGGCACATTATTGGCATGATTTATCCAACCATTGAAGATGCAATCGGCAAAACACCTTTGGTGGCTTTGCAGCGCTTGGGGGCTGCCGATATGGCGGCCCGAAACAATGTGATCTTGGGCAAGCTCGAGGGCAACAACCCAGCGGGCTCCGTCAAAGACCGCCCCGCCTTATCAATGATCCGTCGTGCTGAAGAGCGCGGCGAGATCAAGCCGGGTGACACCCTGATCGAGGCGACATCCGGCAACACCGGCATTGCGCTGGCCATGGCGGCCGCCATCAAGGGTTACCGCATGGTCTTGATCATGCCCGAGGACTTGTCGATTGAACGCGCTCAGACCATGAAGGCGTTTGGTGCCGAGTTGATCCTCACGCCCAAAAGCGGCGGCATGGAATACGCCCGTGACTTGGCCGACAACATGGCCGCGCAAGGCAAGGGCCGCATCCTGGACCAGTTTGCCAACGCCGACAACCCGCGCATCCATTACGAAACCACCGGCCCCGAAATTTGGGAGCAAACCGGCGGCAAAGTCACCCACTTTGTGAGTGCCATGGGCACCACCGGCACCATCACGGGCGTGTCGCGGTTCTTGAAAGAAAAGAACCCGGCCATCCGCATCATCGGTGCCCAGCCCAGCGAGGGCTCGCGTATTCCGGGCATCCGCAAATGGCCCGAGGAATACCTGCCCAAAATTTACGATCCGAGCCAGGTGGACGAGCTGATTTACGTGAGCCAAAACGACGCCGAAGAAACCTGCCGCCAGATGGCGCGGTCCGAAGGTATCTTTGCCGGTATCTCGGCGGCTGGTGCTTGCTGGGTGGCCCAGCAAGTGGCCAAAACGGCGCAAAACGCCACCATCGTGTTCATCGTCTGCGATCGTGGTGACCGTTACCTGTCCACGGGCGTTTTCCCCGCCTGACCGGAGGCTTCATGGCTGAATTTCGTTTTTGTCCCATGTGTGCCAGTCCCCTGGCTTGGCTCTCGCAAATGGAAGACGGGGGCGAAACCATGCGCCTGCGTTGCACCGCCTGCGATTTCACACACTGGAACAACCCCACGCCCGTGCTGGCGGGCATTGTGCAAGTGGGCGACCAAATTTTGTTGGCCCGCAATGCGGCCTGGCCGGGGCGGCGTTTTGCGTTGATCACTGGCTTCATGGAGGCGGGAGAAACGCCCGAAGAAGGCATCACCCGCGAGATTGCCGAAGAAACCAACCTCAAGGTTTCTGCCCTCAAGCTGATTGGCGTTTACGACTTCCAGCGCATGAACCAGGTGATCATTGCCTACCACGCGGTGGCCGAAGGCGAGGTGCGTTTGTCGCCCGAGTTGGCCGAGTACAAGATGTTCGACTTCAAAGACTTGATTTGCTGGCCCGCAGGCACCGGTTACGCCTTGGGCGACTGGTTGCGCACCATCGGCATTGAGCCGAAGTTCATGTCATGGGAAGAGCGTGCCGCACAGAGCCAGGAAGCGAATCAGGACACATGATGCACATCGATAAAGAAATAGACACCAGCGGCCTGAACTGCCCTTTGCCGATCTTGAAGGCCAAGAAGGCCCTGAACGAGATGAGCAGCGGTCAGGTGCTCAAAGTGACGGCGACCGACCCGGGCGCCTGGCGTGACTTTGAGGCCTTTGCCCGGCAGACCGGCAACGATTTGTTGATGCAAGAAAAGACCGAAACAGCGTTTGTGTTTGCACTCAAACGGCGTTGAACCCGATCAGAGGCTCAAGCCTTTGAGGTAGTCGCGGAACGACGCGCCGACCTGCGGGTGCTGCAAAGCCAACTCCACCGTGGCTTCTAAAAAGCCTTCCTTGCTGCCGCAGTCGTAGCGCTTTCCTTGGTACTGAAAGGCATAAACGGCTTCGCGCTGCATCAGGCGGGCAATCGCATCGGTGAGCTGGATCTCGCCGCCCACGCCAGTGGGCTGGTTGCGGATCTCGTCAAAAATGCCCGGCGTGAGGATGTAGCGGCCCGCCACGCCCATGCGTGAAGGCGCTTTGTCCGGGCTGGGTTTTTCCACAATTTGTTCAACACGGATGAGCTGTTTGCCTGCGGGTTCTCCGGCCACGATGCCGTAGCGCTTGACCTGTTCGAGTGGGACTTCTTGCACCGCCAATACCGAGCGGCCTTGCTTGGTGTAAGCCTCGACCATCTGGGACAGGATGGAAGGGCCCGAGTTGACCATCAGGTCATCGGCCAACAGCACAGCAAACGGTTCATTCCCCACCAGGGGCTCGGCGCAGAGCACGGCGTGACCCAAGCCCAGCATGCGGTTTTGCCGCACATAAGCGCACACCATGTCATCGGGTTGCACTGATCGCACCAAGGCCAGCAATTCGTCTTTGTGGGCCGCTTCGAGTTCGCTTTCGAGTTCGTAGGCGGTGTCAAAGTGGTCTTCGATGGCGCGCTTGCTGCGGCCCGTCACAAAGATCATGTGCCGAACACCCGCCGCATAGGCTTCTTCGACCGCGTACTGGATCAGCGGCTTGTCGACCACGGGCAGCATTTCTTTGGGAGCGGCTTTGGTGGCGGGCAAAAAGCGCGTGCCCAAACCGGCAACAGGGAACACGGCTTTGCGGATGACGTTGTGGCTCATGGTCGATTCCTTGTTCACGCAGGGCTTCAGCCCAAGCGTTGCAGTTGCTGGCGGATTTTGTCGAGTGTGGCCCCAAAGTCGGCCACGCGCTTTTTGGTTTCGTCGAGCACGGCTTGCGGGGCCTTGGCCACAAAGGCCTCGTTGCCCAGCTTGGCATTGGCCTTGGTGATTTCGCCTTCGAGGCGAGCCACTTCCTTGCTCAAGCGGATTTTTTCTGCGGCCGCATCCACTTCGATGAAAAGGCACAAACGCGCTTCACCCACCACGGCCACAGGCGCGGCCTGGGCGGCGGCGATCCATTCGGCCTCGGTCTCGAACACCTTGACTTCGCTCAACTTGGCAAGCGACTGCAGCACGGGCGCAGCGCTTTGCATGAAGCTGGTGTCGCCCAGCACATACAGGGGCATGCGGGTGGACGGTGAGACGTTCATTTCGCCGCGCAAGTTGCGGCAAGCATCCACCAGGGTTTTGAGCTTGGCCACATGGGCTTCGGCATCCAAGTCGATGCGTTCGGGCTGGCTCACGGGGTAGGCCGCGATGCTGACCGACTCGCCCGGACGGCCTGCGACCACCGACACTTTTTGCCAAAGCTCTTCGGTGATGAAGGGGATGATGGGGTGTGCCAAACGCATGATGGTCTCAAGCGTGCGGATCAGGGTGCGTCGTGTGGCGCGTTGTTGCGCCTCGTTGCCGATGTTGATCTGCACCTTGGCGATTTCGAGGTACCAGTCGCAGAACTCGTTCCAAACGAAGTCATAAATTGTGTTGGCCACGTTGTCGAGGCGGTACTCGGCAAAGCCTTTGGCCACCTCGGCTTCGACGCGTTGCAGCTGCGAGCTGATCCAGCGGTCGGCTTGGCTGAAGGCCAGGTAACCGTGGGCTGGGCCGCCCACAGCGCATTCGGCTTTGGTGTGTTCTTTCAGGCCGCAGTCTTGGGCCTCGCAGTTCATCAGCACAAAGCGGGTGGCGTTCCACAGCTTGTTGCAGAAGTTGCGGTAACCCTCGCAGCGCTTGGAGTCGAAGTTGATACTTCGGCCTAACGTTGCTAGAGACGCAAAAGTGAAGCGCAGGGCGTCGGCGCCATAGGCCGGAATGCCTTCGGGGAATTCTTTTTCGGTTTGTTTGCGGACTTTGGGCGCGGTCTCGGGTTTGCGCAGGCCTTGGGTGCGTTTGTCGAGCAATGGCTCCAAGGTGATGCCGTCGATCAAGTCAACCGGGTCGAGCACGTTGCCTTCAGACTTGCTCATCTTCTTGCCTTGGGCATCGAGCACCAGGCCGTGGATGTAGACGTGTTTGAAGGGCACTTTGCCGGTGAAGTGCGTGGTCATCATGATCATCCGGGCGACCCAGAAGAAGATGATGTCGTAGCCGGTCACCAAAACGGAAGACGGCAGGTAGAGGTCGTAGTCTGTGCCGCTGTCGGCAGTGGCACCGCCGGTCGTGCTCATACTCGCTGCGCTCGCCAAATCGCCCGATCCGGCGGCACCACTGCCGACCGCTGCGTTGTGGTGGGGCCAACCCATGGTGCTGAATGGGACCAGTGCGCTGGAGTACCAGGTGTCCAGCACGTCTTCGTCGCGCTTGAGCGTTTTGCCAGGGGCTTGGGCCTGTGCTTCGGCTTCGTTGCGGGCCACGTACACCTTGCCGTCTTCGTCGTACCAAGCGGGAATCTGGTGGCCCCACCAGAGCTGGCGCGAGATGCACCAGTCGGTGATGTTGTTCATCCACTGGTTGTAGGTGTTCACCCAGTTTTCGGGCACAAAGCTCACTTGGCCAGACTGCACGGCGTCAATGGCTTTTTGGGCAATGCTCTTACCGGTGGCGTCGCCACGACCCACTTGGTTCATGGCCACGAACCACTGGTCGGTCAGCATGGGCTCAATCACTTGGCCCGTGCGGGCGCAGCGGGGCACCATGAGTTTGTGTTTTTTCACTTCGACCAATGCGCCTGCAGCTTCCAGGTCGGCCACCACGGCCTTACGGGCCACAAAGCGGTCCAGGCCTCGGTATTTCTCGGGCGCGTTGTGGTTGATGGTTGCGTCCAGATTCAGCACGCAGATCATCTCCAGCTTGTGGCGCTGGCCGACAGCATAGTCGTTGGTGTCGTGTGCGGGCGTGACCTTCACCACGCCCGTGCCGAAGTCTTTGTCCACGTAATCGTCGCCAATCACGGGGATGGTACGGCCGCACAGTGGCAGATTGACCTGTTGGCCAATCAGGTGTTTGTAGCGCTCGTCTTCGGGGTGGACCATCACGGCCACGTCGCCCAGCAGGGTTTCGGGGCGGGTGGTGGCGACAGTCACACTGCCGGACCCGTCCACCAGGTCGTAACGGATGTGCCACATCGAGCCGTCTTCCTCGGCGCTTTCCACTTCCAGGTCGGACACCGCGCTTTGCAACACCGGGTCCCAGTTCACCAAGCGTTTGCCGCGGTAAATCAGGCCTTGCTCGTACAGCTGCACAAAGGTCTCGGTCACGGTCTTGGACAGCTTGGGGTCCATCGTGAAGTATTCGCGGCTCCAGTCCACGCTGTCGCCCATGCGGCGCATTTGGCTGGTGATGGTGTTGCCCGATTCTTCTTTCCATTCCCAGACCTTGCTCACAAAGTTCTTGCGGGCTTCGGCAGGCGTAGGGCCCATGTCATGGCGGCTGATGCCTTTGGCTTGCAGCTGGCGCTCCACCACGATTTGCGTGGCAATGCCTGCGTGGTCGGTGCCCGGAATCCAAGCGGTGTTGTGGCCCAGCATGCGGTGGTAACGGGTCAACGAGTCCATGATGGTCTGGTTGAACGCGTGGCCCATGTGCAGGGTGCCGGTCACGTTGGGCGGGGGCAGCTGGATGGCAAAAGCCGGTGCACCGTCTTTGGGCGCTTGGGTACCCCTGAAACCGGCCACGCCGTAGCCGCGTTTTTCCCACTCGGGGCCCCAATGGGCTTCCAGCGCAGCGGGTTCAAACGATTTGGACAGGCTCTCAAGGCCGGGCTGTGTGACCGGGGTGGCGGGTGCGTTGCTCATGGCGGGGTCTTTTTGAAAAAGAAAGCGGCTTTTCGAGTGCCGCGCAAGACCGTTGAGGTCTGTAGGGTTGGGCTGATTTTACCCAGCCGGCCTGTACTTTCTTCTTTGGAGCCGGGGTTTGCGCTCCTGCTGGTGTTGTCCAGGTCAGGATAAACCCGGGGGTGGTTGTTGATGGCGATCAACTTTCGGTCTTGATAGCCTTGCTAAATCCATCCCATTGCATCAATCTATTTGGAGACGGATGGGTTTCGGTCTAACCTGATGGTTCTCTGGCGATCCTGCCAGGGCAATCAACTCAAAACCCGCAAGGAGATATCCATGGCAGCACTCAAAGGCTCGCGCACGGAACAATGCCTGAAGGACGCCTTCGCAGGCGAATCCCAGGCCAACCGTCGCTATTTGTACTTCGCGAACAAAGCTGACGTTGAAGGTCAGAACGACGTGGCAGCACTGTTCCGTTCCACCGCTGAAGGTGAAACAGGCCACGCCCACGGTCACCTGGAATTCCTGGAGCAATCCGGCGACCCAGCAACCGGCATGCCCATCGGCTCGACACGTGACAACCTGGCTTCGGCTGTGGCTGGCGAAACCCACGAGTACACCGACATGTACCCCGGCATGGCCAAGACCGCTCGCGAAGAGGGTTTTGACGAAATCGCCGACTGGTTCGAGACCCTGGCCAAGGCTGAGCGTTCACACGCCAACCGTTACCAGAAAGCTTTGAACGAATTGGTGGATTGATTCCCCCGGTCCGTGAGCCCGCTGCACCGCAAGGCGCAGCGGGTTTTTCTCAAGGTTCTGACCGCAGAGTCTTCAGAAAAACCCCATAAAAATCCCCAAGGAGCACAACATGGCCAAAGAAGGCAACCTCGAAGCCCCCACACGACACGCCCTCGGCTGGGAGAGCCCCGACTTCTACAACGAAGAGAAGTGCTTTGACGAGCTCGAGCGCATTTTTGACATCTGCCACGGCTGCCGCCGTTGTGTGAGCCTTTGCAATTCTTTCCCCACTTTGTTTGATCTGGTTGACGAGTCCAGCACCATGGAAGTGGATGGCGTGGACAAGAAGGATTACTGGAAAGTGGTGGACCAGTGCTTCATGTGCGACCTGTGCTACATGACCAAGTGCCCCTACACCCCGCCGCACGAGTGGAACCTGGACTTCCCGCACACCATGCTGCGGGCCAAGGCCATCAAGTTCAAAAAAGGCGAAGTGGGCGCGGCCGAAAAGTTTTTGGCCTCCACCGACACCCACGGCTCTTTTGCAGGCATCCCGATCGTGGTGCAAGCCATCAACGCCATCAACAAAACCGAAGCGGCGCGCAGCGTCATGGAAAGCGTGGCGGGCGTTGACAAAAACGCCTGGCTGCCTTCCTTGGCCACCCAAAAGTTCCGCTCCAGCGCCCCGGATGCCAAGGCCTCCAAAGTGGTGGATGGCGAGAAAACACCGGGCAAAGTGGCGATCTATTCCACTTGTTACATCAACTACAACGAGCCCGGCATTGGCCATGACCTCCTTAAAATCCTCGACCACAACGACATCCCATATGTGCTGGTTGAGAAAGAAAAGTGCTGCGGCATGCCCAAGCTCGAGCTCGGCGACCTGGACTCGGTGAAGGACTCCAAAGAAGCCAACATCCCGGTGCTGGCCAAGTACGCCAAGGACGGCTTTGCCATCATGGCGGCGGTGCCCAGCTGCGCCCTGATGTTCAAGCAAGAGATTCCGCTGATGTTCCCCGATTGCACCGACACGCAGCTGGTTAAAGAAGCCATGTGGGACCCGTTTGAATACTTCATGGCCCGCAAGCGCGACGGTTTGCTCAAGACCGAATTCCCGCAAAAGCTGGGCAATGTGAGCTACCAAATTCCTTGCCACGGTCGGGTGCAAAACATCGGCAAGAAGACCGAGGAAATGCTCAAGATGATCCCGGACACCGAGATCAACACCATCGAGCGTTGCTCGGGCCACGCGGGCACCTACGGCGTCAAAAAAGGCTCACACGAGATGGCGATGAAGATCGGCAAACCCGTGTTCAAGGCCATGGCCACCATGAAGGACGGCTCCAAGCCCGACTTCATCAGCTCCGACTGCCCACTGGGCGGCCACCACATTGCCCAGGGCTTTGAGGTCAACGGCCTCGGTGCCCCTGAACTGAACCACCCCTTGACCTTGGTGCGCAAAGCCTACGGTCTCAAATAAGGAACACTGCCATGCAACTGACCGGAAAAATCACGCCCGAGACCCTGATGACCTTGGAGGCATACACCAAGTGGCGTAAGGTTCACAAGCCCGAAGTGATTGCCCACCGCAAGCTGCGCAGCGTGCAGCTGGGTGAGCACATCAATGTGCAGTTCGAGAGCGAAACCACCATCCGCTACCAAATCCAAGAGATGCTGCGCATCGAAAAAGTCTTCGAAGAAGAAGGCATCTTGCAAGAGATCGACGCGTATGCCCCGCTGGTGCCGGACGGCAGCAACTGGAAAGCCACCATGATGATCGAGTACACCGACATCAACGAACGCCGCCGCGAGCTGGCCAAGTTGATCGGCGTGGAAGACCGCATGTTTGTGGAGGTGGAAGGCCACGGTCGCGTGTATGCGATTGCCGACGAAGACCTGGACCGGGAAACCGATGAGAAGACCTCAGCGGTTCACTTTCTCCGCTTCGAGTTGAAGCCGGTCATGTGCGCTGCCATCAAGGCGGGTGCGGGTGTCAAGCTCGGTTGCGATCACACCCACTATCCTTCACACATCGACATGGCCCCAGACACTCTGGCCAGCCTGGCTGGCGACTTGAAATAAGTCTCGGCTTCAGAGCCCTAGCAGCGCCGGGTCACCCTGACCCAGGCGCAACACTTGGGCCGGCTCATCGGTCATGTCGATCACCGTGGTGGCTTGCAAAGAGCAGGCCCCCGCGTCAATGACCGCACCCAGCTGGAGTTCCAGCCGTTCACGAATCTCCTGCGGGTCATTCAAAGGGTCACCCTCTGTGGGCATGATCAAAGTGGCCGCGAGCAACGGCGCACCATGCAGCGACAGCAGCTCTTGCAGCACTTTGTGTTCGGGCACGCGCAGGCCAATGGTTTTGCGTTGGGGGTGGCTCAGGCGACGCGGCACTTCCTTGGTGGCTTCCAAAATGAAGGTGAAGGGCCCAGGCGTGGCTTGTTTGATGGCGCGAAACTGCCGGTTGTCCACCCGCGCATAGTTGGCCAGCTCGCTCAGGTCGCGGCACAGCAGCGTCAGGTGGTGCTTGTCGTCCACGCCCCGGATGCGGCGCAGTTGGTCGGCAGCGTTTTTGTCGTCCAGATGGCAGACCAGGGCGTAGCTGGAGTCGGTGGGCACCGCCAGTACTTTGCCTTGGTTGAGTAACGCCACCGCTTGCTTGAGCAGGCGGGCTTGGGGGTTGTCGGGATGAACGCTGAAAAACTGGGCCATGGGTGCTTGCTGGGTTGCCGTTGGTGATCGTATGGAGGTAGATGGGGGCGAAGTCCCGCAGAGGAAGAGCTTTACCTCAGGATTCTGGCGGCTGGATGGTGATGCGGTTCTCGCGCACGGTGAGCCAGGCCCCCAAAGCCCCACACAATGCCACCAGACCCATGCCCACAAAGGTCCACTGGTCGGGCAGATGGTTGAACACCACCCAGCCGCCCAACACCGCAAAGCCGATCTGCGCGTACATATAGGGCGTGAGGGTGGCGGCAGGGGTCCGGCCATAGGCGAGGATGAGCAAAAAATGCCCGATCGAAGCCAGCACGCCCATGAGAAGCAACTGCAACCAGACGGTCCAGTCTGCGGGCATTTCCCACACAAAGGGCAGCAGCAGCGTGGCCATGCCCGTGCCGATCCAGCCCGTGTAAAAGTGGGTGGTGATGGGGTCTTCGGTCTTGGCCATCTTGCTGGTCAAGAGCTGAAAGCCCGAGTTGGTGCCCACCAGCATCAGCGGCAGGATCACCGTCCAGTCAAAGTGCTGGCTGCCGGGGCGGATGATGACCATCGTGCCGATGAAGCCACCCAGCACCAGCAGCCAGCGCAGGGGGCGAATTTTTTCCTTCAGCATCCTGGCCGCGAGCAAGGTGATGATCAGGGGAGACAGCATCGAGATGGCGGTGAATTCGCCCACCGGCATGTATTTCAGGCTCAAAAAAGCCAAGATGCTGCAGGCAAACAGCAGAAGGCCACGGGCCAATTGAAAGCGGGGGTGTTCGGTCCTCATCACACGGCGGCCACGCCCCGGCCAGACCACCACCGTGGTGATGAGCGCCTGAAGGGCGTAACGGAACCACAGCGCGACCAACACCGACAAGCCTGCACTGACATGCCGAGTGGTGGTGTCTAAGGTGGCAAAGCAGGCGGTGGCCAGGACCGCAAAGCCGATGCCCTGAAGGCTGGCGTGTCGGTGCGTCGGGTTCACTGAACGCGGTCGGCCAGCAATTCCCAAACCGGGGTCAGTTGGCCAGGCAAGTAGGGCAGGGTGCCCAGGTCGATGCGGCTTTCTTCGGGGCTGTGAAAGTCACTGCCGCGCGAAGCCACCAGGTCGAATTCGAGCGCGGTTTCGGCGTAGCGCACCGCTTCTTGTGAGGAGTGGCTGCCGGTGATGACCTCCACACCGCGCCCGCCGTGCGTCTTGAATTCGCTGAACAGCGCGTATTCTTCGTTGGGTGTGAAACCGTAGCGTGCCGGGTGCGCAATGACGGCAATGCCACCCGCTTCGGTGATCCATTGCACCGCTTCTTGCAGCCGCGCCCAGCGGTGCGGCACGTAGCCAGGTTTGCCTTCCGTCAGGTATTTGCGAAACACCTCCGAGGTGTCGCTGCACACGCCCGTCTCGACCAGGTGGCGTGCAAAGTGGGTGCGCGAAATCAGCTCGGGGTTGCCCACGTAGAGCAGAGCGCCTTCGTAGGCGTTTTTAATCCCGACTTTGGCCAGGCCGTCTGACATCTCTTGGGCGCGTTCGCTGCGCCCACCCCGGGTGCGGCGCAAGCCAGCCACCAGGTTGGCGTTGTGCGGGTCAAAGCCCAGGCCCACGATGTGCACCGTCTGGTGGGCAAAGGTGACGGAAATCTCGGTGCCGGTGAGGTAGGGCAGGCCTTGTGCACGGGCTGCGGCCAAAGCGCGGTCTTGCCCGCCCACTTCGTCGTGGTCGGTCAGCGCCCACAGTTCCACACCGTTGGCTTTGGCGCGTTCGGCCAGAACTTCGGGGGTGAGGGTGCCGTCGGAGATGACGGAGTGGCAGTGCAAGTCGGCGTTCATCATGCAGACCATTTTAGGCGCATGCCGCTGGTTCGGGGCAAGCAACAGCCCTGCAGTCTTTCGGGCTGATGCCTGTGGCCGATAATCCTGACATGACCACGATGCAGAATTTTGCGGAGCCCCAGCCATGGCACTGATGATCACCGACGAATGCATCAACTGCGATGTGTGTGAGCCCGAGTGCCCGAACGAAGCGATTTATTTGGGCGAAGAAATTTACGAAATCAACCCGTCCAAGTGCACCGAGTGCGTCGGGCATTTTGAGGAGCCCCAGTGTGTTCAGGTCTGCCCGGTGGCCTGTATTCCTGTCAATCCGCAGCACGTCGAGAACCAGGAATCGCTCTGGGCCAAGTACCGCCGCCTGCAGGCGCAGTGACCGGATCAAGGCCCCTTCACTCGGTTTTGGGTGCACCCATTTCGGGCGCTTCGGCATTCGGCGCTTTGGGCGGGCGCGGGGGTTTGGGCCTGGGCTGCTTGCTGGTATGGATGCGCACCATGGCTTTTTCCATGTCACCCGCCAGCAGCAAAGGCAAGGCGGTCAGTGCCCGGAAAATGCTGTCGTCGATGGCTTTGCGGTGTTCGAGCATCGGCTTCTTCAAAACCCAGCTCACCACTTCGGCCTTGTCGCCCGGGTGGCCCACACCAATGCGCAGCCGCCAGTAATCGGCAGTGCCCAGCTGGGCATGGATGTCGCGCAAACCGTTGTGCCCGGCATGGCTGCCACCCAGTTTGAGCTTGGCTTCGCCCGGCACGATGTCGAGTTCGTCGTGTGCCACCAAAATTTCTTGAGGCTGGATTTTGAAGAACCGGGCCAGGGCGCTCACCGACTTGCCCGACAAGTTCATGTAGGTCTGTGGCTCCAGCAGCCACAAGTTCTGACCATTCACGGTGGTGCGGGCCATCAGGCCGTGGTAGCTGCGCTCTGGCACCAATGACACCTTGAGCTCACGGGCCACGGCATCGATCCACCAGAACCCGGCGTTGTGGCGGGTGTCTTCGTATTCGTTGCCCGGGTTGCCCAGGCCGACTAGCAGTTTGATCATGGGGCGTGATTATCCTTGTTGCAGGCGGCGCAATGAGCTTGGGCAGGATCTCCCCAAAACAAAAGGCCCGCTTGCGCGGGCCTTGAAGGGGCGGGGCCGAAGCCCCAAGCCAGAAGATTACTTCTTGCCTTTGCCCTTTTTGGCGTCTGCAGGTGCAGCGGCCACAGGTGCGGCCACCACTTCTTCGACAGGAGCCACCACGGACACGAGAACCGGGTTTTTCTTGCCGTGGGTGACGGCTTTGCAGCCAGCAGGCAAGGTGATGTCGTTCAGGTGCAGGGATTTGCCCATGGTCAGGCCCTTCAAGTCCACCGCGATGAATTCGGGCAGGTTGGCAGGCAAGCAAGCCACTTCGAGTTCGGTCACGACGTGAGTGACTGTGCACTTGTCGGTCTTGACGGCTTCGGACTCTTCTTCACCGCTGAAGTGCAATGGCACTTTCATGTGCAAAGTGGTGTTGGCATCAACGCGCTGGAAGTCGATGTGTTGCACCAATTGCTTGTAGGGGTGCATCTGGTAGTCACGCAGCAAAACTTTGCTGGATTGACCATTCAATTCCATGTCCAGGATCGAAGCGTGGAAGGCTTCCTTTTTCAGGGCGTGCCACAAAGCGTTGTGGTCCAGCTCGATCAGTTGGGGGGCCGATGTGGAACCGTAAACGATGCCAGGTGTGCGACCGGAATTGCGGAGACGGCGGCTCGCACCCGTGCCCTGCTTAGCGCGCTCAAAAGCGACAAATTTCATACATTTCTCCTTCTAGGGCCCACCGCGACCAGTGCGACCCTGACTCAAAAAAGCCAGCCAGTCCACAAGGACGGCTGGCCACTGTTGGCCCGTAACCGATCAGGCTTGATCGGAGAACAGGCTCATCACCGACTCACCATGCGCAATCCGATTGATCGTTTCGGCGATCAGCGGAGCCACGGAGAGTTGGCGAATCTTGGAACACGCTGCGGCTTCTGCCGACAGCGGGATGGTGTTGGTGACAACCACTTCGTCGAGCGCTTCGCCTTTGGCAATGCGGTCGATGGCCGGACCCGAAAAAATCGGGTGCGTGCAATAGGCGTAGACTTTTTTCGCGCCGCGCTCTTTGAGCACTTCGGCGGCTTTGACCAAGGTGCCTGCGGTGTCGATCATGTCGTCCATGATCACGCAGTTGCGGCCTTCGATTTCGCCGATGACGTGCATGACTTCAGACACGTTGGCTTTGGGGCGACGCTTGTCGATGATGGCCAGGTCGCAACCGAGCTGTTTGGCCAGAGCACGGGCACGCACCACACCGCCCACATCGGGCGACACGACGATCAGGTCTTCGTAGTTTTTCTGGCGCAAATCACCCAGCAAAACGGGGGATGCATAGATGTTGTCGACCGGGATATCAAAGAAGCCCTGGATTTGGTCGGCGTGCAAGTCCATGGTCAGCACGCTGTCAACGCCAACGGCTTGTAGCATGTTGGCCACCACTTTGGCCGAGATGGGCACACGGGTTGAACGTGGGCGACGGTCTTGGCGGGCGTAACCGAAATAGGGAATGACAGCGCTGATGCGACCAGCCGAAGCGCGTTTGAGCGCATCGACCATGATCAACAGTTCCATCAGGTTTTCGTTGGTGGGGGCGCAGGTGGACTGCACCACAAACACTTCGCGGGCGCGAACGTTTTGCTTGAGCTCAACGGTGACTTCACCGTCAGAGAAGCGGCCCACATCAACAGCGCCGAGCTGTGTGCCCAAGTGCTTGGCGATCTCGGCAGCCAAAACGGGATTGGCGTTGCCGGTGAACAGCATGAATTCGGGGGGGAGTGAAGCAGGCTGCATGTGCATTCCAGCGATCAGATAAAGGGGCCTGTACGATTGAACGTATTTGGCAGGGGAAGAAGGACTCGAACCTTCGAATGCCGGAATCAAAATCCGGTGCCTTAACCAACTTGGCGACTCCCCTACACGGGTTGACCGCTGAAACAGCGACCGACCGATCAACTATCGCTGGATGCCCATCCTTGCAAAGGGTGTGCTTCCATATTGCTGCAAAGCCGGGCCAGAAAGAGGTCAGGAACCGAAACTTTCGTGGTGTTGTCCATGCAATGGGCAAACACGGCACTGCCGGAACCCGTCATTCTGGCTTTAAGACCGGCGTGTTTGAGGGCCTGGATGGCTTGCTCAACACCGGGGCACAAAGTTTGCGCAACGGGTTGCAGATCATTGTGACCGAAGTCATATGTCTCTGCAGCAAAGACCGATATTGTAGCAGCGTTTGTGTCGCGTTGCAGGTCCGGGTGTGCAAAAATTTGAGATGTTTCGATGCCCTGAGGCGGCTTGAGCACCCAAAACTGGGCGGCGGGCAGTGTAATGGGGGTGATTTTTTCGCCCACGCCCTCGACCCAGGCGTTGTGCCCACGCAGGAAAAACGGCACATCCGCGCCCAATTGCAGGCCCAGCTTTTCCAGGGTGGGCAGACTCAGGTTCAGACCCCACAAGCGGTTGAGCGCCAGCAGGCAAGTGGCCGCATCGGAGGAGCCGCCGCCCATGCCCGCTTGCGCGGGGATGTGTTTTTCAACCGCAATGTGCACACCCTCGGTGCAGCCGGTGTGGCTTTGCAGCAGGTGCGCTGCGCGGGTGATCAGGTCCTGGGCAGGCAGGGCGATGGTGAGGTCTTCGCGGCTGATGGCGCCACCGGGGCGCTTTTCAAAATGCAGCGTGTCGCACCAGTCGATCAGCATGAAGACCGATTGCAGTTCGTGGTACCCATCGGGGCGTCGGCCCGTGATGTGCAAAAACAAATTCAGTTTGGCCGGGGCAGGCACATCGTGCAGCGATTTCATGGCTGGATTATCGTCAAGCTGGGGGTGCCGCCGTGGACAAGCTCAGCGGTCCAGAGCGATGCGCAGCACCGCGCCGGGGCTAGGCTCGCGCCGCTCTGCGCTGATGCGGCCTTGGGCGTGCCCTGACAAATCGACTTGCCAGCCAGGCGCCTCGGCGGGTCGGCCTGCCAGCCACTCGAACAAAGCGGCAATGGGCAGTTCAGTGCCCGTCAGGCGAGCGCCCAGCTTTTGCAGGCTTGGGCTGTTCACCTCTTGCTGGCCTTGTGCCAACCGTGCGCCCTGGGGCGTCCACTCCAGGCGGGCCAGGGTGGTGCCGATGGGGCTGAGCAAAACCATTTCTCCGGTTTGGGCCGAGCCTTGCAGCTCGAAACCGGCACTGAGAGATTCCGGCGGGTCCTTGAGCACCTGAATGGCCATGCGCCCTGTCCAATAGGCGTTGGCGTCTACAGGGCTCATGCGGGGTGTGGCGCAACCCGCGGTCAGCAAGGCGCAGGCCATGGCCAACACCCATACCCGTTGCCGAGCGTGGTGGGTGGGCGCCTGGGCGTCTTCGCAGCGCTTCATGGTTTGAATTGGAAGCGCTTCATGGTCTCGACCAAGGTGTCGTTGTCGGCCTTGAGCAGCAAGCCCTCGCGCCAGACTGCACCCGCTTCCTGGCGCTGGCCCATGACCCACAGCACTTCGCCCAAATGGGCTGCAATTTCGGCGTCGGGGCGGGCTTTGAAGGCGGTCTGCAAAAGTTGCAGGGCTTCCGCATACTGGCCCTGACGAAACGCGACCCAGCCCAAGCTGTCCTGGATGTAGGCATCGTCCGGGGCCAGCTTCAGGGCCTGTGTGATGAGTTGACGGGCTTCGTCAAGACGGGTGTTGCGATCGGCCAGTGAATAACCCAGGGCGTTGAAGGCGTGGGGGTCTTCGGGTTTGCGCTTCATCAGTTCGCGCAGCACGCTTTCCATTTCGTCAAAGCGTTTGAGCTTTTCGTTGACCATGGCCATCTCCGACATCAAGTCGGTGTTTTGCGGCTGCTCAGTCATGGCTTGCTTGAGCAAGGTGTAAGCCTCGTCCAGCCGTTTGTTCTCGCGCAGCCACATGGACTGCACCAGGGTTTTGCGCGTGGCTTGCTCGGTGTTGTTGGTTTTGATTTGGGCCAGCACTTGGCGGGCTTCTTCCAGCCGGCCTTGTTGTGTGAGCAGGTCGGCTCGGCGGCTGGCCAGCTTGATCGGATCGGCATCGGCGGGTACTTGGGCCAGCCATTGCTCGGCCTGAGACAGTTGGCCTTGGCGCTGCGCCATCTGGGCGAGCGCCATCAACGCCTCGGCCAAACCGGTTTGTGCCTCTTTGTCTTGGCTGGCTTGGGCCAGCGTCACATGCTGGCGCAGTTTCTGTTCAGCTTCGGCCAGTTTCCCGGTTTCCTGCAGCAGCAAACCATGCACCAGCCAACCATCGGCAAAGCTGGGGTGCTCGGCATTCAGGCGAGCCAGCTGTTGCATGGCTTCGGCTTGTTGTGGCAGGCCGATCAAATGCCGGGCATAGCCCAGCCGCAACTCAGGCTGTACAGCCCCTTTCATGGCCTGGGCCAACAAGGGGGTCATCTCGGTTGGAGCCGCGTTGGCCAGGCTCAGCGCCAGGATCAGGGGGCCAGGGGCCGAGGCGTCGGCCGCACGGCCCTGGCGCGTGGCTTCAACTGCCAGCGCCAGTTGCCCGGCTTCGCGCCGCATGCGGCCCACGGTGGTCCAGGCTGCGGCCGCGGTGCTGCTTTGTTTCAGGGCCGCGGCCAGGGCTTTTTCGACCGTGTCGGCGGCGGTTTTTTTGTCTTGCACCCTGGCAAACACCCGGGGCACTGACGCAATGGCCGCATTTTGTTCAGCCGCTGGAAGCTCCCGGATCGACACGCTCAGGGCCTTGCCAGCCTCGTCCACCCGGTTCAGCGCCAGCAAAATTTGCAAGATGTAGCGGTTGGCTTCGGTGTTTTCGGGAACTGCGCTTTTCCACGCTTGTGCCGCTTGCAAAGCCGACTCGCCCGAGCGCGATTGCAAAGCTAGGTCAACGGCACGCTGAAACAGCGCCGGGTCACGGGTTTTGCGAGCCGCGTCCAAAATGATCGAGAAACCACTGCCCGGCGAGCCGCTGCGCACATTCAACTCGCCCATCAACAATTGGTAAAACAGCGCTGCATCGAGCGCCGATTGTGGCGGTGGGGCTTTGTCTGTTGTGGGGGCTGGGGCAGTTTGGGCTGGCGTGGCCGGTTGCGCCCAAGCGCTCCAGACGCAAGAGGAGATGAAGGCGAGTCGAAACCAGAATTTCATGTCTTCATCATAATCCAGCCACCCGCTGGCGTGTGCCATGCAGCCCAAGCCCTTTTTCGCCCCAGAGCCCATGCCCGAACTCCCCGAAGTTGAAGTCACCCGCCGCAGTTTTGCCGACCGCATTGCCTCGGCCCAGATCCTGGCCTTGCACATGGGCAAGCCTCTGCGCTGGCCTTTGGGCGTGCCTGCCCAAAGCCTGGTGGGGCGGCAAATCTGGGGCGTGCGCAGGCGCGGCAAATACCTGTTGCTCGATCTGGACCAGGGGCTTTTGCTTGTCCACTTGGGCATGTCGGGCAGCCTGAACTTTGCCCCCACACAGCCCGAATCTGGCCCACACGACCACATGGACTTGGTGACCGACCGGGGGGTGTTGCGCCTGCACGACCCGCGCCGTTTTGGCGCGGTGGTCTGGGCGCCGGGTGAGGATTCGCCCCAAGCGCAAAAGCTGCTGGGGCGTTTGGGTGTGGAGCCTTTGAGCGCCCAGTTCGATGCGGCGGCTTTTGCCCAAGCCCTCAAAAAACGCCAGTCGCCCATCAAACAGGTGCTGCTGGCGGGCGACGAGGTGGTGGGCGTGGGCAATATTTACGCTTCCGAAGCCTTGTTCATGGCGGGCATTCGTCCCACCTCCAAGGCCTCGCGTTTGTCCAAACCCCGTGTGGCCCGGCTGCACGCGGCCATCGTGCAGGTGCTGACCCGTGCGGTGGAGCAGGGTGGCAGCTCGCTCAGGGATTTTGTCAGCGCCGAGGGCCGCACCGGTTACTTTCAATTGGAAGCGGCGGTGTACGGCCGCGCGGGCGAGCCTTGCCGGGTGTGCGCCACCCCCATCCAATCGATGCTGCAAGGCCAGCGCACCACCTTTTACTGCCCCACATGTCAAAAGTCATAACGACTTTGCCCGAAGGGTTTGCCCACCGCATGGTGGACTGGCAGCGCCTGCACGGCCGCCAAAGCCTGCCTTGGCAAAACACCCGTGACCCTTACCGCGTCTGGCTGTCCGAGATCATGCTGCAGCAAACGCAGGTCAGCACGGTGCTGGACTACTTCCCCCGGTTTTTGGGGCGCTTTCCGGATGTGGCGGCTTTGGCCGCCGCGCCGCAAGACGATGTGCTGGCGCTGTGGAGCGGCTTGGGTTATTACAGCCGCGCCCGCAACCTGCACAAATGCGCCCAGGAGGTGATGGGGCGTTTTGGCGGCACCTTTCCGCGTCGCGCCGAAGACTTGCAAACCCTGCCCGGCATTGGCAGGTCGACAGCGGCGGCGATTGCGGCCTTTTGTTTTGACGAGCGGGCCGCCATTTTGGACGGCAACGTCAAGCGCGTGCTGACCCGCGTGTTGGGTTACGGCGAAGACCTGGCGGTCGCCAAAAACGAAAAAGCTTTGTGGGCGCTGGCGCAAGACCTCTTGCCTGAGCCAGCGACCAACATGCCGCGCTACACCCAGGCCCTGATGGACCTGGGCGCCACCGTGTGTTTGCCGCGCAAAGCGCAGTGCCAGGCCTGCCCCGTCAGCACCGTGTGCCAGGCCCAAGCACAAGGCGAGCCGCTGGCCTATCCCGTCAAAACCCGCAAGCTCAAGCGCAGCAGCGCCACGCTGTGGCTGCTCTGGGCAGTCAACGCGCAGGGCCAGGTGTGGCTGCAAAAACGGCCGGACACGGGCATTTGGGCGGGCTTGTTCAGCTTGCCGGTGTTTGAGACGGAAGCGCAGCTGCTCGCAGCTTGGTCACAAGGGGCGCAGCCTGAGTTCATCACGCCTTGGAAGCATGTGCTCACGCACCGCGACCTGCATTTGCACCCGGTGCGCATGACCGGCTCTGCGCCGTCCGCCCCGAGTTGCGAAGGGCAGTGGGTCGACGCCCAGGCCTGGCCAACTTTGGGCTTGCCCGCACCCATCCGGACGCTGCTTGCTTCATAAACATGTGCCCGTCGCACGGGCTCAGAAATTCAACAATCCGTAACGCATTTCGTTTAGGTAAAATCTCAACACTACACAGACCGGAGAAATGTCCATGTCCAAAGCATCCACCAAGGCCCCTGTCAAAGCCTTCGCCAGCCAGGCCGACCTGACTGAAAAGAAGATCACTTTCGAGCAACTCAGCAAGCACTGCTGGGCCTACACCGCCGAGGGCGACCCGAACTCCGGCGTGATCATTGGTGACCGCTTCATCATGGTCAGCGACGCCACCGCCACCCCGGCCATGGCGCAAGACCTGATCAAGAAGATCCGCACTGTCAGCGACCTGCCCATCAAATACGTGCTGCTCACCCACTACCACGCGGTGCGCGTCTTGGGCGCTTACGCCTACGCCGCCGAAGGCGCGACCGAGATCATCGCCAGCGAAGGCACGTTGGACCTCATCAAAGAGCGCGGCGCACAAGACATGAAGAGCGAGATGGAGCGCTTCCCCCGCCTGTTCCGTGGTGCAGACAGCATTCCCGGCCTGACCTGGCCCACCATGGTGGTGGGCGGCGGTAACCCCACCAAGGGCGAAGTGTCCGGCAAGCTCAGCATCAACCTGGGCGGCGTGGTGGTGCAAATCTGGCATCCGGGCCCCGGCCACACACGCGGCGACACCATTGCCTGGGTGGAAGAAGAAAAAGTACTGTTCTCAGGCGACCTGGTCGAGTACGAAGCCGGGGTCTACACGGGCGACGCCCAGCTCGAAGAGTGGCCCGCCACCCTGGAAGCCCTGCGTGCCCTGAATGCCGAATTCATCGTGCCGGGCCGCGGCGAAGCCATGAAGGGCAACGCCAACGTCAACAAAGCACTGGACTACACCCAGCGCTGGGTCACCACCTTGTTCCAGGCCGGCAAAGAAGCCGTGGCCGCCAAGATGGACCTGAAAGCCGCCATGGCCCACACCCGCAAGAGCATGGACCCTGTGTTCGGCCATGTGTTCATTTACGAGCACTGCCTGCCGTTTGATGTGACCCGTGCTTATGACGAAGCCAGCGGCATCAAGAACCCCCGCATCTGGACGGCCGAGCGCGACATGGAGATGTGGAAAGCGCTACAAAGCTGAACCCAGCGGCAGCCCCATAGACAAACCCGCCCCATCAAGGCGGGTTTTTTGTGGGTGATGCCAGGTGCGTCAGGCCTTCAGGCTCCGCGCAAAGTGCAGGCCCTGAGTGCGGGCCTTCAGGGCCGGTTCAAGTCCAGCAGGTCGCGTTCGTAGGCCCGCAAGCGCCGCGCCACCCGTTGGCGTTGTTCGGGCGTGGTGGTGTTGTGCAGCTGCGCCAAGTTCTCGCAAGCGCGTTGCGACAGGGTCTGCACCACGGCGCGTTGCCCTGCATCGGGCGGCTGCAGCCAGCGCTGCCACACACCCCACAACTGCGCCTCGGCCTGTGCCTGTGTCATGTTGTTTTGTGTGATGCGCTGCAGGCTCGAGAGCAAATCTTGCTGGCGGCGCTGGCGGTCGCGCCGACCCCATTCGGCCGTCCAGGGGGACTGCGCCAATTGTGTCTTGATCAAGGCGATTTGGGTCGCATTCAGTTCGCCATAAAACGAGTTGTAACGGCTGATGGCCTTCTCGAGGCGGCGCTCCATGCGGGCATCGGCATCACCCTGCAACCATTCCTTTTCCCACTCTTCGTTTTGCTGCTCCCAGTGGCGTGCCATGTGGCTGAGCTGGCGTGGCCCCAGCGCCATGGCCACGGGCGCAGCTTGCGCTACTGCCTGGCGCATCAGGGTGTCGAGCCGGGCTTGCACCTCATCGAGCACGCGGCACAGCTGGGCCGACTGCACCGGCCCAGCACTGAGCTCTGCGGTGCGTTGCAGCAGCGCGGCATAGCCGGGCAACTCATCGCGCCTGTGCCATTGGTAGAGCTTGTCAATCGCTTCCTTGGCCGCTGGCGTTTGGGCACCACTGAACGAGACCGTGTTGTCGAGCCACCAATAAGACAGTGTGGGCAGTTGTTGGTACCCCAGCTTGATGGCGCTACAGCCTTGTAAAAGCAGCAGGGCCGCCACGGCCAGAAGGGGTCGGATCATTGCAGGCCTTCGGCTTGCATCGACCAGCCCACCAAAAACCCCATGGGGGTGCTGGAGACCAGGTTGTTGTCGCGCACCCGCACGGTCCAATCACCCCGCAGGCCGCTGAACCCCTGCAAACGGTTGGCGGGCAGCGACGCCGTGTACAGGCGACCGCTGATCAAACAAGTGCCGCCTTGGGCGGCAGTCAACAGGTCCATGTCCAAGGTGCTTTGGTTGGGCAAGATCAGTTGGGCAGTCAACTCACTGATTTGGCGGTGGTCAATGCACAGGCTCACGCTGGCTGCCAGAGGTTGCTCCATCGCGCACGCGCTGAACTGTCTGGATGTGGCCTGGGCCACAGCATCGATTCTGTAGCCGCCATTGAAGCCATCGGCATGCTTGAGTGGCAAAGCACACTGGCTGGGCAAGCTGGCCGAGCGTGACGAATCGGAGCCGCCACACGCCCCAAGCACCAAACTGCCCGCCACGGCAGCGCACAAAAGCCCAAATCGAAATGGATACATGGATGAAATGCCCTTGTTTAGCGGATCATAGGCCCGATTTGGGGCAGCGATAATTTAACCACGCGCGAAGACCGCCCAAAACCTGTGGCCAACCGAGAAAGTGTGCACCCCATGACCGCCCCCATCTTCCCCATCGACGTTGTCATCATGGCCGCCGGCAAAGGCACCCGCATGAAAAGCCGCCTGCCCAAAGTCCTGCAGCGCCTGGCGGGTGTGCCGCTGGTGCAGCATGTGCTGGGCACGGCGGCCCAATTGAACGCCCGCTCGGCCGTGGTCATCACAGGGCACGGTGCCGACCAGGTGGAGCCGGTGGTACTGGCCCCGAGCCAAGCGCTGGCGGTGCAGTGTGTGCGCCAAGAGCCCCAGCTGGGCACAGGTCACGCCGTGCAGCAGGCCGTGCCCGCATTGGCCGACGAAGGCGTGGTGGTGGTGTTGTCGGGCGATGTGCCCTTGACCCAAGCCGACACCTTGCAAGCCCTGATCGCCCAATGCGACGGCCAGCAGCTGGCGCTGCTCACCATCGACATGGCCGACCCCACGGGCTACGGCCGCATTGTTCGGCAGGGTGAAGCGGTGCAAGCCATCGTCGAACACAAAGACGCCACCGAAGCCCAGCGCCAAATCCAAGAGGTGTACAGCGGCATCATGGCCGTGCCCGCCCGGCTGCTCAAAAGCTGGCTGGGCCGCATCGACAACCAGAACGTGCAAGGCGAGTACTACCTGACCGACGTGGTCAAGCTCGCCGTGGCCGACGGTGTGCCGGTGGTGGCGCATAAGATCAACGACCCGGTGCAGGTGGCGGGCGTGAACAGCCCTGTGCAACTGGCCGAGCTCGAACGCGCCCACCAACTGCGCCAAGCCCACCAACTCATGGAACAAGGCGTGCGCCTGAAAGACCCCGCCCGTTTTGACCTGCGGGGCCAACTGGTCTGCGTACAAGATGTCGAGATCGATGTGAACTGCGTTTTTGAAGGCCGTGTGTCCTTGGGCGAAGGCGTGAAGATTGGCGCCAACTGCGTCATCGCCAACTGCACCATCGCGGCAGGCGCGGTGATCCACCCCTTTACCCACATCGATGGCGAAAAACTCGGCGTGTCGGTGGGCGAGGGCGCACTGATTGGCCCCTTTGCCCGCCTGCGCCCCGGTGCGCAACTGGGCGCCGAAGTGCACATCGGCAACTTTGTGGAAGTCAAAAACTCCACCCTGGCCCAAGGCGCCAAAGCCAACCACCTGGCCTATTTGGGCGATGCGACGGTGGGCGAGCGGGTGAACTACGGCGCGGGCAGCATCACCGCCAACTACGACGGCGCCAACAAACACCGCACCGTGATCGAGGCCGATGTGCACATCGGCAGCAACTGCGTGCTGGTGGCCCCGGTGACCATTGGCGCGGGTGGCACCGTGGGCGGCGGCTCGACCATCACCAAAAGCACCGAACCCGGCAGCTTGAGCGTTGCGCGGGGCAAGCAAATCAGCATTGCTAACTGGGCACGCCCAGCGAAAAAGCCAAAGGGCTGAGCCAGAGTTGGACGTTAAGCAGTGGGCAAATTCAAGACAGGCCAAGTGGTGGTGAACTTGGCCCGTTTGGTGGCAAAAAACGCTTTCACATTGCGCACGTTCGTGTCTTGCGTGAACAGCGCCTGGCTGATGGCCAGGTAGTGCGGCATGTCGCGGGCCTGCACCACCAGCATGAAGTCCGGCCCGGGTGATACGCGCCAGCACTGCTGCACCGCGTCGTGCGCCACGGCGCGGGCTTCGAAGGCGTCCATGTGCTCGCTGCCTTGTTTGTCCAAAGACACTTCGACCAAGGCCGTCAGGCCGTGGCCCAGCGTGGCGGCGAGACGGTCGGTGCTGAGCACGGCCACTTGCCGCTCGATCCAGCCGCCATCCACCAGACGCTTCACCCGGCGCAGGCAAGTGGGGGGCGAGACATTGACCTTTTCGGCCAGCGCCACATTGCTCAGGCTGGCGTCGCGTTGCAGGCTGTCGAGCAGTTGCAGGTCGATGGTGTCAAGTTCGATGGGTTCCATATTTTTGATTTTAATGAAATAAAAATTCATTATTCAAGATTTGTGAAATAAAGCATCGTTTAAGCTGATTAAATGATCGGATATTTTTCGAGCTTGATCCTAAGATAGCCACCATCCCCCTGTTTAGGAGCATCCTCATGTGTGGCATCGTCGGCGCCGTTTCTTCCCGCAACATCGTTCCCATCTTGGTGCAAGGCCTGCAGCGGCTCGAATACCGGGGTTATGACTCTTGTGGCGTGGCCGTGCATGCGGCCAGTTTGGGTGGCACGGGCGGCTTGCAACGTGCCCGCAGCACATCGCGCGTGGCCGAGTTGATGGACCAGGTGAGCGCCGACCACATCGAAGGCGGCACCGGCATCGCCCACACCCGCTGGGCCACACACGGTGCGCCTGCGGTGCACAACGCACACCCCCACTTCAGCCACGGCACGGGCGCAGCCGACGGAAAACCAGGCCGTGTGGCCCTGGTTCACAACGGCATCATCGAAAACCACGAAGAACTCCGGGCCGCCCTCCAAGCCAAGGGCTATGTGTTTTTGAGCCAGACCGACACCGAGGTCATCTCGCACCTGGTGGACAGCGTGTACAACGGCGATATTTTTGAAGCCGTCAAAACCGCCATCCGCCAACTGCATGGCGCCTACGCGATTGCCGTGTTCCACAAAGACGAGCCGCAACGCGTGATCGGTGCTCGTGCCGGTTCGCCGCTCATCTTGGGTGTGGGCCAAGGCGAAACCTTCTTGGCCAGCGACGCAATGGCATTGGCGGGTGTGACCGACCAAATCGTGTACCTGGAAGAGGGCGATGTGGTGGACATTCAGCTGGGCAAATACTGGGTGGTGGACCGCGACCACAAGGCCGTGACACGCGTGGTGAAGACCGTGCACGCCCACAGCGGTGCTGCTGAGTTGGGCCCCTACCGCCACTACATGCAAAAAGAAATCTTCGAGCAGCCGCGTGCGATTGCCGACACGCTCGAAGGCGTGGAAGGCATCACGCCCGAACTGTTTGGCGACGGCGCCTATTCCACATTCAAAGCCATCGACAACGTGTTGATCCTGGCCTGCGGCACCAGCTACTACAGCGGCTGCGTGGCCAAGTATTGGATCGAGGCGATCGCCAAAGTGCCGTGTCAAGTCGAGATCGCCAGCGAATACCGCTACCGCGAATCGGTGCCCAACCCCAACACGCTGATCGTCACCATCACCCAAAGCGGCGAGACCGCCGACACCCTGGCCGCGCTGCGCCACGCGCAAAGCCTGGGCATGATGCACACGCTCACCATTTGCAATGTGTCCACCAGCGCCATGGTGCGCGAGTGCAAACACGCCTATGTGACCCGCGCCGGGGCTGAGATCGGTGTGGCGTCGACCAAGGCCTTCACCACTCAGCTGGCGGGTTTGTTTTTGCTGACGCTGGCGCTGGCGCAGACCAAAGGTCGCTTGTCAGGGGTAGAGGAAGCCGAGCACATCAAAGCCATGCGCCACCTGCCCGCCGCGCTGCAAGCCGTGCTGGCGCTGGAGCCACAAATCATCGCGTGGGCCGAAGAATTCGCCAGCAAAGAAAACGCCCTGTTCTTGGGCCGCGGCACGCACTACCCCATCGCGCTGGAAGGGGCACTCAAGCTCAAAGAAATCACCTACATCCACGCCGAAGCCTATGCCGCAGGCGAGCTCAAACACGGCCCCTTGGCCTTGGTCACCAGCGCCATGCCGGTGGTGACGGTGGCGCCCAACGACCAGCTGCTGGAAAAGCTCAAAAGCAATATGCAAGAGGTGCGAGCCCGCGGTGGCGTGCTGTATGTGCTGGCCGACGGCGACACCAAGATCGAGAGCAGTGAAGGCGTGAACGTCATTCGCATGCCCGAACACTATGGTGTGTTGTCACCCATCTTGCATGTGGTGCCCTTACAGCTGTTGAGTTACCACACAGCGTGCGCACGCGGGACGGACGTGGACAAGCCGCGTAATTTGGCCAAGAGCGTGACGGTTGAGTGATATCGAAGTATTGACCTCTCGCGTTCACGGCAAAGGCGTGTTCGCCACGCGCCACCTGACCGCGGGCGAGCGGGTCATTGAATATGTGGGCGAGGTCATCACCATGGCCGAGGCGTTGGCTCGCCACCCGCATGATGCGGCCAACCCCGACCACACGTTTTACTTTCATCTGGACGATGGCCGGGTGATCGATGCGCTGCATGGCGGCAACGATTCCAAGTGGATCAACCACTCGTGCCGCCCCAATTGTGTGCCCGACGAGGACCGGGGGCGCATCTTCATTTTGACGCGCAGGCCCGTGTTCAAGGGCGAGGAGCTGACGTTTGACTACGGCCTGGTGAGCGACGAGCCCATGAGCGAGGCCTTGAAGGCGCGTTATGCCTGCCGCTGTGGGGTCAAAAAATGCCGGGGCACCCTGTTGGCGACTTGAGGCGCTGAGTGCGGGCCGATCAAAAGCCCTAGCGTGGAATTATCAAAAGCCCTGACGCTTTTGGTCGCGCAGCATGAACAGGTAAAGGCTTTCCACTTTCTCACGCGCCCAGGGAGTTTTGCGCAAAAACTTGAGGCTGGAACTCACGCTGGGATCGTGTGTGAAGCAGCGAATCGGAATGCGTTGGCCCAGATCGTCCCAGCCATAAAAGTCGGCCAATCGGGTGACGATGGTCTCTAAGGTCAGGCCGTGCAGCGGGTTGCGTGGTTGAGGGGGCAGCAGTGAAGTCATGAGATCTGGCCTCAAAGATTCTTTTGGTGTTCAGTACAAGGATTTTGTGTGAATGAACACAAAGATCTGGCCAAAGACTCAGCCACCTTGATGCCGTCCACCCCCGCCGACAAAATGCCGCCCGCGTAACTGGCGCCTTCGCCTGCCGGGTACAGGCCTTGTGTGTTGGTGCTTTGGTGGTCGTCGCCACGCGGAATGCGCAGGGGCGATGAGGTGCGTGTTTCCACCCCGGTCATCACCGCGTCCGCCATGTCATAGCCTTTGATCTTGCGGCCAAACACGGGCAGCGCTTCGCGCATGGCTTCGATCGCGTAGCCCGGCAACACCTCGGCCAGATCAACCAGCTTCACGCCGGGTTTGTAAGACGGCAGCACGCTGCCCCAGGTGGTGGAGGGGCGCTTGGCCAAAAAGTCGCCCACCAGCTGGCCGGGCGCTTCGTAGTTGCTACCGCCCACTTCAAAGGCGCGTGTTTCGAGTTGGCGCTGCAGCACGATGCCTGCCAGCGGGTGTGCTTGGGGTGGCTGCTGCGCAGCCAGGGCTGCGGCCTCTTGCGCCAGATGCGTGCCGTCTTGTTCGCCAAAAGCGGCTTGCCAGGAAGCGGTGTCCTGTGGGTAGTCGGGTGGGTCGATGGCCACCACCATGCCTGCGTTGGCATTTCGCTCGTTGCGCGAGTACTGGCTCATGCCGTTGGTGACCACACGGCCCGGCTCGCTGGTGGCCGCCACCACAGTGCCACCGGGGCACATGCAGAAGCTGTAGACCGCGCGGCCGTTTTGCGCGTGGTGCACGAGTTTGTAGTCGGCCGCACCCAACAGCGGGTGGCCTGCGTGGCGGCCCCAGCGGGCTTGGTCGATCACGCTTTGGGGGTGCTCGATGCGCACGCCAATCGAAAACGCTTTGGCTTGCATGGCCACGCCACGGCGGTGCAGCATGACAAAGGTGTCGCGCGAACTGTGGCCCAGGGCTATGACGGCGTGGCGCGTGTGCAAGGCCTGGCTTTGGCCCGTGCGCAAGTCTTGCACCAGCAGCCCGGTGAGCTGTTGGCCGCTTGCGGTGGGTGCGAGCAGCACATCGCTCACGCGCTGCTCAAATCGGATCTCGCCGCCCAGCGCGATGATTTGTTCGCGGATGTGCTCGACCACCTTGACCAACTTGAAGGTGCCGATGTGCGGGTGCGCGGCGTACAGGATGTCGGCGGGCGCTCCTGCCTTGACGAATTCGTCCATGACCTTGCGGCCCAGATGGCGCGGGTCTTTGATCTGGCTGTAGAGCTTGCCGTCACTGAAGGTGCCTGCACCGCCTTCGCCAAACTGCACATTGCTCTCGGGGTTGAGGACCTTTTTGCGCCAAAGGCCCCAGGTGTCCTTGGTGCGTTCACGCACGGGCTTGCCGCGCTCCAGCACGATGGGCTTGAAGCCCATTTGCGCCAACGCCAGCGCCGCGAACATGCCACAAGGCCCAAAGCCCACCACCACCGGGCGCTCGCCTTCTTGCGCACCAAAACTGGCCGGAGCTTGGCAAGGCGGGTGCCAAGTCATGTCAGGTGTGGGCTGGATGTGCGGGTTCTTTTCAAACTGCTGCAGCAAGCGGTGTTCGGTGGGTGCGTCATGCAGCGACAGGTCAACGATGTAAACCGCCAGCAAGTCGGCCTTGCGGGCGTCAAAGCTGCGTTTGAAGACGTGAAGGGTGGCGATGTCGGCAGCGCTGATGCCCAGGGCCTGGGCCGCCAGTTGGCGCAGAGCTTCGATGGGGTGCGGCGTGGGCAGCCGGTCTTCGTCGGTTTCGGACGGTGCATCGGCCGCGCGGCGCGATTCAATCGGCAGGGCCGACAAGGGGAGTTTGAGTTCTGAAATCCGGATCATGGCAACCTCTGTGGCTTGTGGTTATCAAGCAAGAAGCGGTGATTATCCTTGAGGCAAGAAGCCTTCGACCGACAAATAACGCTCGCCCGTGTCGTAATTGAAGCCCAGCACCGTGGCCCCGGCGGGCAGCTCGGGCAGTTTTTGCGCAATGGCGGCCAAGGTGGCGCCCGAGGAGATGCCGACCAGCATGCCTTCTTCGCGGGCCGAGCGGCGGGCGTATTCGCGGGCGGCTTCGGCGTCGACCTGAATCACGCCGTCGAGCAGACCCGTGTCCAGGTTTTTGGGGATGAAGCCCGCGCCAATGCCTTGAATGGGGTGGGGTGCGGGCGCACCGCCCGAGATCACAGGCGATGCTGCTGGCTCGACCGCAAACACTTTCATCTGTGGAAACCGCGCCTTGAGCACGCGGGCAGTGCCCGTCAGGTGCCCGCCTGTGCCCACGCCCGTGATCAGGGCGTCGATGCCCTCGGGGAAGTCGGCCAGGATTTCTTGTGCGGTGGTGCGCATATGCACCTCGATGTTGGCGGGGTTTTCAAACTGCTGGGGCATCCACGCGCCGGGGGTGCTGGCCACCAAGGCCTGGGCCCGGGCAATGGCGCCTTTCATGCCGTCGGCGCGGGGCGTCAGGTCAAAGCTCGCGCCATAGGCCAGCATCAGGCGGCGGCGCTCGATGCTCATGCTGTCGGGCATGACCAGCACCAACTTGTAGCCTTTGACGGCGGCCACCATGGCCAAACCGATGCCGGTGTTGCCCGAAGTGGGCTCGACGATGGTGCCGCCGGGCTTTAAAGCCCCCGATTTTTCCGCCGCTTCGGCCATGGCCAGCGCAATGCGGTCCTTGATGGAGCCGCCCGGGTTGCTGCGTTCGGATTTGATCCAGACATGGGCGCCCGTGCCAAACAGGCGCTGGATGCGCACATGGGGCGTGTGGCCGATGGTGTCGAGGATGGAGTGGGCTTTCATGCGGTGTCCAAGGGTTGGCGGTTGGTTTGTATTGTGCGGGTGGGGGCGTGGTTTGAGTGTCTTGTATGGCACAAACATGGCATGAAGCGCCCAAAGAAAACACCTCGGAGCCAGTGCCCTGCGCTCAGGCGATAATCACCCGGTGAAGCACGCCAGACCGTCGCTGGTGCAATCTCCGAAAGGAGGCACTGGAGGAACGTCCGGACTGCACAGGACAGCGTAGGAGGTAACACCTCTCCACCGTGAGGTGAGGATCAGAGCAACAGAGACGAGCCGATTGAGTTCGGGTGAAACGGGCAATCTCTACGCGCAGCAATACCAAGTAGGCCTTCCTGAAGGAGCGCGGTTCGCCGTATTCTTTCTCCCTGTGGTTCCGCGGGGTGAGTTGGCGGGTAGGTAGCACCGAGCCGGGTGGGCAACCCCCGGCCCAGAGTAATGGCGGTCACGCAGCGGGCAACCGCTGTGCACAGAATCCGGCTTATCGGCGGGCTTCACACTTATTCCCCAAGGCGCAGCCCACAAAAAACCCGCCGAAGCGGGTTTTTTATGGGGGCTTGAAACCGTTCAGCCGCGAGAGGGCATCAGGCTGCCAGCCAGAGCAAACACCGAATTGGGTGCCGTGATCTTGATGGGGCTTTTGGGCTTGGCAAAGACACCGCGCTTGACCGCCGGTTGGGGGGCAGGCTCAACGGTCACACCTTTGGTGCGCTGCTCGGCCACCAGTTGGCGCAGGGTGATGGACTGCAGGTGGGTCAGCATTTTTTCATTCAAGCTGGACCACAGCTCGCTGTTCATCCAGCCGCCTTCGGCTGCAGCCTCTTCATCGGTGGGGGCATCAACAGCGCCCACGATGTCGGCCATGGTGATTTTTTCAGCATTGCGTGACAGCGAATAACCGCCACCCGGCCCGCGGGTGCTCTCGACCAGACCCTGTTGGCGAAGTTTGCTGAAAAGTTGTTCCAAGTAGGAGAGTGAAATCTGGTGGCGTGTGCTGATGGCCGCCAAGGAAACGGGGCCACGGTCTTCTCGCAACGCCACATCGATCATGGCGGTCACGGCAAATCGGCTTTTGGTGCTCAAACGCATGGTGGGCTCCTTTTAGCGTTGTGGTGGGCTGTGGATACAGACCCAACCTGGGGTGTCAAAACACATCGTGTACGTTTATGACTGCCTGGTCATTTCTCAAACAGTCATTCATTTGGGGACACAACGCGATTATTCAAGGCTAAAAGGCGCATTGGGGGCAAATAGGGATTAACAGAAGATTAAAACCTTTCATGTCCTTCTGTTTGCCGCCATTGCCCCGGCTCCAGGGGGGCTAAACCGATGCGGCCCACGCGCTGGCGGCGCAGGTCCTGCAGGGGGCACTTTTCGTCGAGCCAACGGCCCAAGCCCAGTCCATCGATGTCTTTGCCCGCGATGCGCAGCACCGTGAGGGAGTCGGTTTGGCGGTTGATGCTGGCGCGGATGCCCGGGCCGTTCAGGGCCTTGATCAGGCCCTCTGGCACCTCGCCGCTCACGGTGGCCATCCATTCCTGCTCCATGGGGCTGCGGCGGTCTTCCAGGTGGCGCAGCACGCCCACGTCATCCGTGAAGATGCACAAACCGCTGGCAGGTTTGGCCAATGGCAGGGGCATTTGCATCTTGGCCAGGCGCTCGGGGCCCCACAGGCCAGGTTGGGGGGCTTTGAGCCCCACGGTGTCTTGCAGCCAGGCCAGGTTGGCCACCCGGTGCGCAGGTTTGAACAGCAACAGGGTCATGGGGGCGAGTGCCGCCATGGAAATGAGGCGGTTCACCAACACGGTTTGTTCTTCACGCACTCGCCGGGCCGGATCGGTCACGACTTTGCCCCCGACCTGCACGCCACCGGCCACGATCAGGGCTTCGGCTTCGCGGCGCGAGCAGTTTTGCTCGGCGGCCACGCGTTTGGCCAGGCGAATGCCTTCTTCAGAGGAAATCATCGGTGCTTTCAAAAATGCTTAAAGCGAATCAAGACAGCGCTTGTTCGCGGATGTGGTCCACATGCGCTTGCAGGGATCGGGCCGCCACAGGCCACAGGCGGGGTGGCACGTCGTCATAAGCTTTTTCCACCCACTCTTGCAAGCTGCCTTGGGGCAGGGCCTGCATGGCGGCGGCGATTTTGGCTTCGCGCTTCAAGCGATGCGCCTTCAGGTAGGTGATGGCTTGGTGGGCAAAACCCAGCACATGGCCGTGCGCGGGCAAGATGAATTCAATGCTCCCGGCCTGGCAAGCGGCGGCCAGTTTGTCCAGCGAAGCCAGGTAGTCGCCCATGTGGCCGTCGGGCGGGTCGATCACGGTGGTGCTGCCGTTGAGCACATGGTCGCCCGAAAACAGCAGGCCGTCCTCTTCGAGCACCAGGCACAGGTGGTTGGCCGCGTGGCCGGGCGTGTGGACCACGCGCAGGGTGTGGGTGATGTCGCCTTGGGCGCTCGTGCCTTGCAGCACCAGTTTTTCGCCATCGGCCAGTTCGCGCTCGGGCGTGAAGCGGCTGTTGGCGCGGGCGGTGGGGCGCGAGGCCAGGCCCAGGATGGGTGGTTTGTTTGTGCACAGCGCCTGCAGCGGGGCTGCACCGGGCGAGTGGTCCGGGTGGGAGTGGGTGCAGACGATGGCTTTGATTTGCCCGCCTGCGGCACGCCAGATGCGTTGCAGGTGGTCGTTGTCGGCCGGGCCGGGGTCGATGGCGATGTAGCCGGTGTTCGGGTCGCCCACCAAATAGCTGTTGGTGCCGGGGCCGGTCATCACGCCGGGATTGGGGGCGGTCAGGCGCTGGACGTTTTGCAGCAGCGGCACGGCCTGGTCGGTCTGCCAGTCCAGATGGTGCTGGATTTGCCCATCTGGGCTGACCAGGGCCAGCTCGCCAAAGGGGGCTTCGTGCTCCATGTAACGCGCTTCGTTGCCCGCCAGCCAACCGGCACGGGGGCAACTGGTCCACAGCGGTTCGTCGTTCACGGCGCAGGCCTGCAGCACCGCCTCCACATTGGCAAAGGCTTTGAGGCGCTCCAGCGTGCGGATGGTGGGGTAGACCATGAAAAAATCACCCGCTTCGTGCCGGGCCAGCGCGTCGGCTGGGCGCACCCAAACCGGCTCGAACTGCTCGGATTCGTCGGCCACCGGGGTTTGGCCTTCGGGCATGCGGGCCACCAAAAAGGGCACATCAAAGCGGCGCGGCAGGTCGCGGTCGGTGATCCAGTGGGCCAGCACAAAGACCTGCTCGGCAGCGAGGCTCAAGCCGCGGGCTTGGCATTGGGACGCAAAAGGGCCTTTGCGGTCGATGGCCGCAATGTCAAGCGCATCGGCCCAGCGCCCTTCGGCATGGCGGGCGAACAAAACGCCCAGCTCTTCAAAGCTCTCGCGGATGGCCGCAATGGCTTGCGTCAGGTGCAGGTCGCTTTGCGTGGGGCGGCGCTGCGCCATGCCGTGCGCCTGGGCATCGGCCGCGTCGATGCCGCCGCCCGGGAACACATAGGCGCCGGGCGCGAAACTGGCCGTCATGGAGCGGCGGGTCATCAGCACTTCGATGCCTTGTGGCCCGTCGCGCAGCAGCAGCACGGTGGCGGCTGGGCGCAGGGGCGCAGGTTCACGTTGGGGGTAGAGGAGTTGGGAGGTGCGTGCCATGCCCCATTATCGGGGGACTTGGGGCTGCTGCCCGTGTGTGCCAAAGGCGATAATCGCGGCCATGCACATTCGCTTTACCAAGATGCAAGGGGCCGGCAACGATTTTGTCGTGCTCGACGAGACGCAAGGCCGCTTGGGCCTGAGCACGGCCCAATACCGCTTTCTGGCCGATCGCCACTTTGGCGTGGGGGCCGACCAGATCCTCTCAGTGCGGCCATCGCCCGCAACTGGGCTGGACTTTGAATACGTGATCCACAACGCCGATGGCGGCGAGGTTGAGCACTGCGGCAACGGGGCCCGTTGCTTTGTGCGCTATGTGCGCGACAAGGGCTTGACCGACAAAAGCACCGTGCGCGTGAAGGTGCAGCAAGGCGAGATCGAGCTGCGCATGAACCCCGATGGCCGCGTCACCGTCGACATGGGTGCCCCCGTCTTTGACTGGGCGCTTGTGCCCTTCAACCCCATCGGCCTCATCAGCGACCAGGTCAATGGCTGGCCCGTGTTCGATTTGGCGCTGGGCGAGTGGGGCATTGCCCGTGTGGGTGTGGTGTCCATGGGCAATCCCCATGCGGTGCAGCGTGTGGACAACGTGGACACTTTCCCGGTGCTGGCCCAGGGGCCGCTGATCGAAAACCACCCTGCCTTTCCGAATCGGGTGAACGCGGGCTTCATGCAGATCGTCTCGCGCAGCCAGATCAAGCTGCGGGTGTTTGAGCGCGGCGCGGGTGAGACGCTGGCTTGCGGCACCGGAGCCTGCGCTGCGGTGGTGGCTGGCATTCGCCAAGGCTGGCTGGACGCGCGTGTGGACGTGCAGGCCCTGGGCGGCATGCTCACCATCGAGTGGGCGGGCCAGGCCGACAGCCCGGTCTTGATGACCGGCCCGGCCACTTCTGTTTTTGAGGGCAGCATCGATGTGCCTGACTCACTTTGACCTTTTGAATTTCTGGAGCCCCGCATGACCACGCCTGAACCCATGAGTCCGATCACCGAAGACGACATCGCCGACTATTTGGTGAACACGCCGGACTTTTTCGAGCGCCACGCCTCGCTCTTGGCCACCGTGCAGCTCACCCACCCGCAAAGCCACCGCGCGGTGGGCCTGCAAGAGCGCCAGGCGCAAATGCTGCGCGACAAGATCAAGGGTTTGGAGCACCGCATCATGGACATGATCCGGCACGGCAACGAGAACATGATCTTGACCGACAAGCTGCACCGCTGGTCGTGCGAATTGTTGGTGACGCCGCAAGACCAGCTGGCCGCATCGGCGGTCGAGAACATCCGCGAACTTTTTCAGGTGCCGCAAGTGGCTTTGCGCTTGTGGTCGCTGCAGGCCGAACATGCGCAAGCGGCCTATGCACAAGGCGTGACCGAGGCGGTGCAGACACTGGCCACCTCACTCGACCGACCTTATGTGGGTCCTAACTCGGGTTACGAAGCCGTGCAGTGGTTGGATGAGCCCAACCAGGCTGCATCCTTGGCCCTGTTGGCTTTGCGTGCGGCCCCTGGGCAGCCCTCCTTTGGTTTGCTGGTTCTGGCTTCACCCGATGCCCAGCGCTTCAACAGCCAGATGGGCACCGACCTGCTCGAGCGCCTGGCCGAGCTGGCGGGCGCGGCCTTGTCGGTGCTGCAAGCGCAGCAGGCTTGATCTGTGTCGCAAGCGGCCATGCCGGACGCAGCGGCCCCCGACCCGCTGGTCGTCCGCTACCTGGAGCATGTGCGCTTTGAAAAACGCCTGGCCGAGCGCACCTGCACCCTGTACCAACTGGATTTGATCCGCCTGGCCGACATGGCGTCGGCATCGGGTGTGCCTTTGCTGCAGGTGCAAAGTGGCCATGTCCGCCGCTGGGTGGCCCAAATGCACAGCGCGGGACGCAGCGGGCGGGGCATTGCCCTGATCTTGTCGGGCTGGCGCGGGTTTTACACCTGGCTGGGGCGCGAGGGGCTGATTCCGCTCAACCCGGTGGCCGATGTGCGGGCCCCGCGTGTGGCCAAGCCGCTGCCCAAGGCGCTGGGCGTGGACGAGGCGATCCAGCTGGCCGAGCACGAAGAGGACAACGACGACCCCTGGCTGGAAGCCCGCGATGCGGCCATGGTCGAGCTCCTGTACGGCTGCGGCCTGCGTATGGCCGAACTGACCGGGCTGGACGTGGTGGCCAGCACCGAGGCTGCGCGTGCCGGTCGTGGTTGGGTTGATTTGCAAAACGCCGAGGTGCAGGTGCAGGGCAAAGGCAGCAAGCGCCGCAGTGTGCCTTTGGGGCGTGCGGCCATCGAGGCGCTGACGCATTGGCTGGCCGTGCGGCCGCAGCTGCCGGGCATGTTGACGCAGCCCACACCAGGAGCGTCCCCTGTGGCGCTGGCGCTGTTTCCCGGTCGGCACGGCACGCGGCTCACCCCCCGCGGTGTGGCGCAGCGCCTCAAGCGCCGCAGCTTGCTGGCGGGTCTGGCCACCCCGGTGCACCCTCACATGTTGCGTCACTCTTTTGCCAGCCACGTCTTGCAGTCCAGCGGTGACTTGCGAGCGGTGCAAGAGTTGCTCGGCCACGCCAACATCAGCACCACCCAGGTCTACACGCGTCTGGATTTTCAGCACCTGGCCAAAACCTACGATGCGGCCCACCCCCGCGCCAAACGCAAGTGAAGCCCCGCACGGGCCACTGGGCAGCGGTGTGAGGCCATGCCCGGTGCGCAGGCGGGGCGCTTGAATTCGTCGCTACACTCCCCAACTCTTGTTTTCTTGTCCTGAACTGGAATCGCACCATGGCCCTGATCCCCACCACCATCCTGACCGGCTTTTTGGGCTCGGGCAAAACCACCTTGCTCAAGCGCGTGCTGACCGAGGCCCATGGTCAGAAAATCGCCGTGATCGAGAACGAGTTCGGCGAAGAGAACATCGACAACGACATCCTGGTCTCGGACACCGAGGAGCAGATCATTCAGATGAGCAATGGTTGCATCTGCTGCACCATCCGCGAAGACCTGCGCGTGACCTTGCAGCTGCTGGCGGCCAAGCGCCGCAAGGGCTTGCTGAGCTTTGACCGCATCGTGATCGAAACCACCGGCTTGGCCGACCCCGGCCCGGTGGCGCAGACCTTCTTCATGGACGACGAGATTGCCGAGACCTTTTTGCTCGACTCGATCTTGACGCTGGTGGACGCCAAGCATGCCGCCCAGCAGCTCAACGACCGCCAAGAAGCACGCCGTCAGGTGGGCTTTGCCGATCAGATCTTCATCAGCAAGGCCGACCTGGTGTCGCCCCAAGAGCTGGACGCCCTGCAGCACCGCCTGAAACACATGAACCCGCGTGCCCCGCAAAAAGTGGTGCACTTTGGCGAAGTGGCTTTGTCCGAGGTGTTCGACCTGAAGGGCTTTAACCTGAACGCCAAACTGGACATCGACCCAGACTTCCTGAAAGAAGACGGACACGACCATGCACATGATGAACATTGCGATCACCCGTCTCACCAACATGGGCACGCGCATGACCATGAACATGGTGAGCACTGCGATCACCCCTCGCACGCCCATGAACAGGGCCACCACCATCACCACGATGACGATGTGAAAAGCTTTGTTTTCCGCTCGGACAAAGCCTTTGATCCGGCCAAGCTGGAAGATTTTCTGGGGGCGATCGTTAATATTTACGGCCCGCGCATGCTGCGCTACAAGGGCGTGTTGAACATGCGCGGCACCGAGCGCAAGGTGATTTTCCAGGGCGTGCACCAGCTCATGGGCAGCGATTTGGGCCCCATGTGGGCCGATGGCGAGACCAAAATGAGCAAGATGGTGTTCATTGGCATCGATTTGCCCAAAGACATCTTGCTGCAAGGCTTGGAGCAATGCTTGGTGTGAAGGTCTACACCTTGGGCAGGCCTTGGCGCGTGCTTGGGGTGTGATCTGGCTTTTAATCCGAGCTCGGACAAATTTTGACCGTTCTAGTCGCTACAATCGCCCGCCGACGGCACCGCCTTTTGGGCGGAGTTGGCGAACCCCACAAGGTCTATAACAAGGGTTTGAGAAGCATATGAACAGGTTTCGGGTCGGCTGCGCAGGGACAGACGGTCAGAAGTCTGCCCTTAGACACGGCTAGGAGACAAGACGTGAAGACCCCGATCAAGACAAAGCCCCCTGGTCCATCTGCAGTGGCCTCCAAAACCACCACCACCGCGGCCAAGGCCAAGGTGGTGACTGCCCAAGCGGCGGCCAAACCTGCTGCCAAACCTGCATCCAAAGCGGTGGCCAAGCCTGCTCCCAAAGTGGCTGCGAAACCAGCGACGAAAGCGACGGCTAAACCTGCTGCCAAAGCGGCTGCGAAACCAGCGGCCAAACCCAGCGCCAAAGCCCCGGTGAAACCCGTTGCCAAAGTGGCTGCCAAAGCTGTGGCTAAACCCGTTGCAAAACCTGCGGCTAAACCTGCGGCTAAACCTGCGGCTAAACCTGTTGCCAAACCCGCTGCCAAAGCCAAGCCCACGCCAAAACCGGCTGTGCCTGCCAAGGCCGTGAAAGACAAATCTGCTGCGGCCTCCGCCGCTGCATCCAAAGCGGCTGCGCCATCCAGTCCACCCCGATCGTCTGCTGCACCCAAAGCTGCAACGGCTGCCCCGCCAGCCCAGATACCCAAAACGAAAAACATGAGTCTTACCAAAGTGGAATCAGTCCAAGTCCCCGTCGAATCCAACCCCGTCAGCCCAGCACCTGCGGCTGAACAGTTGGTTCGCGCCACACGGCCTTCGGCCCGTTTGGCCCAGATCACCGTGCCTTCCTTGCCGCCAGCCGTGGCCTCCACAGCGGCCAAGTCCAGTTTCTTGCCCAGCGCCGCACCCGCACCTGTTGCGGTGCCTTTTGCGCCCATCAAGAAGGACCCCAAGCTGGCCAACAACTGGAAATCCAAAAAGGTTGAAGAGCTGTCGGACGCCGAGATCATCGCCATGTCCGACGATGAGTACATGAACGACAAGCAGATGGCGTATTTCCGCCTGAAGCTGACCCTGCTCAAGCAGGACATCTTGGCCAGTGCGGGACAAACCACCGAGCACCTGCGCGAAGACACGGTGGTGGTGCCTGACCCTGCCGACCGCGCCACGATTGAAGAAGAGCATGCCTTGGAGCTGCGCACGCGCGACCGCGAGCGCAAGTTGCTCAAGAAGATCGAACAATCGATCCAGCGCATCGATGCGGGCGATTACGGCTTTTGCGATGAAACCGGCGAGGCCATCGGTGTGGGCCGCTTGTTGGCCCGCCCAACGGCCACTTTGTCGCTGGAAGCCCAGCAGCGGCGCGAACTCAAACAAAAGATGTTTGGCGATTGATTTCAGTCTGCCTGACATCCCATTGTGAAAAAACCCCTGCCCAGGGGTTTTTTTTCGCGTGCGTGGTGGGATGTGGGTCTTGTTTTGAATTTACTGTTTTTAAATTTTTTGAGTTTATTGTCACTTGAGATGTTACTTGCACTGTGCCATGTAAGTGTCTAATTCATAAAGAAAATACGCCGATTGGAGGATTGAAAAGAAGCGCTAAGCCTTTGATTTCATTGAAAAAAATCGATCTACACCCTTTGTTTGGACTCAGTTTCCTGATACAGTGCAAAAAAGTGCAATTAAGTGGGATTTGGTGCCACTGATGTGCTTTTTTCACACCAAAGGGTCTTCGCCGTGTTTCAAGGGGCTTCATCGCTGAGTCTGGATGCCAAAGGGCGCTTGTCAGTGCCGACACGGCATCGTGACGTCCTGAGCGCGACGGCACTGGGCCAGCTGACCATCACCAAGCACCCGCATGGTTGTCTGATGGTGTTCCCCCGCCCCGAGTGGGAAAAGTTCCGTGACCGCATTGCCGAGTTGCCCATGTCGGCCCAATGGTGGAAGCGCATCTTTTTAGGCAATGCGATGGACGTCGAGATGGATGGCACCGGGCGCGTGTTGATTTCGCCCGAGTTGCGCCAAGCCGCTGGCATTTCCAAGGACACCATGCTGCTTGGTATGGGCAACCACTTCGAGTTGTGGGACAAGACCACCTATGACGCGCAAGAGGCGCAGGCCATGCAGGGCGACATGCCCGATGTGTTCAAGGACTTTTCTTTCTGAACGCCATGACCGACAGCGCACTGACCCACATCACCGTTTTGCTCAACGAAGCCGTGGACGAGTTGCTCCAGGCTTCGGCCGGTGCCGATGGGGCTTATGTGGACGCCACATTCGGCCGGGGTGGTCATTCACGTTTGATTTTGTCGCGCCTGTCTGCGCAGGGCCGGCTGCTGGCCTTTGACAAGGACCTGGAGGCGATTGCCGAAGCTGGGCGCATTGCAGACACCCGTTTTGCCATTCGGCACGAGGGCTTTTCGCACCTGGGTGAACTGCCCGCTGGCAGTGTCGATGGCGTGCTGATGGACCTGGGCATCAGCTCCCCCCAGATCGACAGCCCCGAGAGGGGTTTTTCTTTTCGTTTTGAGGGCCCACTCGACATGCGCATGGACACCACGCGCGGACAGAGTGTGGCCGATTGGCTGGCCACTGCAGAGGTGGATCAAATCACGGAGGTGATACGTGACTATGGCGAAGAACGGTTTGCTTTTCAGATTGCAAAGGCGCTTGTGGCTCGCCGACAGGAGCGGGGCCCAATTTCAAGCACCTCCGACTTGGCCCAGCTCGTGGCTGACACGGTCAAAACCCGCGAGCCGGGCCAGAACCCAGCAACGCGGACATTTCAGGCTTTTCGGATTTTCATCAATGCCGAACTTGAAGAGCTCGAACAGGCGCTAGAAGGCTGCTTGCGCGTGTTGGCACCGGGCGGTCGCTTGGTGGTCATCAGCTTCCATTCGCTCGAAGACCGCATCGTCAAGCAGTTCATCGCCAAACATTCCAAAGAGGTGGTGGACCGCCGCGTCCCATTTGCCGAGCCCATGAAAATGCGCCTGAAGGCAATAGGGCGTGTGCGCCCCAGCGAGAGCGAAGTGCGCGGCAACCCCCGCTCGCGCAGCGCCATCATGCGCATGGCCGAACGCACCGAGGTGCCGGCATGACCCGCGTGAGCTTGCTCTTGTTGGTGGCCACGGTGGTCAGCGCCTTGTGGCTGGTGCACAGCCACTACGAATCGCGCCGCATGTTCATGGAACTGGAGTCCACGCGCAAAGAGGCCAAGCGCATCGAAGTTGACCATGACCGCATGGAAGTCGAGCGCCGCGCCCAAGCCACGCCTTTGCGTGTGGAGCAAATTGCCCGTCAGCAGTTGAACATGCGCACGGCCTCTCCCGCCATCACGCAGTACGTCAATGCGCAGGGTGCAAACGCAGGCGCTGCAACACCCACAGCAGCCGGAGGCCGCCAGTGAAGCGCAGCCCCAGCGTCCAGTTGACCTCCAGCCCTTTGCTGGCGAGCAAGACCCCGGTCTGGCGCAGCAAATTGATTGTGGCCGCCATGGCCTTGGGTTTTCTGGGGCTGGTGGGCCGCGCGGCCCATGTGCAGGTGATCGACAACGATTTTTTCCTGCGCCAAGGTGAGGTGCGTTTTGCCCGCACCCTGGAGTTGCCCGCCAATCGCGGGCGAGTGCTCGACCGCAATGGGGTGTTGCTGGCGTCTAGTGTGCCCGCCCCCAGCATCTGGGCCAATCCGGAAGACCTGGAGCGTGACCCGGTCAAGTTACGTCAACTCGCCCGTTTGCTGGAGATGACCCCTGCCGAGCTCGACAACAAGCTCAAGAACGAAGAAAAAACCTTTGTCTGGCTGCGTCGCCAGATGGACGAAACAGTCGTCAAGGAAATCCGGGCCTTGGGCATCAAAGGTGTCTACGACATCAAAGAGTACAAGCGCCTGTACCCGGAAGGTGAAGCCGCCGCGCACATCGTGGGTTTCACCAATGTGGAGGACAAGGGCCAAGAGGGCGTTGAACTCATTTTCCAAAAGCAGCTGGCAGGGCAACCCGGATCGCGCCGTGTGATCAAGGACCGTTTGGGCCGTGTGGTCGAAGCCGTGGGTGAAACCGTGCACCCTGTTGATGGCAAGGACCTGCAGCTGAGCATCGACAGCAAGGTGCAGTTCTATGCCTACCAGACCCTGCGCGAAGCGGTCAAGGAGCACAAGGCCAAGGCGGGCAGCGTGGTGGTGTTGGATTCGCAGACCGGAGAAATTCTGGCGCTGGCCAATTACCCCAGCTATTCACCATCGCGCCGCGTCAACCTCAGCGGCGAGCAATTGCGCAACCGCGCCTTGACCGACAGCTTCGAGCCCGGCTCGACCATGAAGCCCTTCACGGTGGCGCTGGCGCTGGAGCAAGGCTTGGTCAAGCCCGAGACCATGATCCAAACCGCTCCAGGGCGCATCAACATCACGGGCTCGACCATCACCGATGTGCATCCCTACGGCATGCTCAGCGTGAATGAGGTGATCCAGAAGTCGAGTAACGTGGGCACCGTGAAGATGGCCATGCAGTTGGAGCCCCGTGAAATGTGGGAGATGTTCACCGAGCTGGGTTTTGGGCAAAAACCCACTTTGCCGTTTCCGGGTGTGGTCAGTGGCCGTTTGCGCCCCTACAAATCGTGGCGCCCCGTGGAGCAGGCCACCATGAGTTATGGCTATGGCGTCTCGGGCAGCTTGTTTCAGATGGCTCGGGCTTACACCGTGTTTGCGCGTGATGGCGAAATCGTCCCGGCCACCATGATGAAAGCCGATCACCAGGCGCAGGGCACACGCGTGATCAGCGCTGCCAATGCCAAAGCCATGCGCAAGATGCTGCAAATGGCAGCGGGCCCTGGCGGCACCGGACAAAAAGCCCAGACCATCGGTTATTCGGTGGGTGGCAAGTCGGGCACGGCCCGCAAGCAAGAAGGCAAGGGTTACGCCAGCAAAAAATACCGCGGCTTTTTTGTGGGCATCGCCCCGGTCGAGCAGCCACGCATTGTGGTGGCGGTGATGATCGATGAGCCCTCCAACGGGGTCTATTACGGCGGTGCCGTGGCTGCTCCCGTGTTCAGCCAGACGGTGCAGCAAACCCTGCGACTGATGGGCGTGCAGCCGGACATGGCCGTCAAGCCCCAGATCGTGGCCAAAGCGGTCGAGGAGTCGTTCTGATGCACACATGGCACAGCGCTCAGGACGCCGCTGTCTGGTTGCGCTCGCGCGTGACCGGCGAGCTGCGCACCGACAGCCGACTGGTGCAGGCAGGCGACGGTTTCATTGCGTGGCCAGGCGCAGCTACCGATGGGCGACATTACCTGGCCCAGGCCTTGGCGCAAGGCGCCAGCGCCTGCCTGATGGAGGAGCTTGGACACGGCACTTGGCTGAGCGCGCTGCAGAGCCCCAACCCAGCGGCACTGGCGTGTATGCCCAGCCTCAAAGCCCAAACCGCTTGGGTGGCTGACGCCTACTATGAACAACCCAGCCGCGCTTTGCAGGTGCTGGCGGTCACGGGCACCAACGGCAAAACATCAACGGCTTGGTGGTTGGCACAGGCCCTGTCTTCGCCCGTGTTGCAACAAGCCTGTGGGCTGGTGGGCACATTGGGTGTTGGCCAATTGCCCGATCTGGTGAGCACCGGCATGACCACCCCCGACCCGGTGTTGTTGCAGCGCCAGTTCCGCCAGTTTGCAGACGACGGCGTCACGCACTGCGCCATCGAAGCTTCTTCCATCGGCCTGGCTGAGCACCGTTTGGACGGCACACACATCCGCGTGGCCGTGTTCACCAACTTCACCCAAGACCACCTGGACTACCACGGCGACATGGCCCGTTACTGGTCGGCCAAGGCCGCTTTGTTTACGTGGCCCGGTTTGCAGTCGGCCGTCATCAACATCGACGATGCACAGGGCGCTTTGTTGGCCCAGCAGCTGCAAGGCGGCCCACTCGACGTCTGGACCTGCTCGCGCCGCGGCGCAGCCCGTTTGCAAGCCCGTGCTTTGCCCAGTGCCCAAGGTTTGGCTTTTGAGGTGATCGAAGGCCAGACCGTGCAGACCTTGCACACGGGTTTGATCGGTGACTACAACATCGACAACCTTTTGGGCGTGATCGGCAGTTTGCGGGCCCTGGGTTTTGATTTGACACAAGCGGTGCAAGCTTGTGCACAGCTGACGGCGGTGCCCGGCCGCATGGAGCGCGTGTCTTTGGCGCTGCCCGGTGTTCAGGCGCAATTGCCTCAACCGCTGGTGGTCGTGGACTATGCCCACACCCCCGATGCCATCACCCAAGCACTTGCCGCATTGCGTTCGCAGGCAGCGCTGCGTGGAGGCCGCCTGTGGTGTGTGCTGGGTTGCGGCGGTGACCGCGATGCGAGCAAGCGCCCCTTGATGGCCGCAGCCGCCGAAGCCGCAGCCGACCAAGTGCTGCTGACCAGCGACAACCCCCGCAGCGAATCGCCCGAAGCGATTGTGGCCGCCATGGTCCAAGGCCTGCGCCAACCGCAATCGGTCCAGATTCAACTGGACCGTGCCTTGGCGATTGGTGAAGCGGTGGTCCAAGCTGCCGAGCAAGATGTGGTGCTGGTGGCGGGCAAAGGCCACGAAAGCGAGCAAGAGATCATGGGCGTTCGCCACCCGTTTTCGGATGTGGTGCAGGCCCGCAGGGCTTTGCAGCAACGCGCTGCGCAGCACCAGGGGGTGCCCGCATGAAAGTCCCGGTGTCCATGCAACTGAATTTGAGTCTCGCCCTGAGCTGGCTGAGCCAAGCTCGTAGCGTGAACGTGCAAGGCGTGGTGGCCGACCGGGTGCACACCGACAGCCGCAGCCTGCAAGCAGGTGACCTGTTTGTGGCTTTGCGTGGTGAGCGCTTTGATGGCAACCAGTTCATCGCCCAAGCCCAGGCGCAAGGCGCTGTGGCGGTGGTGTGCGAGGCTTCTGGCGAAGCACAAGCTGCGGCGCACGGCTTGCCCGCGCTGGTGGTGCCCGATGCACGCATCGCTTTGGGCGAGTTGGCGGCGGGCTGGCGTGCGCAATTCAACTTGCCGCTGATCGCCGTGACCGGCAGCAACGGCAAGACCACCGTGACCCAAATGGTCGCGTCCATCTTGCGTGCCCATGCGGGGGACGACGCCTTGTCCACCCAGGGCAACCTGAACAACGACATTGGCGTGCCCCTGACCCTGTTCAATTTACGCACCCACCACCGCATGGCCGTGGTCGAGCTGGGCATGAACCACCCCGGTGAGATCGCTTACTTGTCCCAACTGGCCCAGCCCACCGTGGCATTGGTCAACAACGCCCAACGTGAGCACCAAGAGTTCATGGGCACTGTGGAGGCCGTGGCGCATGAAAACGGGGCGGTGCTGCAGGCCTTGCCTCCTGAGGGCGTGGCGGTGTTTCCAGCCGACGAAGATTTCACGGCCGTGTGGCGCGAGCTGTCTGGCCAGCGTGCACAGCGCTGTTTTGCCATGGCCTCTGCCGCAGACGCCGATGTGCGTGCTGCTGTGGTGGTCTGGCAGTCAGGCGCCTGGCAGTTCACGCTCAAAACGCCCGAGGGCACCGCGCCTGTGCACCTGCACATTGCCGGGCGACACAACGTCAAAAACGCCTTGGCCGCCACAGCGTGCGCTTTGGCGGCGGGCGTGCCTTTGGCCGCCGTGGTGCAGGGCTTGGTTGCGTTTGAGCCGGTCAAGGGCCGCTCGCGTGCACTGGTCCTGCCCATGGGCGCAGAAGAAATCACCCTGGTGGACGACACCTACAACGCCAACCCCGACTCGGTACGCGCCGCCATCGACGTGCTGGCCGAGCTGCCTGCGCCGCGTTTGCTGGTCTTGGGCGACATGGGTGAAGTGGGCAACCAAGGCCCCGAGTTCCATGCCGAGGTGGGTGCCTACGCCGCCGAGCGCGGCATCGAAGCACTGTTCACCCTGGGTGACTTGTGTGTACACAGCGCGCAGGCCTTTGGGGCGGCCCGGCACTTCGCAGACATGGGCAGTTTGCTGTCGGCGACCACAGAATCGTTGGGCGAGTTCCGCAGCGTGGTCGTCAAAGGCTCGCGTTTCATGAAGATGGAGCGTGTGGTGCAAGCGCTGCAGTCGCACAGCAACGACAAGAACAGTCAAAACAAAGATAAAAAAGGGGAGCCCCATGCTGCTTAGCCTGGCCCAATGGTTGCAAAGTTTGTCTCCCGATTGGGGCTTTTTGCGCGTTTTCCAATACATCACCTTCCGAGCCGTGATGGCCGCCATGACGGCGCTCTTGATCGGTCTGGCGGCAGGCCCTTGGGTCATCCGCCGCTTGACCTCGCTCAAAATTGGCCAGCCCATCCGTGGCTACGGCATGGAGTCGCACCTGTCCAAAAGCGGCACACCCACTATGGGCGGCGTGCTCATCTTGTTGTCGATCGCCATCTCCACTTTGTTGTGGTTTGACCTGTCCAACCGCTTCGTCTGGATTGTGCTGATCGTGACCTTGGGCTTTGGGGCCATTGGCTGGGTGGACGACTGGCGCAAAGTGGTCAACAAAGACCCCGAGGGCATGCGTTCTCGCGAGAAGTATTTCTGGCAATCGGTCATCGGCTTGCTGGCCGCGCTGTATTTGGTGTTCAGCATTTCCGAAGTGTCCAACCTGCGCGTGCTCGACTTGTTTGGCCAGTGGGTCATGTCGGGCTTTGATGTGAGTCTGCCGCCCAAAGCAGGTTTGCAGGTACCTTTCTTCAAGGAAGTCAACTACCCCTTGGGCGTGCTGGGCTTTGTGGTCCTGACCTATCTGGTCATCGTGGGGTCCAGCAATGCAGTCAACCTCACGGACGGTTTGGACGGCCTGGCCATCATGCCAGTGGTCATGGTCGGCTCGGCCTTGGGCGTCTTTGCCTACGTCACCGGCAGCGCGGTGTATTCCAAGTACCTGTTCTTCCCGTACATCCCAGGCTCGGGCGAGTTGCTCATCTTCTGCGCCGCTATGGCGGGTGCGGGTTTGGCGTTTTTGTGGTTCAACACCCACCCGGCCCAGGTCTTCATGGGCGATGTGGGCGCGCTGGCACTGGGCGCGGCACTGGGCACCATCGCGGTCATCGTGCGGGCCGAAATCGTGTTGGCCATCATGGGGGGCATCTTTGTGGTGGAAGCCCTGTCGGTGATGGCGCAAGTCACGTACTTCAAATACACCAAGAAAAAATACGGCGAGGGTCGGCGCATCTTGAAGATGGCGCCCTTGCACCACCATTTTGAAAAGAGCGGCTGGAAAGAAACACAAGTCGTGGTGCGTTTCTGGATCATCACCATGCTGCTGTGTCTGGTCGGCTTGTCGACCCTGAAGCTGAGGTAAGCCATGCAGCTCCAAGGTCAACACGTTCTGATTCTCGGTTTGGGTGCTTCGGGCCTGGCAATGGCCCGTTGGTGCGCCCTGGCCGGAGCGGACGTGACCGTGGCCGATACCCGTGATGCGCCGCCGCAGTTGGCCACTTTGCAGGCCGAGTGGCCTGCCGTGCGCTTTATCTCCGGCCCCTTTGCGGCCAGCCTGGTTGAAGGCACATCGGTGCGTGCGGTGTTCCGCAGCCCGGGCCTGGCCCCTGAGGTGGTGGCCCCGGTGGTAGACGCTGCCCGCAGCATGGGACTTTGGCAAGGCGGCGAGCTGAGCTTGTTCGCAGCGGGATTGGGAGATTTGAAGACACGCTTTGGCTACGCCCCGCAGGTGCTGGCCATCACCGGCACCAATGGCAAGACCACGGTCACGTCCCTCACCGGACAGCTGGTAGCGCGTGCGGGCAAAACCGTGAAAGTGGCGGGCAACATTGGCCCCACACTGCTGGACACCTTGACCGAAGCCATCGCGCAAGCGCAATTGCAGGTCGAACAAGAAGCCGCTGAACGCGCCGCGGCTGAGCTTGAAAACCCAGATCTGGTCAGTGAGCAGTCTTCGGCCACGACGGTTACAGAAACGTTCACCCATGCTCAGGATGAGCCCGCAAGCGAGGCCGCCGATACCACCGATACCGACGAGGCGCTGGACAGCTTGGATGAAGAGGTCGCCGCTGAACTGCCGCTGCCCGTTGCGCCTGCTGTTCACGATCCCATGGCTCAGGCTTTGCCACAGGTGTGGGTGCTGGAATTGTCCAGCTTCCAGCTCGACAGCTGCGAAGGCTTTGAGCCGACCGCTGCCACCGTGCTGAACATCTCGCAAGACCACCTCGATTGGCACGGCAGCATGGCCGCCTATGCTGCAGCCAAAGCCCGCATTTTTGGTGCACAGGCCCTGATGGTGCTCAACCGCGAAGACGCTCAAGTCATGGCCATGCGGCCCGAGCCCGTGCGTGTGAAGTTGCAAAAGCCTGTTGAGCGCGCTGCTGTGCTGTTTGGTGGCGACATGCCCCAGCGACCAGGCGACTTTGGTATCGAAGTCACCCACGGCATGACCTGGCTGGTCCGTGCCCTGGAGGCCGATGAAACACGTCGCCGCCGCAAAGATGAAGCCGAAGAGCTGCACATCCAGCGCCTGATGCCCGCCGACGCCTTGCGGATTCGTGGACGCCACAACGCGGTCAATGCGCTCGCTGCTTTGGCGCTGGCCAGCAGCGCAGGTTGTGCGCTGGGCCCCATGCTGTATGGCCTGCGCGAATACCGCGGCGAGCCGCACCGTGTCGAGCCGGTGGCCATCATCCAAGAGGTTGAATTTTTTGATGACAGCAAGGGCACCAACGTCGGCGCGACGGTCGCAGCCTTGCAAGGCCTGGGCGCAGACCGCCGTGTGGTGGTCATTTTGGGCGGTGATGGCAAGGGCCAGGACTTCTCGCCTTTGGCCGATCCCGTTCAGCGTTTTGCCCGGGGTGTGGTCTTGATCGGTCGCGACGCCCACGTGATCCGCGAAGCGCTGCAAGGCACCGACGTGCCGCTGCACGATGCCGCAGACATGCAGGCCGCCGTGGCACAAGCTGCGGCCATCGCCCGCAGTGGCGATGCGGTCTTGATGTCGCCCGCTTGCGCGAGCTTTGACATGTTTGACAACTACGGCCACCGCGCCGAGGTGTTTGTGCAAGCCGTGGCGAGCTTGGCCGAGGCAGCGGGTGTGGCCATGGAGGGCGGGCTGTGAGCGAAACCATGACTTTCCCGCAACGCCTTCAGCAATCTGTTGCTGGCCTGTTCCACCGCTTCTCTGGGAGTGGGATGGGTTCGAGCTCGCAGGGCTTGCCGGTGAATCTGGGCGAGTACGGCATGGCCGGTCGCATCAATGGTCGTCCTGCCCGCATGCAAAGCGTGGACCAAGCCTTGGTCTGGGTGGTGGTGGCCTTGCTGCTTTGGGGCATGGTCATGGTGTATTCGGCCTCGATTGCGATGCCGGACAACCCGCGTTTTTCGCGCTACAGCAACACCCATTTCCTCACACGCCATGTGATTTCCATGGGGGTGGGTTGCATCATGGCCCTGCTGGTCTTTCAGGTGCGCATGGAGACCTGGGAAAAAGTGGCCCGTCCCTTGTTTGTGTTTTCTTTGATCTTGTTGGCCTTGGTGTTGATTCCTTTCATCGGCAAAGGTGTGAACGGTGCACGGCGCTGGATTTCCTTTGGTGTCATGAACTTCCAGCCGTCTGAATTGGCCAAGCTGGCCACCATCATTTATGCCGCCGATTACATGGTGCGCAAGATGGACGTGAAGGAGAAATTCTTCAAAGCCGTGCTGCCCATGGGCGCAGCGGTGGGCCTGGCGGGTGTGTTCTTGCTGGCCGAGCCGGACATGGGCGCCTTCATGGTGATCGCCACCATCGCCATGGGCATCTTGTTCCTGGGTGGCGTGAATGCCCGGATGTTCTTCCTGATTTTGGGCATTCTGGTCCTGGCCTTTGTGATCATGATCGCCGAGTCGCCTTGGCGCCGGGAGCGGATCTTTGCGTATCTCGATCCTTTCAGTGCCGAACATGCGCTGGGCAAGGGCTACCAGTTGACGCACTCCTTGATCGCGATTGGCCGCGGCGAGGTCTGGGGTGTGGGCCTGGGCGGCAGTGTCGAAAAACTCCATTGGTTGCCCGAAGCCCACACCGACTTTTTGTTGGCCGTGATTGGTGAAGAGTTTGGCTTGGTCGGTGTGACCTTGGTGATTGGTCTGTTCTTGTGGCTCAGCCGCCGCATCATGGTGATTGGGCGACAGTCGATTGCGCTGGAAAAAGTGTTTTCCGGCCTGGTAGCACAAGGCGTGGGCATTTGGATCGGCTTTCAGGCCTTCATCAACATGGGTGTGAACCTAGGCGCCTTGCCCACCAAGGGCTTGACATTGCCACTGATGAGTTACGGAGGCTCGGCCATCATGATGAACTTGGTGGCCATTGCCATCGTGCTGCGCATCGACGCCGAAAACAAACAAATGATGCGCGGAGGCCGGGCATGACACAAAAATGCGCACTGGTCATGGCGGGTGGCACCGGGGGGCACATCTTCCCGGGCCTGGCTGTGGCCGAGGCCTTGCGTGAAGCCGGTTGGCGCGTGCACTGGTTGGGCGCACCCAACAGCATGGAAAGCCAGCTGGTTCCGCCGCGTGGTTTCACCTTTGAAGCGGTGGACTTTGGTGGTGTGCGCGGCAAAGGCTTGGCCACACTGGCCTTCTTGCCACTCAAGCTGCTGCGTGCTTTTTGGCAAAGCCTGCAGGTTGTGCGCCGGGTCCAACCCGATGTGGTGCTGGGCCTGGGCGGCTACATCACCTTCCCGGGCGGCATGATGGCCAGTCTGTGGGGCAAGCCTCTGGTGCTGCACGAGCAAAACTCGGTGGCGGGCCTGGCCAACAAGGTGCTGGCGCAATTGGCCGACCGTGTTTTCACCGCCTTCCCCGGCGTATTCAAAACCGGCCAATGGGTGGGCAATCCGCTGCGCCAGGCTTTCACCCAGCAGGCTGCACCCGCCGAACGCTTTGCCGGGCGCAGCGGCCCCTTGCGGGTGCTGGTGGTGGGCGGCAGCTTGGGGGCCAAGGCCTTGAATGACATCGTGCCGCAGGCCTTGGCCTTGATGCCGCTGGCCTCGCGCCCAACGGTGATTCACCAAAGCGGCGCCAAACAAATTGACGCGCTGCGGGCCAACTACGAAGCTGCAGGCGTCCAAGCCGAATTGACCCCCTTCATCGACGACACGGCCAGCGCCTTTGCGCAGGCCGATCTGGTGATCTGCCGCGCTGGCGCCAGCACCGTGACCGAGTTGGCCGCGGTGGGTGTGGCCGCCTTGTTCGTGCCCTTCCCATTTGCGGTTGACGACCACCAGACCACCAATGCGCAGTTCTTGGTGGCCTCGGGTGGCGGCTGGCTGGTGCCGCAGGCCGAGTTGACGGCACAAAACCTGGCCGAGCGCCTGACGGCCTTGAGCCGCGACACATTACAAGACGTGGCGCAAAAAGCCCACGCACAGAAAAAAACAAATGCGACCAGGGAGGTTGTGATGGCTTGTGAGGAGTTGGCGGCATGAAACACGCCATCCGAAAAATTCATTTCATCGGTGTCGGTGGCTCGGGCATGAGCGGCATTGCCGAAGTCTTGCTCAATCTGGGGTATCAGATCTCCGGCTCCGATTTGTCCGACAGCGCCACGCTGCAGCGTTTGACGGCCTTGGGCATCCAGACCCATGTCGGCCACAGTGCAGGCAATGTCCAAGACGCCGATGCCGTGGTGACATCAACCGCCGTGAAAGCCGACAACCCCGAGGTGTTGGGCGCGAGGGCGCGTCACATCCCCATCGTGCCGCGGGCTGTGATGCTGGCCGAGCTCATGCGCATGAAGCAGGGCGTGGCCATTGCCGGCACACACGGAAAAACCACCACCACCAGCCTGGTGGCCAGCGTGCTGGCCGAGGCTGGACTGGACCCCACCTTTGTGATAGGTGGCCGCCTAAACAGCGCAGGCGCCAATGCCAAGCTGGGCACGGGCGACTACATCGTGGTGGAAGCCGACGAGTCGGACGCTTCGTTTTTGAACCTCTTGCCCGTGATGGCGGTGGTGACCAACATCGACGCGGACCACATGGAAACCTATGGCCACGACCTGGCCAAGCTCAAAGCCGCGTTTGTGGAGTTCTTGCACCGCATGCCTTTTTACGGTACGGCCATCGTCTGCTCGGACGACCCCGGTGTGCAGTCGATCGTGGACGACATCGCCCGCCCTGTGACCACCTATGGTTTGAACGAAGGCGCCCAGGTGCGTGCGGTGGACGTGCAGGCTCAAAACGGGCAGATGCATTTCACAGTGCAAAGGCGCAATGGGGTGACACTGCCCGACATGCCCATCGTGTTGAATTTGCCGGGTGTTCACAACGTGCTCAACGCTTTGGCGGCCATTTCGGTGGCTGTTGAGTTGGGTGTGGATGATGCCGCTGTGCAACGCGCTTTGGCCCAGTTCAAGGGCGTGGGCAGACGCTTTCAGCGTTATGGCGATGTGCCCACGGCCGATGGCCAAGGCCGCTTCACCGTCATCGACGATTACGGTCACCACCCGGTCGAGATGGCGGCCACGCTGGCCGCAGCCCGTGGTGCATTCCCTGGCCGCCGCCTGGTGTTGGCGTTCCAGCCGCACCGCTACAGCCGCACGCGTGATTGTTTTGAAGACTTTGTCAAAGTCATTGGCCAAGGTTGCGACAGCGTCTTGTTGTCCGAGGTCTACGCCGCAGGCGAAGCGCCCATCGTGGCTGCAGACGGTCGCTCATTGGCCCGCGCCCTGCGCGTGGCGGGCAAGGTCGAGCCCGTGTTTGTGGATCAGATTGCCGACATGCCCCAAGCCGTGATGCGCAATGCGCGTGATGGCGATGTGCTCATTTGTATGGGTGCAGGCTCCATTGGTGGCACCCCAGCGCAGGTGGTGGCCTTGGCCGCCAAGGCCCAAGAGGTGAGCGCATGAAGCCCAACACTTCCATGGCCCAGATGGGCAAAGTCGCTGTGCTGATGGGGGGGCGCTCGGCCGAGCGCGAGGTCTCCCTCATGTCGGGCCGTGGTGTGCTCCAAGCCTTGTTGGCCGCAGGGGTGGATGCCCACGCCTTTGATCCGGCAGAGCGCCATCTGAGCGAGCTTCAGAAAGATGGATTCCAGCGCTGCTTCATTGCCTTGCATGGCCGCTTTGGCGAAGACGGCACGGTGCAAGGCGCCCTGGAGTTGATGGGCATACCGTACACCGGATCGGGTGTGATGGCGTCCAGTATCGCCATGGACAAGGTCATGACCAAACGCGTCTGGCAGGCCGAGGGTTTGCCAGTGCCGCGCCAAGTGCTGGTGCAGCCTGCACAAATCGACAGCTTGTCGGCAGACGAGCTCATCCAGGCGCTGGGCTTGCCCCTGATCGTCAAGCCTGCACGCGAAGGCTCCTCCATTGGTGTGAGCAAGGTGCTGCGGGCCGAAGACGTGCACACCGCATTGCACGCTGCGGCCGCTTGTGACCACGACATCCTGTGCGAGCAGTGCATTGTGGGTGACGAAGTCACCTGCCCGGTGCTGGGCGCAGGCGACGAAGCCCGCGCCTTGCCCGTGATCCGTATCGTGGCCCCCGAAGGCAATTACGACTACCAAAACAAATACTTCACCGACGACACACAGTACCTCGTGCCCTGCGGTTTGCCTGCTCAGGAGGAGGCAGACATTCAAGCCTTGGTGCGCCGGGCTTACCAGACATTGGGTTGCAGGGGTTGGGGCCGCATCGACGTGATGATCGATGGCAAAACCCGCCAGCCTTATTTGTTGGAGATCAACACCTCCCCCGGCATGACCGGGCATTCGCTGGTGCCCATGTCGGCTGCGTCCGAAGGCATGTCGTATGAAGCGCTGTGCTGCCATTTGCTGGCCTCGGCCCAATTGGACTACCAGGGAGTTGCTGCGTGAAAAAAGCCATCCCCTTGCCCACCGATGTTCGGCTCATGAACATGGCCACCGCTTTGCTGGTGCTGGTGTTTGTGTTGCTGGCCTTGGGCAGCGGGGCTTGGTGGTTGATCCGTCATCCCAACTTTGCCCTGCAGACGATCACGGTGCAAGGCGAGGTCCATCGCAACAACGCATTTGCCTTCCGCACGCATGTTTTGCCCAAGTTGGAAGGCAATTTCTTCACCATCGATCTGGCCCAAGCCCGGCAGACCTTTGAGTCGGTGCCTTGGGTGCGGGTCGCTGTGGTGCACCGGGATTTCCCGAACCGTTTGCGGGCCGTCTTGTTGGAGCACAAGCCCATGGCGATGTGGGGTGCCGAAGACGCCGGGACCATGATCAACGAACAAGGCCAAGTGTTTGAGGCCAGTTTGGACGATGCCGATGCAGAGCGCTTGCCCCGCATGAAGGGGCCTGTGGCCGAGTCGCAAGCCGTGGCGGGGATGTACATGGCCTTGAACCCGCGTTTTCAAGCGCTGGACATGGAGATCGAATGGCTGGAGCTGACCCCCCGAGGCAGCTGGCGGGTGCAAACCCAACACGGTGCTCAGATTGAACTGGGACGCGGCAGCCGCGCAGAAATATTGGCACGTTTGGATGTGTTTTTGACAACGTTGAAGCAGGTGACATCCCGTTATGAACGGGGCGCATCGGCTTTGGCAGGCGCGGATTTGCGCCACAAGGATGGCTATGCCTTGCGCTTGCACGGCGTGAGCACGGTGGACGCAGACAACAAGAAAAAGCCTTGAGCGATCAAGGCAGACGAATTAAACGGAAACGGTGGTTGAAATGGCAAAAGAGTACAAAGATCTGGTGGTGGGCTTGGACATCGGAACGTCCAAAGTCATGGCTGTGGTGGCCGAGGTGATGCCCGACGGTCAGCTCAAGATTGCCGGGCTGGGCATTGCGCCTGGCAACGGGCTCAAGCGTGGTGTGGTGGTCAACATCGATGCCACCGTGCAAAGCATCCAGCAGGCGCTCAAAGAGGCCGAGCTGATGGCCGATTGCAAGATCACCCGTGTGAACGTGGGTATCACGGGCAGCCATATCCGCGGTATCAACTCCAGCGGCATGGTGGCCATCAAGGACAAGGAAGTCACCCAGGCCGATCTGGCCCGTGTGATGGAGACGGCCCGGGCCATCAACATCTCCAGCGACCAGCGCTTGTTGTTGGTTGCCCCTCAGGAATTCGTGATCGACAGCCAGGAAGTCAAGGAGCCGATTGGCATGAGCGGCATGCGCCTGGAAGCCAAGGTGCACATCGTCACAGGCGCCCAAAGCGCCGCAGAAAACATCATCAAGTGTGTGCGCCGCTGTGGTCTGGAAGTCGACCAGTTGTTGCTCAACCCCCAGTCGTCGAGCCTGGCCGTGTTGTCCGAAGACGAGCGTGAACTGGGTGTGGTGTGTGTGGACATCGGCGCGGGCACCACCGATGTGGCGATTTTTGCCAACGGCTCCATCCGCCACACCGCCGTCATCCCGATTGCCGGTGACCTGATCACCAGCGACATTGCCATGGCCTTGCGCACGCCCACCAAAGATGCTGAAGACATCAAGGTCGAGAGCGGTTACGCCAAACAGCTGCTCGCCGATCCCGATGCCCAGGTGGAAGTGCCCGGCTTGGGTGACCGGGGTCCGCGCATGCTCAGCCGCCAGGCCTTGGCTGGCGTGATCGAGCCGCGCATCGAAGAGATTTTCTCCCTGGTGCACCAGGTCATCCGTGAATCGGGTTACGAAGAAGTGCTGTCCTCGGGCATCGTGCTCACGGGCGGTAGCGCGGTGATGCCGGGCATGATCGAATTGGGCGAAGACATTTTCCTCAAGCCCGTGCGTCGGGGCTTGCCCAAGTATTCCGGAGGCTTGGCCGACATGGTCAGCCAGCCCCGTGCAGCGACCGTGATGGGTTTGCTGGAAGAGGCCCGCTTGGCCCGCTTGCGCGGCTACAAAGTGACCCAAAAGAAAAGCTCTGTGAACAACGCCTTTGGCCGCTTCAAAGACTTCATTGTGGGGAACTTTTGATGAACTGGACCCATATTTTTCAAGCCAGAAGCAGCCCACCCCTCTTAAGGCCGTTACGATGTTGAAAAATCATTCAAATACACCCAAAAATTCAGAAAACTTTCAGGCAACTGCAAACCATTTAGGAGAAGTAACATGACCATCGAAATGATCCAGACAGAGGAATTCAACCAAGGCACCCAGATCAAAGTGATCGGTGTGGGCGGTGGCGGCGGCAATGCGGTGGAGCACATGATCGAGCGTCAGGTTCAAGGCGTTGAATTCATCTGCGCGAACACCGATGCACAAGCCCTGGCCCGCAGTGCGGCCCACCGCTTTGTGCAACTGGGTCAAACGGGTCTGGGCGCTGGCAGCAAGCCAGACAAGGGCCGCGAAGCCGCTGAAGCCGCTGAGGCCGACATCCGCGCAGCCATCGAAGGCGCCCACATGTTGTTCATCACCGCGGGTATGGGCGGCGGCACCGGCACGGGCGCAGCACCGGTCATCGCCAAGATCGCCAAAGACATGGGCATCCTCACCGTGGGCGTGGTCACCAAGCCGTTCGACTTTGAAGGCAAGCGCCGCATGGACAACGCCGACGAAGGCATGAAGGAGTTGGAAGCCAACGTGGACTCGCTGATCGTGGTCTTGAACGAGAAATTGCTCGAATTGCCCGGTGGCGACGACATGACCCAGGACGAGGCTTTCTCGCACGCCAACGACGTGCTGAAAAACGCCGTGGGCGGTATTGCCGAAATCATCAACGTGCCCGGCCATGTGAACGTCGACTTTGAAGACGTGCGCACCGTCATGGGTGAGCCTGGTAAAGCCATGATGGGCACCGCCGCCGCCAGTGGCCCAGACCGCGCCCGCATTGCAGCCGAGCAAGCCGTCGCCTGCCCACTGCTCGAAGGCGTGGACCTCAAGGGCGCACGCGGCGTGCTGGTCTTGATCAGTGCCGCCAAGGGTTCATTGAAACTCTCCGAGTCCAAGCAAGCCATGAACACCATCCGTGACTGCGCTTCGGAAGATGCCCACGTCATTTATGGCACGGCCTACGACGAGAGCCTGGGCGACCAGATCCGCGTGACCGTGGTGGCCACAGGCTTGACCAAGGCCGGTGCTCGCCGCACAGCGCCTCCCCTGCAAGTGCTGCGCACCGGCACCGACAACGCTCCCTTCCTGATGGGTGGCCAAGAAGCGGCGGCTTCTCCGATGGGCGCGACAGCGGCCTTGGGCGCTGCGGGCATGAACACCCCCGCCATCTGGCGCAGCAACCGCACCCACGCCGCAGCGCGTGTGGACGGCATGGCCAATGCGGGCATGGACGACATCGAAATCCCGGCTTTCTTGCGCAAACAAGCCGACTGATGCGCTGACAAGCAGCGCCCATTAAAATGGGTGCATGCTTGCTCAACGCACCCTCAAAACCCTGACCCAAGCCGTTGGCGTGGGCTTGCACAGCGGCCAGCGGGTCGAATTGACCCTGCGCCCTGCGGCGCCCGACACCGGCATCGTGTTCCGCCGGGTCGATTTGCCCGAGCCGGTGGACATCCCCGTTCGGGCCGAATCGGTGACCGACACCCGACTGGCCTCGACCATTTCGGTCGGCCAGGCCAAGGTGTTCACCGTGGAGCACTTGATGTCGGCCTGCGCCGGGCTGGGCATTGACAACCTGTACGTCGACATCACCGCCGAAGAAGTGCCCATTCTGGACGGATCGGCCTCTTCGTTTGTCTTCTTGCTGCAAAGCGCGGGCATCGTCGAGCAAAACGCGCCCAAGCGCTTTTTGCGGGTGCTCAAAACCGTGCAGGTGAGTGAAGGCGAGGGCAACAACATCAAGTGGGCCAAACTCGAGCCCTTTCACGGCTACAAACTCAGCTTCGAAATCGACTTCCGCCATCCCGCCGTCGACTCAACAGGCCAGCAGGTGGTGTTTGACATGTCAGAGGGCGTGTACTCGCGCGATATCGCCCGTGCCCGTACCTTCGGTTTCACCAAAGATGTGGAAATGATGCGTGCCAACGGCCTGGCCTTGGGCGGTGGTTTGGACAACGCCATCGTGATGGACGACTACAAAGTCCTCAACGCCGACGGGCTGCGCTACGACGACGAGTTCGTCAAACACAAAATCCTGGACGCCATGGGCGACCTGTACATCGTGGGCAAACCTTTGTTGGCCGCCTACAGCGCCTTTCGCTCGGGCCACGCCATGAACAACCAGCTGTTGCGTGCGCTGCTGGCTCAACCCGACGCTTACGAGATCGTGACCTTTGAGAAGTCCAGTCAGGCCCCCAAAGGGTTTGCGGCTTTGCAACCGGCCTGGTGAGCGGGTCAGCGATCGCCCAAGAGCGATCGCTAGTGAGTCAAAAGATCAGGTCGCTTTTTTGGAGGCTGGCCACAGCACAAAGGCAATCGAGGCGCTCATCAAGCCCACGGCCGCCCAATCTTGCCAGTGCAATACCTCGTTCAGCCACAGCGCACCACTGAACACGCCCAACACTGGGATCAGCATCACACTGAGCGTGGAGGCCACGGGCGGCAAACTGCGGGCCAGATAAAACCAAGCGGCATGGGCAAAGCCAAACACCAGCACCGCGTTGAACACGATGGCAAACCAGTTGGACGGCGATGGACTGACCCACTGAGCACGTTCCAAGCCCACGGCCAGCACGGTGATCACCACAGCGGTCATCAGCGTCATCCAAAACGAGATGGCCAAGGTGGGCACGGGCATGCGGGTGCGGCGCAGCAACTGCGTGCCCAAGGCCCAGGTGCTGGCCGCCATCAGGGCCAGCAACACGCCCACAGGTCGGCCACTCAGGTTGGACAATTCGTGCCAGAGCAGCAAGACCACCCCCAAGCTGGCCGCAGCCACCCCAGCCCATGACCGTTTGGCCAGCTGATCACCAAACACAAAGGCCCCCAGCAGGGCTGAAAACATCGGCATGGTGTAACCCAAAATGGCCGCCCGTCCGCTGGAGAGTGACTGCACTGCCACGATGATCAGCGCGTGCCAGATGAACATGTTGAACACCGCCAGCACCAGCAGCTCCCGCCAATGGGCGCGTGGAATCCGGAACGGCACCTTCATGACCACCAGCGCCATGCCCAAAATGGGCACCCCCAGCCACAAGCACATCATGCGGAAGGTGAGGGGCGGAAAGCCGGTCACCCCCAGTTTCATGACCGGCCAATTGATCCCCCAAACCAAGGTGAGCAAAACCAGAAGGGTCCATTGGCGCGGAGAAAGCTTGTGCATGGGCTGCATCTTAGACGGGCTTTAAAATCGAGCCATGACCTTCCTCGACATGCTGCGCGCCGCCGAGCGCCAAAACGGCTCCATGCTTTGTGTGGGCCTGGACCCCGAACCCACCAAGTTCCCTGACGCCTACAAGGGCGACGCCAACAAAATCTACGACTTTTGTGCCCGCATCGTCGACGCCACGGCCGACCTGGTCAGCAGCTTCAAACCCCAAATTGCCTACTTTGCCGCGCACCGCGCCGAAGGCCAGCTTGAACGCCTGATGGAACACATGCGCCGCGTGGCCCCGCATGTGCCGATCATTTTGGACGCCAAGCGCGGTGACATTGGCAGCACCGCCGAGCAATACGCCAAAGAGGCCTTTGAGCGTTATGGCGCCGATGCCGTGACCCTGTCGCCCTTTATGGGCTGGGACTCGGTGGCCCCCTACCTGAAGTACCACGGCAAAGGCGCGTTCTTGTTGTGCCGCACCTCCAACCCTGGTGGTGACGATTTACAGAACCAGCGCTTGGCTTCGGTGGAAGGTCAGCCGCTCTTGTACGAGCATGTGGCTCGACTGGCGCAAGGCCCTTGGAACCTGAATGGCCAGTTGGGCCTGGTGGTCGGCGCGACTTACCCCGCAGAGATCGAGCGCGTGCGCGAACTCGCCCCCACCGTGCCCCTGCTGATCCCCGGCGTGGGCGCACAAGGCGGCGACGCCGTCGCCACCGTCAAAGCAGGCTGGCGTGCCAACGCCGACGGCAGCAGCGCAGGATCGATCATCGTCAACTCATCGCGTGCGGTGCTGTACGCATCGAGCGGTGACGACTTCGAGCAAGCCGCCCGCCAAGTGGCCCTGCAGACACGCGATACATTGGAAGCGGCCAAGGCCTGATGCCCGGATGACCGCTGCCACTCCGCCAGTGCCGAGCGGCATGCCCTGGATGGCGCTGCTGTCTTTATTGATGGCGGTTTTTCTCGGATCGCTCGACCAATCGGTGGCCAACACGGCCTTGCCCGCCATTGGTGAGGCCTTGCAAAGCACACCGGCCGAGTCGGTCTGGGTGGTGCATGCCTACCAGCTGGCGGTGGTGGCGGTGCTGCTGCCCTTGGCCGCTTTGGGTGACCGTTGGGGCCCACGCCAAGTGTTTTTGCTGGGCATCGTGCTGTTCAATCTGGCGGCACTGGCCAGTGCCAGCGCGACGCAGCTGGAGTGGCTGGCCTTTTTCCGCGCCATTCAAGGCGTGGGAGCAGCCGGGGTGATGAGCGTCAACCTGGCCTTGATTCAGAACATTTACCCGCCAGAAAAGCTGGGCCGCGGCGCGGGCATGAACGCTCTGATTGTGGGCCTGGGCTACAGCCTGGGGCCCACGGTGGCTTCGCTCTTGCTGGCCGTGTTGCCCTGGCCTTGGCTGTTTGGCTTGCAGGTGCCACTGGGCATGGTTGGGCTCTTGTTGGCGTGGCGTTACTTGCCCCGAACTGCTACTGCCAAGAGCGATGCGCCCTATGACCGTGTGCTGGCGCTGCTGGCGGCTGTCTGTTTTGCATCGCTGGTGTTCACGCTCAGTGCGGTGGCGCAACAAAAAGGCTGGCTTGTGGTGCTGACTGCGCTGGGGCTCATGCTGGGCAGCGGTGGTTGGCTGTTGTTGCGACAGCGCGGCCAGGCCGCGCCCGTGCTGCCGGTCGATCTGATGCGGCGGCCCCTGTTCAGCCTGTCGGTCTTCACCTCGTTCAGCGCCTTCACAACACAGGGCCTAGCGTTTGTGGCTTTGCCCTTCTTTTTTCAACAGCAACTGAATCGCCCGTTTGTGGAAACCGGGGTGCTCATGTCGGTCTGGGCCCTGGTGGTGGCCTTGATGGCCCCAGTGGCGGGCACCTTGTCTGACCGTTACCCGGCTGCGATTTTGGGGGGTGTGGGATTGGGCATTTTGAGCCTGGGCATGGCAGGGTTAGGCATGTCTGGGGTGGACGTTTCGTTTGCCGTCATGGCCTTGAGCATGGCGCTGTGCGGTGTGGGCTTTGGGCTGTTTCAGTCGCCTAATCTGCGTGCCATCATGGCCAGTGCACCCGCTCACCGCACCAGCGGCGCCAGTGGCATGGTCGCATTGGCGCGATTGATCGGACAAGCCAGCGGCGCGGCCTTGGTGGCCTTGTGCTTCAACCTGTTCGGACCGCAAGGCGCAGGCCATGCGGTGATGCTGGGTGCGCTCACGGCAGGCCTGGGCGCTGCGCTGAGCATGGCCCGCTTGCGTGCACGTTGAAGTGACTGCACCGCGGTCGGCAAATGGATTGGCCTCTCAGAAATACCTTTAGCCTGACCGAGTCAAAGACTGCATCACCCGTGCGATGCAATCGTTGGTTTTATCAGCGTCGATCCACCGCATGATGCACACCAACTCCAGCTCGGGGTCCACCCAGGTGATGGAAGAACCCGCGCCAATGGCAAACCAAGAGCTTCGGGGCGCATCTTTGAAAAGCGCCCCGTCTTTGTTCAACCAAATCAGGTAGCCGTAATAGGGCGCGATGTCGCAGGGCTGCTGCATCATCTCGAGCCATTGTTTGGACAAAATTTGTTGGCCTTGGTACTGGCCTTGCCCCATGAGCATCAGGCCAATCCGCGCCTGGTCCATCGCCGAGATCGACACGCCGCCGCCCCAGTGGCTACCACCGGGGACTGACATCATGCGTTGGCCATTGACATCGGTCCAGCCTTGCTCGTAGCCCACCCATTGAAAGGCATCCGAGCAGCCCAGAGGTTTCCGGAAAAATTCTTCAAACACCTCGGGCAGCGGGCGCTTGAACAGGTGCAACAAGGCCAATGACAGTTGGTTGATGCGCACGTCGTTGTACTCAAACCGGGTGCCCGGCTCGCCCAGTGGCCGGGCATCGCCCTTTTGGCCATCGGCCTGACCCGTTTGGTAAGGCAGCCAGCGGTAGCGGTCCACTTGTTCGGGAATGCCCAAACAAGTGCCTTCCCATTCGCTGGTTTGCTGCAACAAATGGTGCCAAGTGATGCGCGACAGCCGCTCGCCTTCAAAGCCAATGCCGGGGCATTGCTCAGCCACAGGGGTGTGGACGTTGGGGATCAGGCCCTGGTCAAACGCCAAGCCTGCCAGCAAGGCCAAATAAGTCTTGGCCACACTGAAGGTCAGGTCGGCCTTGTGGGGCTCGCCCCATTGGGCCAACAACTGGTGTTGGTGATACAAAACCCCAGACACGGGCCCTCTGCCGTGTACCGGGCCATACAAGCGGTTGTAGGGCGGTGGGTCTGCTTCGTGGATGCCCCAAGGCGGCGAGGTGTCACGCGACCAGGGGGTTTCACACGATTGGATGAATTCAACGGTGGATGCCAGGGAAGGGGTCATGTGCAAGCTCGCAGGTTTTGAGGGGGTGGGCGGCGGTCAGCCCTGGGCCGCTTTGGCGGCCTGCTGGGATTTGTAGACCAGCTTTCGGGCCATGCTCCAGCGGTGCACTTCGCTCGGGCCGTCATAAATTCGAAAGGCACGCATGTCCATGAAGATCCGCATCACGGGCGTCTCGGCCGTCACGCCTTGGCCGCCCAGAATTTGCACGCAGCGGTCCACCACTCGCCACTCGGCTTCAGAGCAAGCCACTTTGGCGCGGCTCGATTCGAAGCCGCCCTTGTGGCCTTGGTCCAGCAGCCAGGCGGTGTGCCAGATGTGCAGGCGGGCGGTGTGCAGGTCGATGTCGTTGTCGGCCAGCATGAAGCCCACGCCTTCGTGCTCGGCCAGCGGTTTGCCAAAGGCTTGGCGGCGGCTGGCGTAGGCCAGTGCAATGTCGTGCGCACGGCGGGCCTGCCCCAGCCAGCGCATGCAATGCGTCAGGCGTGCAGGGGCCAGCCGAATTTGTGCATAGCGAAAACCTTGGCCCACTTCGCCGAGCACATCGCTGGCAGGCACGCGCAGATTGTCAAAACGCAGTACGCCGTGACCGCCCGTGAAGCAGTTGTCCATCGCGTCCATGCTGCGCTCGAGCGTGATGCCCGCTTTGTCCATGTCGGTCAAAAACATGGTGGCCGTGCCGTCTTCCATGCGGGCCATGACGATGATGTAATCCGCGCCGTCGGCCCCGGTGATGAACCATTTGAGACCGTTGATCACGTAGTCGTCGCCATCGCGCACAGCGGTGGTTTGGAGCATCGACGGGTCAGCGCCCGCGCCGGGGTCGGGTTCGGTCATGGCAAAGCACGAACGCGTCAGGCCCGCCACCTGGGGGCGCAGCCAGCGCTCTTTTTGTGCCGGGGTGGCCACTTCTTCCATGAGGTGGATATTCCCTTCATCGGGTGCGTGGATGTTGAGGGCGGTCGGCCCCAGATTGGAGTAACCGGCTTCTTCAAAAACCACCGCTTTGGCGATGTGGTTCAGGCCCAGTCCGCCCATTTCTTTGGAGGCATGAGGTGTGAGCAGGCCCGCAGCGCGTGCGCGGCCCACCAATTCCTGCCGCAAATCTTCGGACGGGCCGTGGTGGCCGTGGCGCGGGTCGCCCTCCAGCGGGATCACCTCTTCGGCAATGAACTGCCGTGTGCGGTCACGCAAGGCCGCTATGTCCGGTGGGATCTCGAAGTTCATGGTCAGGGTTTTTCAAATCGTTGAACAGGGTGTCTGGTGAGGATTGGAAAGGCTGCGCAGGGCTTGGCCTGTCCGCCCTGCGACTTGCTGTCGCCCGGGCGTCTTTTCTCGGAGCTTGATACGGCCTGTCATCTGGGTGGCACGCCCGAGAACAGGCGGGTGCTAGTCTGCACGCCACGGGCTAAGACTTGAATATGCCCTTGCCCCCAAAAGGAAAACCATGAAGCTTTACACCGCCCATCGCGCCCCCAGTCCTCGCCGGGTGTTGATGTTTTTGATGGAGAAAAACATCACCGGCATCGAGATGGTCAACATGGACCTGAACGGTGGCGAGCACCGCACCGCCGAATTTTTGGCCAAAAGCCCGCTGGCCAAAGTGCCTGCGCTGGAACTGGACGACGGCCGTGTGATCACCGAGACAAGGGCGATCTGCACTTTGCTGGAGGGCCGCTACCCCGAGCCCAATTTGATGGGCGAAGGCGATGAGCGCGGTTTCATTGAGATGGCCGACCGGCAGGTGGAGCTGTATTTGCTGGGGGGCATTGCCAACGCGATCCGTCACAGCCACCCGGGCTTGGCGGCTTTAGAAAATCCCCAGTTTCCCGAGTTCGGCCGCTCGCAAGCCGAGAAGGTTCGCGATGTGGCGCGGGGCTTTGACCAGCGCCTGCAAAAGCAGCCCTTCATCGCGGGCGAGCGCTTCACCATTGCCGACATCACCGCGTTCTGTGCGCTGGAGTTTGCGCGGGGCTTGATGAAGTTCGTGCCCGGCGACGAGGGGATGCCGGCCCTGCAAGCCTGGCGCGACCGCATGAACGAGCGGCCCAGCGCCAGGGCTTGATGGGCTGAGCTTGATCAGCTGAACACGCCGCCGTAGTCTTTGCGCAGGTCGTTCTTCTGCACCTTGCCCGTGCCGCCCACGGGCAGGGATTCGAGGAAGACCACATCGTCGGGCACCCACCACTTGGCCACCTTGGTGGTGAGGAAGTCGAGGATCTCTTGCGTTTCAAGTGACTGCCCTGGCTTGCGCACGATGAACAGCAGCGGACGCTCGTCCCACTTGGGGTGCTTGACACCAATGACCGCGGCCATGGCCACAGCGGGGTGACCGATGGCGGCGTTTTCCAGATCGATCGAGCTGATCCATTCGCCACCAGTTTTGATGACGTCTTTGGTCCGGTCGCGGATTTGCATGGTGCCTTGTGCGTCGATGGTAGCGATGTCGCCTGTGGGGAACCAGCCGTCCACCAGCGCGGTTTTCTCGGCCTTGAAGTAGCGCTCCACGATCCACTGACCGCGCACCATCAACTCGCCCTGGGATGTGCCGTCGCGGGGCAGGGTGGCGCCGTTTTCATCCACGATCTTGATCTCGATGCCCGAGACCGCGCGGCCTTGTTTGGCCACGATGGCGTGTTGATCGGCTGCAGTTTTTTGGCGGTCGGTACGCGTCAGCAAACTCATGGTAGCGACGGCCGTGGTCTCTGTCATGCCCCAGCCGTGGCGCACTTCTATGCCATAGGTGTCCATGAACTTGGCGATCAGCGCCAAGGGCATGGCCGAGCCGCCCACCGCAGTGCGTTTCATGTGGGCAAAGCGCAAGTTGTTTTGCTCCACATGCTGGATCAGGCCCATCCAGATGGTGGGCACGCCCGCGCTGATGGTGACCTGCTCGCTGTCCATCAGCTCGAACAAACTGGGGCCGTCGAGCTTGGGGCCGGGCAAGACCAGCTTGGTGCCTGCCACCAGTGCGGCATAGGGGATGCACCAGGCGTTGATGTGGAACATGGGCACCACGGGCAAGATGGTCTCTTGTGTGGACAGGCTCAGCACATCGGGCAGACAGGCCATGGTGGCGTTCAGCACGATGGCGCGGTGGGTGTACAGCACGCCCTTCGGGTTGCCGGTGGTGCCCGAGGTGTAGCACAGCGCGGCGCCGGTTTGATCGTCCAATTCGGGCCAGTCGAAGCTGTCGCTGTGGCCGCTGATCAGGCCTTCGTAGTTCATCACATTGGCCACGCCCTCGATAACGGGTGTGTTGGTCGCATCGGCCAGGCACACCCAGGCGCGCACCTTGGGGCAATGGGCGGCAATGCCTTTGACCAGCGGCGCGAAGGTGGCGTCAAACAGCACCACTTCGTCTTCGGCGTGGTTGATCACATAGATCAGCTGCTGCGGGTGCAGGCGCGGGTTGCAGGTGTGCATGACCATGCCACTGCCCGAGACGGCGTAATAGGCCTCCAGGTGGCGGTGGTTGTTCCAGGCGATCGAGCCTACAGCGCTGCCCGCCCTCAGGCCCATCTGGGCCAAGGCGTTGGCGAGTTGGCGCGAACGCTTGGCAGCTTGGGCAAAGGTGCTGCGGTGCAAGGGACCGTGCGTCTCGCGCGAAACGATTTCCTGTTCGCCAAACTGTGCAGCGGCGTGTTCAAGAATGCCCGAAATGAGCAAGGGGCGTTTCATCATCAGACCAGATGCGGACATAGCGAAAGTCTCCAGTGTTTTGAATTTTTTACAGTAGCGCCGCATACACGAGGTCGCGGAACAAGGGGCGATAGTAATCCCGCTGGTTGGGTGCTTGGACCATCAGCATGGCATACATGTCCAGCGCAGGGTCGACAAAGAAGGTAGTGCCCGCGATGCCGCCCCAGTAATACAGGCCGACCGAGCCGGGCACGGGCGACAACCCCAAGTTCGTGCGCACCGCAAACCCGAGGCCAAAGCCGTGGCCAGGGGGCAGCAGCGTGCCGTCTGCCGGGATGCCGCCCAGGTGGTCGGACGTCATGTAGTCCACCGTGTGCGGGCCCAGCAGGCGCACACCGTTCAGCTCACCTCGGTTGCGCAAGAACTGCAAAAAGCGGGCGTAGTCCAGGGTGGTGGACATGAGGCCCCCACCGCCGCCTTCCATGGCAGGCACTTGGCGGGGGTCGAGCACCTTCATGGGAACGCCGCCGTCAGGGTCGTGCGCAAAGGGCTCGGCAATGCGGTGGTGGTGTTCGGGTGGCACCGCAAAGCCGGTGTCCACCATACCCAGCGGGCCAAAGATCTCGGCTTGCAAGAAGGCCCCAAAACCTTGGCCGCTGACTACCTCGACCAAGCGCCCCAGCACATCGGTGGCGCGGCTGTAAGCCCACACGCTGCCGGGCTGGAATTGCAGCGGCATGGCCGCCAGGGCTTGAGAGAACTCGGCGTTGGTGCGCTCGCGTGAGGCGATCTTGGCTTGTGCGTATTGCTGCTGCACGGGTGAGCTGCCCAAAAATTCATAGGTCAGCCCGGCCGTGTGGCGCAGCAGGTCTTGCACCGTGGCCTCTTGCTTGACCGGCTCCAGCCCCTGCGCGGTCGCCACTTTGGGGTGGGTAAACTCGGGCAACCAACGGCTGACCGGGTCGGAGAGCAGCAATTGCCCACGCTCGACCAGCATCATGACCGCCACCGAAACGACCGGCTTGGTCATCGAATAGATGCGGAAGATGCTGTTGATCTGCATGGGCGTGCCCATGGCCGGGTCTTGCTGGCCCAAGGCTTCCAGCAGGCCGATCTGCCCGCGCCGGGCGATCATGGCCACAGCCCCCGGCAACCTGCCACTGGCCACTTCGCGGCGCAGCACATCCATGAGGCGCTGTGTGCGCTCGGGGCACAGGCCCACATCTTTAGGGTGGGCGTGGGGCAAAGCGGGGTGTGGTGTCATCAAAGCATTCTCAAAGTAGAGCGGGTTTGTACACCAGCCTTGCGCAGCGGGGTATCACCTGCGGCGCAGACATCTGACCGGCTTGTCGCCCATGCGTCAATCGGATCAACCTTCGCATTGTGCGAGCGTTGCTAGACTGGGTTCATGCGCATTTCAGAACTCTCGGCCAAGACCCAGGTGTCGGTGCACCGCTTGCGTCGCTATGAAGCGGCTGGCTTGATCGTGAGCCAGAGATTGCCCAACGGCTACCGCGATTACGACGAGAAAACCGTGAGGCTGGTGGTC